>NZ_JAWOTH010000001.1:0-473884 GCF_033338745.1 Vibrio sp. Vb1026
TCGTTTCCGCTCGACTTGCATGTGTTAGGCCTGCCGCCAGCGTTCAATCTGAGCCATGATCAAACTCTTCAATTTAAGATTTTGTTCGGCTCAATGAATACTGAACATTACATAAAGTAATGTTTGAATTGACTGTGCTGAATCTTTCGATTCAATGGTCACTTCGTATCATTGAAACCTAAATTGTTTCCGAAGAAACTATTTGGATTATCATCAACGAGTGCCCACACAGATTGATAGGTCTATATTGTTAAAGAGCTTGCTTCGTAAGCTTTGCTATCGAAGCGGAGGCGTATTCTAAGGAATTAACTTTCAGTGTCAAACACTTTTTTAAATTAATTTTTAGAAGTTTTCTTTCGCCTTTTTGCCAACCGCTTTTGCGTTTCCGCTTTGCCCTGACAACGGAGGCGCATTATAGGGAGATGATTTTTCTTAGCAACCCCTTTTCAGAAAAAAATTCAAAAAAAAGCGTCGAATGATTAAATCTCACTCAAACGCTTATTTTTAGCACTCAGTTGTTAACTTCAAGTAGCAAATAGGCAATCAATATGTGTCTATCCAAGACTCTTCAAAGCTGGTGATATCAAGATCCAGTGATTGCGCCGCTTCGATTTGCTCGATAGCCTCCAATTCTTTATTTACACTGCTCATCGTCAGTGTGTTGTTGTCTAACTCAAACACTTGGCGTTGCGTGGTGTAATAGAACTTAAGCGTATTGAGCGCTTTTACATTGTCATTGCTCGCGGCTGCTTTAATGCTTTTTAGTTTACGAAAGATTTTGTTGTGCAGTTGCTTGAGTTTCCAAACGTACAGCACTTCTTCCATGTATGGTCGAGTTTTAATGTGATTCAATAAAGAGAGGGAAGTTGCAACTGCGAGAACGACACCAATCAAATTCCAATGGAAATTGCCCGTTGATTGTTCTGGTACGACTTCAGTGTTGCCAAACAAAACAATCAACAAGGTACTAAAGGCAAGAGAGGAGATGGCGAGCAACGCAACAAAACCGCCAATCACAAGGTTTACTTTCTTTTTATAAATGTCTTTATTTATCTGTTTGATTTCCATATACCGCTCCTAACAGGTTACCTCTATTTTAACCAGCGCACTCCGCACGACAATCGAAGCTTTGTAAGTAAGTTCACATTTGCTATTAAACTCGCATCCCTTCCCTGCTTGGGTATATACTTCCGCGCATTCACTCTTCCTATATAGAGGCTAAATTCATGCGCTCTTTTGTTTTACGAGCTCGCGCGGCGCCAACCACCAGCAAAGCACTGTTAGAAGGTGTTGGTAATGAAGCGCATACAGAGATTCTTGCTCATACCATGATGAACACTATGTTCGTTGCTCAATCACACCGTGAAGATGTGGTTGTTCACTTGGTTTTGGAAAGCACAAAAGACTTCTCACGCACCATTACTATTCGCTCCAACGACATCACCAACATTGGCGGCTTCCATGAGTCAACCTTGATTGCAGCAGTGGCTCGCGCTTTGGATGCTTCGGTTGGTATGGGTAAAGAGCAGCTTCGTGAAGTTGAACCCGGTATTACGGTTCGTACAGTGAGCTTTGAACGCTTGGTGCAAGAACTGGCGGAAGACCACCAACTTTATATGTTGGACAAGAAAGGCGAATTTGTTCGTGACGCAGAAATTGGTGAAAATCCATGTTTCTTACTAACCGATCACATTCCGATGCCGAAGAAGTCGTTCAACAGCTTAAAGCGCCTTGGCACAGAGAAGATCAGCTTAGGTCCTAAGATGCTTTTCGCTTCTCAGTGTGTAGTATTGATCCACAATGAGTTGGACATACGCGAATTCTAGTTATTCGCGCACACGTTGCTAGATAATGAAAGAGGACTCTATTGAGTCCTCTTTTTGTTTCTATAGTAATGCTAAGTTTACTTACCACCAATGCTCAAACGAGCAAAACGAACGTCTGGCGAGAAGAAAGTTCGGCTATCGTTAATTAGCTGAGTATCACCTACTGCCTCAACTTCTTGCAGCATATTGTAGAAGTTACCCGCTACCGTGATCCCACGAACTGGTTGAATGCGCTTACCATCACGGCACAAGAAACCACTCGCGCCAAATGAGAAATCACCACTCACTGCATCCGCACCAGAATGGACACCTTGAAGTTCGACTAACTCTAGGTACTCACCCGCTTTTACTTCTGACGCACTGCTGTTACCCGTCGCAATCACTTTGTGATTCGCTGATACGTCTAGGCTCGATTTTGCACCGCGAGCGGCACTTGCTGTCGAGACTGCGCCCAAGTAACTTGCGGTCTGGCTGTTATGTAGCAAGGTTTTCAACTCACCATTAGCAATCATGACATTATCTTGAGTAGCGAAGCCTTCACTATCAAAACTCGCGATTGCCATACCATTTGGCATGTAAGCCGTATCAGTAAAGGTAATTAAATCACTCGCAACACGTTGACCAAGCTTGTCACCCAGTGGCGTAATGCCTTTCATCGCGCTTACGCCAGAGAAAGCACTGCCGAAAGCACCGAATAAACTTGCTAGCGCATTGATGTGGAAAATAGCAGGGTAGTTACCTGTCGCAACCGGAGCGCCTTCCAGAAGATCACGAGCAAGGTTGTAGCCACCTTCTATACAGTAAGCTGGATTCAACTCATCAAAACGGCGACCCAGTGACATTCTACCCGCCATTGACTGTTTGCCGTCTTTTTCAAACAAGGTATACGCGTAACAAGTGAACGAGCGCTCGAAGTGTTGACACAATGTGCCTTGAGTATTGGCAATGATCAGTTGTGTTTCGCCATCGCTGTAACCATTGTAAGGTGCGCTAGAAGCGTGAGGCAGAGCCACTACGCCTTGCTCAAGTGCGAGAGACAGTTCAATTTTTTCATCAACCGAAGTTGTGTCTTCTTGAGCAATCTCAGCCACGTCAGTCGTGATTTGGCTGTTCACACAACTAATGGTCTGATGTTCATCTTGCTTGGAAAAACGAGCGCTTTGCAGTGCATTAGTCAGCATCAAATCTAAGCTTGGTTGTTCTAACGACTCAGAATAGCTCGTTGCAACACGCGCATCTTTCACAACACGAACACCCAGCACTTGGCTTGAACTTACTTTGTACTCATCCAGCTTTCCTTGGTTCGCTTTCAGAGAAAAGCTGCTGTTGCGGTTTACAATGACGTCCGCTTCTGCACCTTGGCGTTTTGCTTCTGATAGGACGTAATCAACCGCATTGAGAAGTTGTTGTTCTTGGCTCATTAGTTACCGCCTCCTACCAGAATGTTATCGACTTTCAGCGTTGGCTGACCGACTGTTGTTGGCACTGAACCACTTACGGAACCACACATGCCCGGCGCAAGCGCCATGTCTTTGCCGACCATGCTGATTTCTTTTAACACTTTTGGACCCGTGCTGATCAGCGTTGCTGTTTTCAGAGGCTTGGTGATTTTGCCATTTTCAATGAGATAAGCTTCACGAACAGCAAAGTTAAACTCACCCGTACCCGGTTGAACCGAGCCGCCGCCCATCTTCTTCGCATAGATACCACGTTCAATGCCTGCAAGCATGTCATTAAGTGAATGCTCGCCCTCTTCGATAAAGGTGTTACGCATGCGCGAGGTTGGTGCGAACTTGTAGTTTTGACGACGACCAGAACCCGTAGGCTCATAACCTGTCTTCATGCCACCCATTTTATCGACCATGAAGCTGGTTAGCTTACCGTCTTTGATCAGTTGAGTGCGCTGAGTCTTCATACCTTCATCATCAATGTGAATCGAGCCCCATTCGTTGGTCATGGTGCCATCATCGACTGCATTCACTGCGGTGTGAGCAACCATTTCGCCCATCTTGTCGTGGAAGACTGATGCTTTCTTCGCAACGGAAGTGGTTTCTAGCAAGTGACCACATGCTTCATGGAAGATAACGCCGCCAAAGCCGTTACCAATCACCACCGGCATTTCACCCGATGGACAAGCATCCGCGCCAAGTTTTACTAACGCTTGCTGCGCGATAGTTTGACCTAGCTCTTTGGCATCAAGCTGTTCACTGAATTCCCAACCAGCAAGAGCGCCAGGACCTTCCATACCAGAAGACTGCTCATTACCTTTTTGAGCGACAGTATTACCAGCAACTCGTATGTAGTGACGGGTATCGTCAACGTGTAGACCTTCTGAGTTGAAGATAGACACTTGCTGTTCACGCTGAAGCACACTGCCAATGAACTGGCTGATATGTTCACTCTCTGCGCGTGCGGCTTGGTCAACTTGCAACAGGAAAGCAATTTTAGAATCTAGGTTAGCGTCTTTGCCAAGTGGCATACGACAACCATGTTGAATTGGGTAGCGGTTCAGATTGAGAGAACCTGCTGACGCGATTTGCTCACGCTTGTCTTTTGCTGCAAGCAGTGAGGTTACGCGTTTAAGTTCGGCTTCATCGGTGCTGTTGGTGTAACCGTAAAGCACTTTATGACCGAAGAAGAGACGAATACCGATACCAAAATCGATACCCGAGTTAACCTTGTCCACCTCACCAGATGCGATCTGGACAGTGTTGGTTTGGTGATGTTCAACGAATAGTTCAGCGAAATCAGCCCCCAAAAAGAGTGCATGATCGATCACTGACTTCGCTGTTACAGAATTAAGCATGAAGTCTCCTTGCTCGATGATCGTCTTAGCCTTCCTAATTAACTGTGAAAAAGTTCAACAAAGTTAAATTGGCAACACGTTAAATTTTAACAGTTTTTTAACCTTGTTTTGTGCTAATCCTTGCTTAACGAGACCACGATTATTTATTAAATATTCCAGGTTCTGCTCATTCACCAGAGCGTTGCACTAGTAAATTCCACACAGCAAACCATTTAGGTGCTTACTTTATCACTCACCTCGCATAATTGAATACTCATTATAATTACGCTCAAAAAACGTATCCCTTCCGCAATGGTCCTGCTATCATCCGAACGAAATAGTCGGGGGGCCACACGACAAGTGTTGGCTGAGATCGAAATTCGAGACCCGTTGAACCTGATTCAGTTAGCACTGACGTAGGGAACTATGCACACTTTGCCTTTCGTCGCCCCTCTTAGGTAAGCGATAGCGATCGAAAAATCGATCTATCTGCAACGGTCAAAGTCAGTTCCTATACGTCTTGTAGTAGGAGCGACCATGACGCAGCAATCACAACCTCATTCACATCAAACGCCAGCCTTGCCTACCCCTATCGTATTGACCATCGCGGGTTCAGACAGTGGTGGCGGTGCAGGTATTCAAGCCGACATCAAAGCGATGTCCGCAACCGGCAGTTTTGCTTGCTCGGTAATCACGGCGATTACTTCGCAGAATACCCAAGGCGTTTCTGCGATTTTCCCCATTCCTCTCGACCATGTAGAGAGCCAACTTGATGCAGTATTTACCGACCTCAACATCGTTGCAGTCAAAGTGGGCATGCTGGCCGATTCCAACATCCTCAAAGTCGTTGCAGACAAAATTAAACAATACCAGCCAAAACACTTCGTGATTGACCCTGTGATGGTGGCCACCAGCGGCGATCTATTACTGGAACAGTCGGCAATCAGCACTTTAAAAGAAGAATTGATTCCGCTCGCAGACATCATTACCCCTAACCTACCCGAAGGCGCAGCATTGACGGGTAAGCCAATGCCTCAATCAGAATCTGAAATGAACGATATGATTACCGACCTTCGTGCGCTTGGCGCCAAAGCTATTCTGCTCAAAGGCGGTCACCTTGAAGAAAATGAAAACAGCAACGATCTGCTTATCATGCAAGACAGTGCCGAGTTAATTAGCGCCAAGCGATTTCCAACCAAAAACACTCATGGCACAGGCTGTACACTTTCTTCCGCCATTGCGTCTTATCTTGGCCAAGGCAACAACCTACACAAAGCGGTGCACCTGGGTAAGCAGTACATCAGCCAAGCTATCGCACACGCTGATGAATTGGATGTAGGTAAAGGCCATGGCCCTGTGAACCACTTTTTTGCGGGTCATACTTATGTTCGCTAACGCGATTGGCATTCAGCTTTCCGATGCTAGTCTGCGATACAAAGACAGCCAAACACCAACGCTAGCAGGGTTGAGTATGACTATTCCTGCTAATCAATGGACAGTGTTACTTGGTCGCAGTGGCT
Organism: Vibrio sp. Vb1026; assembly: GCF_033338745.1. Lineage (NCBI taxonomy): Bacteria > Pseudomonadati > Pseudomonadota > Gammaproteobacteria > Vibrionales > Vibrionaceae > Vibrio > Vibrio sp. Vb1026. The sequence goes on from NZ_JAWOTH010000001.1 coordinate 6,132, forward strand.
GTGGAAAAACGACGATCCTTCGTTATCTAGCGGGTTTGTTAGACGACAAAGTCGAATGGCATGGCGAACTCATCACAACCGATGGCGCTGCACTGCATGACCGTATCGCTTACATGGCTCAACAGGATTTATTGCTACCGTGGTTGAATGTGTTAGACAACGTCTGCCTCAGTTCTCGATTTTCTCAAGAGCAAGCACCAGAGCAAAATAGACAACGTGCACTGGCTTTACTAAACCAAGTAAAACTCGCCGATTACGCGGATGCTAAGCCAGCTCAGCTCTCTGGCGGCATGAGACAACGTGTTGCCCTTGCTCGCACTCTGATGCAAGACAAGCCTCTGGTTTTGATGGATGAGCCTTTCTCTGCGTTGGACGCGGTTACTCGCCATAAGTTGCAGACCTTGTCTGCCGAATTACTGAAAGATAAGACCGTTGTTCTTATTACCCACGACCCACAAGAAGCAGTGCGATTAGCTCACCAACTCTATGTACTGCAAGGTACGCCTGCACAAGCTCAGCACTTGGTCGTTCCAGACTCCAAGCCGCCACGAGTTCTCGATGGAGAGTGCGCCGCGCTTCAACAAGCGATTTTGGATCAATTGGAGAAAGACTATGAGTGATATGACTCAGTACAACTCCGTTTCGGCAAGCATTAGTAAAAAAGAACGCGTGACCCATCCGGCTCTGCGCTTGGTCATTAGCACAGCGGTGATCTTGGGATTGTGGCAGTTGGTTGTGGTGGTATTCGACATGCCAAGCTTCATCTTACCTTCACCAATTGAAGTGCTGGATAGATTGGTCACTCGTTACGATGTCCTGCTCAAACATACTTGGGTTACCGCGCAAGAGATTTTACTTGGCTTGGCACTTGGATTATCGATGGGTTTGCTGTTCGCATTGCAAATGCTGATGTTCGAACCGCTGAAGCGTTGGTTACTGCCAATTCTGATTGCTAGCCAAGCGATCCCTGTGTTCGCTATCGCGCCAGTACTGATGCTTTGGCTGGGTTACGGCATTGCATCGAAAGTAGTCATGGCGGCGATCATCATCTTTTTCCCCGTCACGACATGTTGCTACGACGGTTTGCGCAATACACCAACAGGTTACCTCGACCTTGCCAAGACCATGGGCGCCTCTAAATGGCAGTTACTTCGTCATATTCAATTGCCAGCCGCGCTACCAACGTTAGCTTCAGGTATTCGTGTTGCCGTCGTTATTGCGCCAATTGGAGCAGTGGTCGGTGAGTGGGTAGGTTCAAGTGAAGGCTTGGGTTATCTGATGCTCCAAGCCAACGCTCGCATGATCATTGATGAGATGTTTGCGGCGCTGTTTATCCTCGCCATGCTGTCTATCTCACTCTACTTCATCACCGATAAATTATTGAAAAAAGCCATCCCTTGGGAAAGCAAATAATTGCAAAAAATAACCAAAGGAAATTGGGAAAGAAAAGGAAGAACCCCGTGAATAAAAACAAACTTATGAGCGCTGCTGCTCTACTCGCTTCAGTGGTATCAACCAACGTGCTTGCCGCTGAAAAAGAGATGACACTGATGTTGGATTGGTTCGTCAATCCAAACCATGGTCCTATCGTGATTGCCAAAGAGCGTGGTTACTTCAAAGAGCAAGGTTTGAAGGTCAACATTCAAGAGCCGGCAGATCCAAGTACACCACCTAAGTTGGTCGCGGCGGGTAAAGTCGACATGGCGATTTCTTACCAACCAAGCCTGACCATCGATGTCGCGGCTGGTTTGCCACTAATCCGCTCTGCGACTCTGATTGCTACGCCACTCAACACGCTGATGGTGTTGGACAACGGTAAGAATGAAAACCTTGGCGACTTAAAAGGCAAGAAGATCGGTATTGCGATCGCAGGCAACGAAGAAGCGACAATCGGCACCATGCTAGCGCAAGAGAACGTGAAGTTTTCTGACGTACAAATCATCAACGTAGGTTGGGCGCTGTCTTCGTCTCTTGCATCTGGCAAAGTGGATGCGATTTGGGGCGGTCTACGTAACTTCGAAACCAACCAACTGGCACTAGAAGGTTATAAAGCTAAAGCCTTCTTCCCTGAAGAACACGGAGTACCAGCGTATGACGAGTTAGTCTTCGTAGCCAATGCAAAAACCTACGACAAACAAGCCATCAAGGCATTCAACAAAGCACTAGAGCAAGCGACCACTTACATCGTTAACCATCCAAAAGAGTCGTGGAAAGAGTTTGTGGCTTATTCACCAGACACACTCAACAACGAGCTTAACCAACGCGCTTGGAATGACACTCTAACTCGTTTCGCTCTTCGTCCATCTGCAGTAGATCTGAAACGCTACGATGATTATGCCGAATTCATGTATTCACAAAAAATCATCGAAACACTGCCAAAAGCGAAAGATTACGTACCGAACTTTGACTAATGCTACTGACCTTAGGATCTAAGCCTAGGGTCTTTTGATAACGAGATACCCATAATGAAATACCAAGATTTGATCGACGCTTGCCGCCAAGATTGGCAAGAATACACTGAGCATGCTTTCGTACAGCAATTGGCAAAAGGCATTCTGACTCAGCCTTGTTTTCTGCATTACCTAAAGCAGGATTTTCTTTTCCTAAAGCAGTACGCACGAGCTTACGCATTAGCGATCTACAAAGCGCGTACTTTGGATGACATGCGCCGCGCTCTCCCAAGCGTACATGCATTGCTCGATTCTGAAATCGCCCACCACGTGACTTACTGTGAGCAATGGGGACTGACAGAATCCGACTTAGAAAATGAGCCAGAAGACTTCGGCACGGTAGCTTATACCCGTTACGTATTAGATGCTGGCATGACCGGCGATCTTGTTGATCTATACGCGGCACTGGCGCCATGCTCTATCGGTTATGCAGTTATCGGTAAGATGCTGATTGAAGATGAGAACACGGTAATCGAAGGCAACCCATACGCAAGTTGGATCAACCTCTACGGTGGTGAAGAGTTCCAATCTGGTGTCGCAAAAGGTACAGAACACTTTAACCAGCTGCTAGCAGAAATCGACATCAACAGCCAACGCGGTCAAAACCTGATTCAGGTATTCAAAACTGCAACGCGTATGGAAGTAGCATTCTGGCAACAAGGTCTGAATGCTCAGCAAGATTAATCGGAGAGTCTCATGTTAATTGAACAAATCACCCAAGCATTAACCGCAGTGCGCCAGCAAAAACCATTAGTCGTCAACATAACTAACTACGTGGTGATGAACAACACGGCAAACGCCCTATTGGCTATTGGTGCTTCTCCAATCATGGCACACTCCAAGCAAGAAATGGCAGAGATGATGTCGTTCGCTGGCGCACTGGTTATCAACATCGGTACCCTAGATAGCGTTTGGACACCGCGCATGAGCTATGCCGTAGAGCAAGCCAATGCCAATGGTAAAATCGTTGTACTCGACCCTGTCGGTTGCGGAGCAAGCTCACTACGTACAGAGACATCACGTGAGATCGCACGCCTTGTAGACAAGTTGATCATTCGTGGTAACGCTTCAGAAATCATTGCTCTTGCCGGCGAGCAAGCACAAAGCAAAGGCGTCGATGCGTTAGACAGCAGCGACGCAGCACTTGGCGCAGCCAACTTCTTAGTCTCAGAGTATGGTGCGAGCGTGGTAATTTCTGGCGAGACTGATTACATCGTCACGAAGGAACAAACCGTGCAACTGAACAATGGTCACGAGATGATGCCATACGTAACCGGAATGGGTTGTACGCTAACGGCACTGACGGGTGCTTTTGCTGCTGTTGGTGATAACACCGGACTTGCTGCAGCAGCGGTACTAGGCGTTGTTGGCGAGATTGCAGCGGAACAAGCTCGCGGCCCAGGTAGCCTGCAAATGAACCTGTTGGATGAGCTTTACCAGCTAGATGAAGAGACACTGGCAAAGCGCCTAAAACTGCAAGTGAGCTAAGCTTTTCTCTCTTTTAACACTAGCCTCTCAATCCTCTTTCAATGAGAGGCTTAAAGGAAACCCAATGAACGCCTATCGTTTATATTTGGTCACCGATGACCAACAAGATTTAGCCACACTAAAGCGTGTTGTGAGAAAAGCCGTGGAAGGTGGCGTGACTATGGTACAAGTCCGCGAAAAACACGGTGATGTGCGTGCGTTTATCGAACGTGCTCAAGCCGTCAAGACGATTCTTGAAGGCACTGGCGTCCCGTTAGTCATCAATGATCGTGTTGATGTTGCCCTTGCCGTCGATGCCGATGGTGTTCACCTCGGGCAGTCAGACATGCCAGCAGAGATCGCTCGTCAATTGATTGGCCCAAACAAGATTCTCGGCTTATCGATTGAGACTGAAGAGCAGCTGGCAGAAGTAAACTCTCTGCCGATTGATTACATCGGTTTGAGCGCTATCTTCGCGACGCCGACCAAAACCAACACAAAAAAACATTGGGGTATTGATGGTTTGAAAATGGCGTTAGAGACGACTTCACTGCCGATTGTTGCCATTGGCGGCATTAACGAAAGTAACATTCCACAGCTTAGCGCCACTGGTGTTCACGGCTTAGCTTTGGTTTCAGCGATTTGCCACGCAGAAGATCCAAAAGCCGCATCGGAATATTTATTAGGGTTGGTGAGCTAACCTTGCTCACGCCTGAACAAAGCGCTTATGGATGAGCGCGTTTGCCTTTCAGTACTTTCAACAACCTCTCCTTTCACAACGAAGAGCTGCAATATCACTTTCACGCTCGAATTGACAGAGCGTTGATAAGTTTTTCACGCCAGATAACGTAAGATAAGCCCCTTATTTTAACGTGGTTGAATAACCCTCAATAAAAACAAAACGCTCTCAATGAAAACCAAAAAATATGGATTGATGATGCTCGCCTTGTTTGTTCTTGGCATCATCCCAATGTCGCTGTTTGGCTCTTATCACAATCTCACTTCACAGGTGCCTGAAAGTCTGGGTATTACTTTTACTTTGCTCACAGATTCTGCTGGTAGCAAAGGTTTTTTAATTACGTTAACACTGCTACTGCTTTCTTTATTTCGCTTTAAACCAAGTCGCATTGAGTGGATACAAAAACTCTCAATGTTAGGGTTGTTACTGGTGATTGGCTTTGCCAGCAAAACGGGGCTAAAACTGATGACAGAAAGCCCGCGTCCCTACGCCGAACTGCTTGCTGCAGAGCAATTGATTGAGCACCCAGAAGCGTTTTATCAGTTGGATACAAAGCAGCAAGCCAACGTAATTAACCAGATTTCTGAACACGTCAGTGATTGGCGAACGCGCCATTGGCAAGGCGAGAAAGACTATTCTTTCCCATCCGGCCATACGATTTTCGTTTCGATTTGTTTGGCTTTCTTTGGTGGTTTGTTCTTACAGAACAAGTGCTATATCTCTGCACTGTCATTGTGGATGTGGGGAATGAGCGTCGCATATAGCCGCTTATGGCTGGGCATGCATCGCCCTGAAGATTTAATAGGCTCGGTCTTGTTTGTCGCGATTGTATTTACTTTACTCCCGACATTTCAGATTAAGAAACAGATGCCGTTTGTTTCTCTCGCTTCGCGCTAATGTGAACGATGACTAGATAAAAAGAAGCCAGCGATTCGCTGGCTTCTTGCTTTAAAACGCTACTTTTTTCTAACCATTTCTTGGTGGTTCAAACGCTGTTAGTTCTAATTCTGGGCCAGTGTATTTTTCAATACGAACCAGTGCCGAGTTCGCCGCACAGCCGTTTGCAAGTCGAGAGGTCGGAATATCCAACGTTAACACGTTACAACCGCCGTTCTTACAAATGCCGGTTTTCGGATCCAGATCCGGCCAGCCGCCTTCATGAATACACACTGAACCTTGCTTGATTCGGTCAGTCACTTCTGCACCAACCAATACTTGGCCACGGTTGTTAAACGCACGAACTAGATCGCCCGTTTTAATACCACGCGCTTTCGCATCTTCAGGGTGGATCCAAATAGGTTCACGGTTTGCAATTGCGTACTCTTCGCGAATCTTCGCGTAGTTAAACTGACTGTGTAGACGATGCGCTGCGTGCGCGGTCATTAACTGCAACTCGCCATCTTTTGCATTGCCGGTGTACTCGGTTGGTGCCATCCACGTAGGGTGTGGAGGACAGTCTTCCAACTGGTAACCTTCAATGGTTTTCGAGAAGATTTCAATCTTACCACTTGGCGTACCTAGCGGGTTCATGATCGGGTCTTCACGGAAATCTGCGTAACGAACAAACTGTGCGTTCTTCTCGTTCCACTTCATCTCGATCAGTTGGTTATCTTCCCAGAACTTGCTGAAGTTCGGCATTGCTACGCGAGAGCCACGGCCACCTTGTTGCGCCGCCTTGTAGAAGCCGTACAGCCATTCCATTTCGGTTTTGCCTTCGGTGTATACGTCACGGCCACCCGGAGCTAGCATCTCTGCCATGTCCGCGAATACATCGAAGTCATTACGCGCTTCACCTTGCGGCTCAACCACTTGCTTCATTGGCACCAAGTGTTGGTTACTGTAGTCACCCGTCATCGTTAAGTCGTTACGCTCGAACGATGTGGTGATTGGCAGAACAATGTCCGCGTGCTTCGCAGCCGCCGTCCAGTAAGGCTCTGAAATCACGATCAGCTCAGGCTTTTGCCACGCTTTGATCAGACGGTTGGTGTCTTGGTGGTGAGTAAAGTTCGCACCACCTGCCCACCAAATCATCTTGATGTCCGGGAACGTCAGTTCATGACCGTTATGATGGTAGGATTGACCTGGGTTTTCCAACGCCTCGACAATACGCGCCACAGGGAAGCTTTGCACCGCGCCAGACACCGCCCAGTCGTTCCCCGCAGAAGAGCCGCCACCCAGCGATGCCGAAATCGCAGGAAGTACGCCAGCATCACGAGCAGGGTTACCACCGTTTGAGTAGTGGTAAGAGAAACCAAAACCACCGCCCGGTAAACCGATCTGGCCCAACATCGTTGCCAGTGTAACCAGCATCCAGTGACGCTGCTCACCGTATTGTTGGCGCTGCATGCCCCAACCCGCCATCAGCATGGTGCGGTTTTTACTGAAGATGTCAGCCAGTAGCTCAAGTTGCTTTGCAGGTACGCCACAGATTTGTGATGCCCATTCTGCTGATTTTTCTACGCCGTCTTCTTCGCCCATCAGGTACGCTTCAAACTTGTCGTAACCTGCGGTGTATTTATCGAGGAAGGCTTTATCGTGCTTACCTTGTTTCACTAAGGTGTGTGCGATACCCATCATCATTGCCACGTCGGTCATTGGGTGAGGAGCAATCCACTCCGCATTCTCACCAAAGAACTCGATGGTTTCAGAACGAATAGGGTCAATAGCGATAACCGTCTTGCCTGATTTTTTCAACTGATGGAAGAACTCAAGACCAGCACAGTCTGTTGAGCTCCACGCGATTTTTAGAGTGTTGATCGGGTTTAAGCCCCAAAGCACAACCACATCGCTGTGCTCTAGTACCACTGGGTACGTGGTTTGCTGCTCGTACACTTCGATAGAGCCCACAACGTGCGGCATGATGACCTGCGCAGCACCCGTTGAGTAGTCACCCAAGTGGCCTGAATAGCCACCCGCCATGCTCATGTAACGTTGCAGCAAGGTTTGTGCTTTGTGCAGCACGCCACTTGAACGCCAGCCGTAAGAGCCTGCAAACACAGAAGCCGGGCCATATTCTTTGCGAATTCGCATGTGCTGCTCGTGGATCAGCTTGTAAGCCTCATCCCAAGACACACGCACAAACTCATCACTACCGCGCACACCTTCTGGCGACGATGGGTTTGCCAAGTAGCCTTTACGTACCATTGGGTACTTCACACGCGCCTTGGTATGCACTTGGTCAGGCCCAGTAGTTTGTAGACTATTTGGTACAGTTTGTGGAAGAGCATTAGTAGTCGAAACCAACTTACCATCTTTCACTTCACATAACATTGGGCCCATGCGGCCCGCCGTTAGAATGCCTTTGCCGCGAGCATTAGAAGACGCAACAGACATAGGTGCAAATGAAGTGAATGCCATTGCACCAGCCGCCATACCAGTGCCTTTTAGAAATCCGCGACGGGTCATATTAGTCATAATCTTATCCTTCTATTTATCGTTAGTGACCAACCACATCTTTCGCGTGGTGCTGGAAGAACTTGGTTAGAATTTCTAGGTTCTCGGCTGAAATATCAGTTCGATCACCCATACTTTTCGCTACCGGTCCCCATGCATTCACTGTGAAGTGATTTGAAGGAATTTTCGCGTGACAAGTTGCACAGTAAACGTTGTCCAACTCTTCTGCGTATGACCATACGGGTTCAAGCGTGTCAACAACTGGAGAATCAATAGCGCCAGTTAGAGAAACCGCGCGCCATTCGTTGCCGTAAACATCTGCCTCAAATTCACCAGTTTCAAGCGCTTGTTGGCCTTGCTCTGTTAGCGTTGCAACGATGGCACGTTGACCTTCTCCCATGTAAAGCACTTGCTCTGCGCCTTTCATTTGGAATGCGTTCAACTTAACAGTGCGGTTGTCGCCTTCAGAGCTGATTACTTCCAACTTCGTCGTTGGGTTAATTTTACCCATCTCACCCATTGCGATTTCAGTCACAGGGTAAACGACTTTGGCACCAGGTGATGTTTTTGTGGTGAAGCTCATCAACGTTTCAAATGCCTTGCTGTCTAGCTCTGCTTCTGGTGCAAAGTGCGCCACACCTTTATGACAATCGATACACGTTTGATCGTTTGCTTTCGCGTAAGCGTGCATCTTCGCCGCATCACGTGATTGCTCAAACTCTTCCATTGCATCGAAATCATGACACGAACGACACGTCGCTGAATCATTTTCACGGAACTGAGCCCATACCGTTTCAGCCATATCTTTACGATGTGCTTCATATTTCTCTGGCGTGTCGATCTTACCTGTCACAAATTCATGGTAGATGTCTTTCGACGCGCGAATTTTGGTGATCAGGTAATCCATTGGTTCTTGAGGAATATGACAGTCAGAACATTCCGCGCGAATGCCTTTCGCATTACTGAAGTGCACTGAGCCTTGGTACTCTTTGTAAGGGGTTTCCATAGAGTGGCACGAGAGACAAAATTCAGTATCTGAGGTGTAATGCATTACTGCCGCACTCCCCCCCAAAGTTAACCAGCCCACACCAATGCCGGCAGCAACCAGCAGTGCAACATATCGTTTTTTTATTGACATAATTAGCAACACTTCCAAATAAAATGTAATTATAGGTCGCAAATTACTACTTTATGGGTAGTCCTCTCTTGATCCACATCATTTCCGTGTTGCTCTGTATGCCTCAAGTATGAAATTTTGTTATTTGCATCTCAAAGATGAATATATGGCAATAATCCATTACCCAGCCAACTATTCACCACATAAATCACTTTTATGAATGCAACTATTTGATTAAACAGATAAGAGGATGAGAGACTGAATCTCCACATTGATGCAGTAAGGACACGCATGTCAGTTTACATCGAGACGCACAGAAGCCAATTAAGACCCATCAAAGCCAGTGACTGGGAACTCTTTCAACGATTACTCTCCGAACAAGAGGTTATTGCGCTCTGTTTCGATCGTCCCAGCGAAACAGAAATAAGAGAAAAATTTGCTTCGCGATTATTACCATGGACCCCAAATTGCCAGCATTGGCTTTGCCTTGTAATACTCGATAAGCAATCTGAACAACCCATCGGCATCACTGGCTTTGCTATTGAAAACGGTAAGGCAGAGGTAGGTTACTTACTTTTGCCGGAATTTCATGGCCAACAGTTTGGAACAGAAACTCTTCAAGCGCTTCTATACTGGGCAACCTCGACACATAACATCAACCACTTTTCCGCGACGGTCACTGAAGGCAATATTGCGTCAGAGCGTGTCCTGATAAAATGTGGTTTCGAACTCATTGAGGTCATTCCAGACGCATACCAAATTGGTGGCAAACCCTACGCCGATAAAATCTACTCACTACATAAATAAGGACGTATTTTGAATAAAGTAGTCATCATTACCGGCGCAAGCCGAGGTATTGGAGCCGCAGCGGCGAAAAAGCTGGCCGAGCAAGGCTATCGCGTTTGCGTTAATTACCGCACTCAGCAAGAGGCCGCCGACCAAGTTGTGGCAGAAATACAAGCAAACGGTGGCAAAGCGATTGCCATAGCCGCAAACGTAGCCGATGAGAAGCAAGTGCTCTCCTTGTTTGATGAAACAGAACGTGAATTTGGTGCAGTGACGCACTTGGTCAACAACGTTGGCATCCTATTTACTCAATCGCCTTTGTCAGAAATTAGCTTGGAACGCTTTCAGAAAGTAATGAACACCAATGTGAATAGCTGTTTTCTCTGCTGTCGAGAAGCGGCGAGGCGATTCAGTGCAGGCGGTGCAATTGTGAATGTCTCCTCTGGAGCGTCGCGCTCAGGAGCGCCATTTGAGTATGTCGATTACGCCACATCAAAAGGCGCGATGGATACCTTAACTAAAGGGCTCTCGCTAGAGTTGGCAGAGCGCAATATTCGCGTCAATGGCGTTCGACCTGGTTTCATTTACACTGATATGCATGCCGACGGCGGAGAACCAAACCGAGTAGATAGACTCAGCCCTCAAATTCCTCTTAAACGCGGTGGCACGGTAGAAGAAGTAGCAAATGCGATCGCTTGGCTATTAAGTGACGAAGCCTCTTATGTCACGGGATCATTTATCGATATTGCAGGGGGCAGATAGAATGCAAGTCCATATTCGACAAGCGATTCCCGATGATTTAGACGAAATTTTTCAGCTTAATTTTCAAATTAATTCACTGCATTTTGCGAATGCGCCAGAAGCCTTTGTTGCGCCTTCAGAAGCTGACCGCGAATTTCTTGCACAAGCACTAGAGAACAAAGAGCGACTCTTTTTGATTGCCGAACGCGAACAGCAAATTCTCGGCTTCTTAACCGCGATGATCACCCAAAACGACACCGTCAGTTTTCTGATCAAAGACCCAATTTGTCGCGTGGGAACAATTGTTGTCGATGAAGCGCAAAAGCAGCAAGGAATCGGCCGCCAACTGCTCCTAGCCTGTGAGCAATGGGCGCGCGACGCCAATGCCACACAAATTCGATTGGAAGTGATGGAATTCAATCAGCCAGCACAGCGCTTTTACGATAATCAAGGTTTTAAAACTAACTCACGCATTATGCTGAAACATTTGTAACGATAACGACAATTAAGCGCTTTTCACGACTAAACCCACCTAAATCGTATTTATCGATGCAATTTACCCCCTAATTTTAGAAAAAGACGATATGATGTGCGGATAAGGAGATTCGAACATGATTTATCTTTTCGATTGGGGGAACACCTTGATGGTAGATTTCCCTCACGCACAAGGAAAAATGTGCGATTGGGAACACGTAGAAGCAGTTCCTCAAGCCAGAGAAACACTGGCAATACTTTCCCAAAATCATCCCATCTACATTGCGACCAGTGCATCTGATTCCAACATGGAAGAGGTTCAGCGTGCATTTGTTCGCGTCGACTTAGACCAATACTTAAATGGCTATTTTTGTTTTGCCAACCTCGGCATCGCTAAAAACCAACCTGAGTTTTATCTCGCCATCGCAAAACAGTTAGGGGTTAACGTGAGTGGAATAACCATGGTTGGCGATTTACCTCACAAAGATATTTACCCTGCGATGAAAGCGGGCGTAAACACAATTTGGTTTAACCCAACGGGCGCTGATGCACCAGCCGAAGCCATTCCTAACCAAATTCGTTGTTTATCTGAGCTTATCCCCTAACCGTTACTAACCTGCACTAATCAAGGAAGATGAATGCAAATCAGATCCATCAAGGTGAGCGATATCGCGCGCTTCACCGCGCTGTGGAATCGAGTGTACTCCGAAGGGGAATTTTTGATTTCTCCTGCACCCGATAACGCAACGCTTCGCAGAATCCTGCAACGTGTGGAAAACGAGTCCATCCCTCAGTTTGTCGCGTTTGACCGCCAAAAACTTATCGGTAGTGTTGAAATCTACCCAGCTGAGATGTGCGGTTACGAAAGAGGGCAACGCCTTCGCGTCGGTATTCTTGGTATTCACATCGACAAAAACTACCGAGGCAAAGGATTGGGGCGGAAACTGTTGGCAGTCGCGATCGCACGTGGTTGGGAATTTGGTTACGACCAAATCGCACTCTACGTATACACAACCAACACACCAGCGATTGCTTTGTATGAACGGTTTGGATTTGAACATCAGGGGGAACTTGGGGAAGTGACCTTGCCAAATGGTAAAGTCTTGATGAGTCAAAAAATGGTATTGTATAAAGCGCAAAGCCGTTCGAAAAACCCCGATTTGTAGACTCACGATAACCGTTGTTCGCAACACTTATTCGGGATTAACACCCTTGCGTCACATACCCTCGAACAATTGAATCGTTAGAGGCTTGATTCACGTAGTAGAAATAGCATGCTTCTTCTGCCAGTGTGTAACCTTGCGGCCAAATGTACACCACGCGATCAACACCCGATTTATCTAAGAACTGATAATCAGGAAGAGCGACAAAATGAGCACTGTTTGGGTGCTGCTGACCGATGATGCAAAAATCACTGCCTTTGCACGGCACGTCAATTTTCGAATAACCTCTGGCTGGTAGATCGATTTCTAACAAAGCTCGAATACTATCGGCACTCGCTTCTGGCATGCCTTTGCGTGTTTTGACATGTCGGTCAATGTAGTGAACGTGCTCTTGGCCGTAAGCGTTATCAATCACTGATTGAGCATGAAAGAATTTGAGAGCTGTACCCAAAGAAGACTGAGAACTGTGCAGCATCGCAGCGTATGCTTGGCGATGAATCTCGAGTAGTACTGGTAAAGCAGCTAATGCGATGAAAGCCAAAGTGGTAAGCACTATGGTGATTTCCATCAGCGTAAATCCCTTTGATTTCACGTTTCTTATCTCAACTAGCCCAAGACAATAGCCCCACATCCATGTGAGACCGAGCCAATATATCGCCAATTTCTTACGATTAAAGGCTTAAGGGGTAAGAAGAGACAAACACCACTCAAACTTGAGAACAGCAGCCAAAGAGCAGTGTAACAAAACGACGCTATGTATCAGATATTAGACGGTTTTTACTCTCTAGTTACTGAGTAAAGGCACATTATTTCGCACCAGACCACGACGAACATTCGTGCACATTTTGCCAAAACGACGAATCTCATCGAACTGCGGAACAATGCCGCGCTCCATGGCTGACTCCCAATAAGTGACTTCTGAATCGACCATTTCCAACAATTTCTTCGGACAGCCAATGCACTGCCCTTCTGGTCCACATACAAACGTTTCTGGTTCATAAATTGGTAGTTCCGCTTTTACTTGCTCGATGATGCTACGCATGGCGGTCATTCGATCTGGCTTTACCTTCATCATTCTGCTCCACGGATTAAGATGAAGCAGATTGTACCCACTGATACGCAAATGTCCCTACCCAATTTAGGTATATTCTGTTTGAATCGATTTCTTTATCGTCAGATCCGGCTTTTTAACCACCAAATACACCGCCGTAGCTGCCAGTACGAAACCAGAAATCCCCATCCAATCAAATGACTCTCCAAACGCGAGCCAAGCCTGAATCGCCGTCGTTGGCGGCACCAGGTAGAATACAGAAGCTACGCTCGATGCAGCACCGTTCTTAACCATGTACAGCAGCAGTAGAATAGCTACACAAGAGAGCACGACGACCAACCACAACACAGTCAAAATAAACTCCAGTTCCCACTGCACTTGCATGGTTTCAAACTGCATCGCAACGGGCAGAAACATGACGAGCGCGGCCAAATATTGCACCGTCGCACCACCCACCATATCCACTTGTTGGCAATGTTTTTTCTGATAAAGCGTCCCTAGCGTGATACCAACCAAAGCCAACAAACACAAACCAATGGCCAACACTTTATGCTGCTCGGATTGCCACTCCATTTTGCCCATCAACACCATAGCGATACCGACAAAACCAAGAGCCAAACCCAACCATTGCGAGGGTTTAAATTCCTCACGAACAAACGCCACCAGCAAAGCCGCGGTTAAAATCGGTTGAATACCCACCAGCAACGAACTCAACCCAGCAGGCATACCCAAGGCGATAGCGAAATAAGTACCGCCCAGATAGAAACCGTGGATCAATGCACCAACCACACAGCTGTGCCAAAAATCTTTTCCTGTCGGCAACCTTCTACGCAATACCGCCACAAGAACCAAAAACAATAAGACATTGAATGCCATACGGATAGAAAGTAGTGTCGCTGGCTCGGCATATTGCAAACCAAAACGCGCACCAACGAATCCAGAAGCCCAAAGGATGACAAATACAAAAGGGATGGCTCGGATTAACATGATCGCCTCACTCACGCTTGTTTTATGTTTTGAGATACTGCTAATGTAATTAGGTACAGTGTTTTCAAAAAGTGACAGATGGAAGTGTTTTTATGGGTACAGATTTATTGGGAAGCGGTGAAGGGAATAAGTACCTCGTGGTGGAAAAACACCTCAAACAAGCCATTAATGATGGCGTTTATCAGGCGGATGATCGACTGCCCTCCATTCGCTCGTTGAGCCAAGAATTAAGCGTCAGCAAAAACACCGTGATTCGTGCGTATCAAGAGTTGGAAGCGCAAAACTTGGTGTACTCGGTTCCCAAATCGGGTTATCGAGTTAAAATCGCCTTGCCGACCTCTCGCTCAATTCCGGATCCGACTCGTGTGGATTTGCTCTCGATCTGCAAAGAAATCCTTACTTATCCTGAATACCAAGAGCGTTTGCCTACCGGTTCTGCCCACCCAAACATTGACTCCCCCGCGATCAAAAGCTTGTACGCCGAGATCGGCCGCCACAGCCGCCAGCAAACGCATGTACCGAGCCATTACCAATTACCACCCGGTGATCACCTCTTAATCAAACAACTGGCGAAAATCACACAAGATTTGGGCACGCCAGCCAAGTTGGATGAGATCATGGTGACGCACGGCGCGCAACAAGCCATTAGCCTAGCGCTGCGCGCAACGACACAAAAAGGCGATATCGTCGCGGTGGAGTCCCCTTGCTATTTTGGCAACTTATTGATGCTAGAATCACTCGGCCTCAAAGTGGTGGAAATTCCGAGTTGCCCACGCGACGGTATGTGCCCCGAAGCCTTAGCAAAAGCAATGGCGACATGGGACATAAAAGCGATCATCGTAACGCCAAACTTCACCAATCCAACTGGTGCCATGATGCCGCTAGAAAAGCGCCAGCGATTGCTCTTGGCATCTGGCAATATTCCTATTATCGAAGACGATGTGTTTGGCGGGTTAAGCTATGACAAGCCGTTACCAAGCTTGAGATTGCTCGATGACAAGCAACGCGTAATTTACGTGAATTCGTTATCCAAAACGCTCGATTCGCGTTTGAGAATTGGTTGGATGTTGGCGGGGCGATATCGAGATCAGATTGAGCAATATCTACTGTGTGAGAACATGGGCAGTTTGAACCTGATGCAATCCGCCGTGGCAACGTTTCTAACGTCAGGCAAGTATCGAACGCATACTGCGCGAATGGGTCGGGTGTATCAAAACAACATGCGCCGATTTATCCAGATGCTTCATCAATACTTAGATGAGCACGAATCTCTAAAAAATCGATACCAGATCAACGCCGTGCAAGGTTCGTTCTTGCTTTGGTTGCGACTGCCCGAAGACACGGACAGCTATGCGTTGTATCAAGCATGCAATAAGCACAGAATCAGCCTACTTCCCGGCACCGTATTTGGCACTCAAGGGCAATATCGGCATTGCGTACGCCTCAGCGTGGCAAACTTTGGTCATGAAACCGATTGGAGTCACGCGATGCAAACACTGGCAAAATTGATAGCAAAGCATGTCTGTTAACTCGCTCTTAATAAATGAACTTATGCCCACACACGCAAACAGGTAACAACAAAAAACTCCACGCAAAGGTGGAGTTTTCTCGTATCGTTATCGCCCTCAGTGCGACTTAATTTGCCACATTCTCGCGACGTTTTCGGCTAAATTAGCAACGTTGACGTCGGCCTCTTTCATGGCCTCAGGTAAGCTCATCGCCCTTGGTACACAAGCAAACACCGCATCAATGCCGCACTCATAAACCGCCTGATAGTTGTCGCCCACACAGCCTGCTAATGCAATGACTGGTAAATTACACTGCTTGGCGACCTGAGCAACGCCCATCGGCGTTTTGCCATGTGCGGTTTGATGATCGATTCGACCCTCGCCTGTAAATACGATATCCGCATCCGCAACATGCTGAGCAAGTTTGGCCGTTTCAAGCACAATCTCAATTCCCGGTTGCAAACGTGCTGGCGTGTACCCGAGCAAGGCCGCGCCCATACCACCAGCAGCACCCGCCCCTTCACGAGTCAGTACATGCTTACCCGTCGCTTGTTCCGTCAACTCGCCAAACTTGCGCAATGCGTTATCGAGCAGAGTAACGTCTGATACGGTCGCTCCCTTTTGCGGGCCAAAGATAGCCGACGCGCCTTTGTCACCACAGAGTGGGTTATCAACATCGCACGCTACCAACACTTCGCAAGTTGCTAAACGAGGGTCAAGACCAGAAATATCGATGGA
Organism: Vibrio sp. Vb1026; assembly: GCF_033338745.1. Classification (NCBI taxonomy): domain Bacteria; kingdom Pseudomonadati; phylum Pseudomonadota; class Gammaproteobacteria; order Vibrionales; family Vibrionaceae; genus Vibrio; species Vibrio sp. Vb1026. The sequence continues at coordinate 22,746 of NZ_JAWOTH010000001.1, forward strand.
CGCAAGCGCCGCTAACCCGCCTCCATTTGGGGTAATTGCATGACCAGATTCATCAAGAAACGCCACCCCCAACGCGGTCAACATGCCCACGCCACCATCATTGGTAGCGCTGCCGCCCAAACCAATGATTAAACGTTGAATGCCTCTGTCTAGCGCGTGTTTGATCAGCTGTCCAGTACCAATGCTACTGGTCAGTTTTGGGTCGCGAGCGTCACTCGGCACAAGGTGCAACCCACTGGCCTCCGCCATTTCAATAACCGCGGTTTCGCCGTCGCCGAGGATGCCATAAAACGCTTCAACATCATTCCCTAATGGCGCGGTCACCGTTGTGAAGACTTGTTCGCCTTGAGTTGCATCTATCAAAGATTGAACCGTGCCTTCGCCACCGTCTGCGACCGGAACCGTAACAAACTCAGCATCATGCCATACGCGAACAAGACCCGTTTTGATCGCCTCGCTCACTTGTTTGGCGGTTAAGCTTTCTTTAAATGAATCAGGTGCAATTACCACTTTCATACGTATTTCCAGAGACTTATAAGAGAACGAGGCTCAAAATGTACACCAATGCCATTGCCGTGACACCTTGAACGAGCGTAGCAATGGTTTGCGCGCGGTACGCTAAGCCCACCGACATGCGGCTAAACTGCGAAACTACCCAGAAGAAACTGTCGTTTGCATGAGAAACCGTCATCGCACCAGCACCGATCGCCATCACCGTTAATACGCGGCCCATTTCTGAATCGAGCCCCAATTGCGTAAGCATAGGCGCAACCAAAGCCGATGTGGTCACCAATGCAACCGTTGATGAACCTTGCGCCGACTTTAGCGCAGCCGCAACGATAAATGGCATGAAAATACCCACGCCCAGCGCCGATAGCGTCGTACCTAAGTATTCACCTAGCGGCGTTGCTTTTAACACCGCGCCAAAAGCACCACCCGCACCGGTAATCAAAAGAATAGGCGCAGCAGCCGTAATACCTTGGCTGATTCGCTCGCCAAATTCTTCAATCTTGTTGTCTGACTTGAGTAGGCGAACAGAAAGGAATAGGCCAATCACCAATGCCGTTAGTGGCTGTCCTAAGAAAGTCAGAACATCAAACACAAAACCTTCGCCCAGCGGTAGGCTTGGGAATTTCGCGATAGAGCCAAAACAGATCAATAAGATAGGAACAAAAATAGGAGCGAATGCTTGGCTCGCCGTTGGCAATTTGCCGTAAGACGCTTTGAGTGCTTGCCAGTCTTGCTGAATTTCTTCTGCGGCTTCAATGCCATCTGGTTCAACATGTTGGAATCGGTTCGCCCACAACATCCCCGCTAACGCCGCAACCGCTGCAACAAACACACCCACACCAATCACTAAACCAAGGTTAGATTCCAGGCCTAAGTTACCCGCAGCGGCAATCGGACCAGGAGTTGGCGGCACAAACGTGTGCGTTGCGTATAGGCCAGTTGCCAACGCCACACTCATCGCAACGCTTGAGGTTTTTAAACGCTTCGCGAGTGATTCTTTGAGCGAGTTCAGAATGACAAAGCCTGAATCACAAAATACTGGAACAGAAACGATGTAACCGATGATACTCATGGTCAATGTAGGGAAACGCTCACCCAACACTTTGATGACCGTATCGGCCATGGTGATCGCCGCACCACTTTTTTCCAAAATAACACCAATGATGGTACCTAAAACGATAACCAAACCAATGTAACCAAGGATGCCGCCAAAGCCAGAAGCAATGGTTTTGGCAATGCTATCTGCCGGTAAGCCGTAAGCAAATGCCGCAAGGAACGCCGCGATGATCAGCGCTAAAAAGGGATGTAATTTGAATTTGGTGGTCGTGAGCACAATAAATGCGATCACCCCAAGCAGGATTAATATAAGGTTCATGATAACTCCATTTATTCTTATTTTGCTGAGCGAGTCCGTGTTGGCTCACTCAACATGTAGGGACGCATGAATTATTAATCGTTTGCTTTCGAATTCCTTTAGGCGGAGTGACAAATGATGTGGTCAAAAAATAACGCGTATTGTGCAAATGCACAATGTCACGCCATTTTTGAGAGCCGAGTCGCAATATAAAGCTCCGCTAACCCCACAAAATTGGTGGTTGGTAGCCCCGTTATCTCGGTGATTTTTTCTAACCGATAACGCAGAGTGTTCCGGTGAATAAACAGCATTTTAGAGCATTCCGTCACATTGCCATTGCATTCAAACAACGCATCTAGGGTTTTCAATAATTGCCCGGATTTGTCTTTCTCTTTCAACCGTTTCACGCCATCAATAATTTGTTCACCTTGCCAAATATCCGCCAACGGCGCTAACAAAACAGGCAAACGAAGTTCATCGAACAGGTACTTACGTTTCTCTGGGTAGAACTGCTTGCCAATGGCTAATACCTGCTTCGCGCTTTGGTATGACAACGCGACATCTTTAGGCTCATTAAACAGCTGTCCTAGCGCAATGTGAAACGTATGCGAATCGTGATCGCTTAAACGCGACATCAACTTATCAATGCGTTCACTTTCGATTTGGCTATCCCACTGCTTGGCGGAATGACACGGTTTCAGCACCACAATTTCATTCACTGAGACAATCGCAACTAGGTTGTTACGCTCTGGGTATTCAAGCAGCTCAACAATATTGCGCACACTCTTCATGCTTTTCGAGGCGGACGGCGTCGAGACTTCAATCACCGTTGCCACCCGTGATTGAGTAACATCGATAGAAAGACGCATCGCCCAATCTTTCAGCTCTTCATCGGTCAATTTGCCATTGATCCAAGCCAGAATAAACTCTTCACGATGACGTCTGTCCCACTGAAATTTTTCCACCAGCGCAGCTTGCTCGATTGTCAGTTCAGCGGTCATTTTAACCAGTTTTGCAAAATCTCGGATTTTCTCCGGCTCGCCTGTGACGCCAACAATACCGACCACGTCGCCATGTAATTTCAACAACATATTGATACCGGGTTTGACACCCTGCAACGTCAAACATTGCTGCTCATTAAGCTCTAGCGAATCGCCATGATTCAGCGCCAGTACCGCGCCATCATGCACTTGCCCAACACGTTTAGGGTCGCCACTGCCAATGATGATGCCTGCCGAGTTCATCACATTCACATTGTGACCAATGATGGACATGGTTCGATCAACAATTTGTTGTGCTAAAGCGTGGTCGAGAATCACCATTTCGAGTTTCCAAATTGACCGTTTAATCACTCAATAAATCACAAATGGCAAACTATCGCGATGCTGCGGTTCTAAATAACGGAAGCAGCTCAAAGCATTATCCAATTAACCATATTTAAAAAGTGGATTAAACCTTCATTTTTAGCAGAGGGTTATATACTTAGAACAAAGGTTAGCAATGCATTCTTCACTGTGCATTGATGCCACTCGTCTACCTACAGAGGAGAGATCAACATGGAGTTACGGAATAAATCGGGGGAAGTTGCAAATATTGCTGATAACCTCACTTTGAAGGAAATCACAGAAATGGGCTACACCGTAGATTTATGCGATGAAGCATTTGCTCCTGGAGAGCATTGGAAAGCGGAAGGTAAAACGCAAGGTATGGGCGAGTATCCAGAGGAGTAAACGTCCTGACGAACCGGCGTACAAAAGCGTTCCACAAACAGAAAAACCGAGCGACTTAACGCTCGGTTTTTTACTTTTGAACTTCTTGAATAAACAAGCTCATCTCTTCAAGATAATTGCCGTTTGAGCATCCCCAGTCGGTGACCTCAATCAACTCAGTAACTAACTGTCCAGACTCATCATCTTGCACTCTCTGCACAAACGCTTCAAAACGTTCCAGTTGTGCCTGACTCTTAACGCCATGCACGGCATATTCTACAAGCAAGCCGTTGTACGTCTGCCAGCGCTGATCGCCCGCAACATCATTGCTTAAAATCACAGAGCACTTTTGTTGAATGCTTTCAACCGCATCATTTCTTGGTGGCGCGACTGTGGAACATCCAACTAAAATCGTACCTACCGCCAATAACGTAACTTTTGTCTTATTTATCATATCGTTTCCAACTGTATCGCCACGATATGGAAATCTTATTACACCTGATAAGGATCATCGATAGCGCACCGCAGATTAATTATTTAATAAACTGTAAACTCTATACCAGTCTTAACACTGCAAGCTCATAACTCCTATTAACTCACCCAAATGTAAACAAATAGTAAAATCACCTTTACGCGATGCAAAATCGACAAATGAGATTAGCGTTCCTTTCTCGCGACCAAGCGTGCAATAATCAACTGTCTACATAACGAAACCATTTGAAGGATCAAAATGACCGCAACGGATTACCTCAACGACCTCAATCAACGTTACCTTGCGATTCACCGCACCAAAGAAGATTTCTTTTGGGAAACTTACATGGGGATCAGCGATGACCATGATGGCTCGACGCAAGCACAAACGGCATGGACAAGCTTTTTAAGCAACGCCGAGCAAATTACTGCCATCAAACAACAACTTGAAGCCGCGGACTCAATTACCGACCCACAAGAGAAACAACAAACCATTACGGGTCTATCTGGTTGGCTGGCGATGTTTGAATCTCACGCTATCGAGGGCGAAAAAGCACAAGCGTTGAAAAATCAGCTCATTGCCTTTGAAGCTGAGCTCTTCGAGAAAAAACAGAACCACGTACAAACATTTACCGATGAGAACGGCGAGCAAGTAGAAGGTTCACTTCCAGTATTAAGCTCAACCATTCGCACCAGCAATCATGAAGAAGTTCGCCAATCGGCTCATCAAGCGTTGCTGAACCTTGAACAATGGCTACTGCAAAACGGCTTTATTGAACTGATCAAACTGCGCAACCAGTTCGCTCGCTCACTGGATTATGCGACTTTCTTTGATTACTCCGTGCAAAAAACGGAAAAGATGAGCACTGAGCAGCTATTCGAGATTTTGGAAGATTTCGAACAACGCACGCGAGATGCGCACCTAAACAGCTTAGAAAACTTGGCGAAAGAGAAAGGCGCAAGCGCACTAGCAGGCTACAACTTTGTTTACTCATTCGCGGGTAACGTTATGCGTGACCTTGACCCATACGTGCCGTTCTCAAAATCTCTGAGACGCTGGGTAGAATCATTTGGTCGCCTAAATATTGATTACTCTGGCGCGACGCTAACGCTGGATTTACTAGATCGCAAAGGTAAGTACCCGAACGGGTTCTGCCACGGCCCTATCCCTTCTTTCTATAATCAAGGCGAATGGGTCGCAGCGCAGGTGAACTTCACCAGTAATGCCAAACCAGACCAAGTGGGCAGTGGCTACGATGGCATTAACACGCTGTTCCACGAAGGCGGCCACGCAGCACACTTTGCGAACGTAAAAATGAACGCGCCTTGTTTCTCGCAGGAGTTTTCGCCGACGTCAATGGCTTATGCAGAAACTCAGTCGATGTTCTGTGATAGCCTGTTAACCGATGCCGATTGGCTAAAACAGTACGCACTGGATGATGAAGGGAATCCGGTTCCTGATGAGATTATTCAAGCGATGATCAACAGTCGTCAGCCATTCAAAGCTTATGAAGAACGTAGCATCTTGGTTGTGCCGTACTTTGAACGCGCGTTATATCAACTGAGCGATGACGAGTTAACGCCAGAACGCATCACTAAGCTGGCTCGCGATTGTGAAAAACAGATCCTTGGTTTGGAATGCAGCCCTCGCCCACTGATGGCGATTCCACATTTGCTATCCGACGAAGCAGCTTGTGCGTATCAAGGTTATCTACTCGCGCACATGGCGGTGTATCAGACCCGTGCATACTTCCTTGAGAAGTTTGGTTACCTGACGGATAACCCAGAAATTGGCCCACTGCTGGCAAAACACTACTGGCACGCAGGCAATCACTTGTCGCACAACGAAACCATTGTCAGCCTGACTGGCGAAGGCTTCAATGCCAAATACCTTGCAGACGTGTGTAACCTGTCGCCAGAACAGGCATGGGAAGTGCAGCAGAAGAAAATCGACTCACTTGCGACGCGAGAGCGAGCATCAGTCGCTTCACTGAACGCCGCGATTAAAGTCGTCGACGGCAGTAAAGAGCTGGCAAGCAACGCCATCTCTGACGAACAAATGTGTGACGATTTTGAACGTTACATCGTAGAGACTTACGGTCGATAACACGCAGAAAGCCAGGAGCTCGCCTTCTGGCTTTTTATTCTTTAGCTAATGCAATAAGAAGGAAGATCCATGTACCAAGAAGTCATCAAATTTTGGTTCGAGGAGCTATCGCCCCAAAATTGGTTTGAAAACAACCCAGAACTGGACAAGTGTATTGCATCGCGATTTGCCTCGGTATTAGAACAAGCCGCTCGTTGTGAACTGTTTAATTGGCGTAACAGCGCACAAGGACGATTGGCCGAAATCATCGTCCTCGACCAGTTTTCACGTAATGTGTATCGCAACACCCCAAAAGCGTTTGCACAAGACCCACTCGCATTAGCATTGGCTCAAGAGGCAATTCGGTTAGGTTACGACAAAGAATTAGCGCCTGAGCAGCTAAGCTTTTTGTACATGCCGTTTATGCACAGCGAATCTCGCCTCATTCATGTCCAAGCTGAAAAATTGTTTCGCGCATCAGGGCTTGAAAATAACTACGATTTTGAGCTAAAACACAAAGCCATCATCGACCAGTTTGGGCGCTATCCTCATCGCAATGCGATATTGGGAAGAAAGAGCACTCCCGAAGAGTTAGCATTTTTGCAACAACCTGGGTCAAGTTTCTAAATAACAATGAATAATGAGTTAACCATGAGAGACCACGCAGTATGCTGGCCATGCTTGCTAAAACTAGACGGCGACGATGAGCTGATCTATACGCATTCCCAGTCCGACTTGGACTCTGAATGCGAAGCCCTCATTTTTGGGCAAGATGATTACGTTATTGACTCAAATGGCAACACGTTCGAATTGAAAAACAATGGTTCGAACACCACTCTTTTACACCCAAAAGAACGAACGCTGTCCGTAGAAGAGGTTACGTCATTAATCCAATCGCATGAATTCAGCCTCGCGCAACGGTGCATTATCAAGATTCATTTCACCTCGGTGAGGCAAGCTGTTGAGGCCTTAGCTCACTAACTCAATCCCAACATGTACAACATTAAATAAAATTATCATTTTTATAATTTATGATAATTTCATGTAATCAACATCACGCCATATACTCTCCCACATCGAAACAAGACAACGTTCAAACACACATGTTGGGAGCAAACAAATGAAAATGAATCATGTCGGTATTATGGTCGGAGATATGGACAAAGCGGTTGAGTTTTACACGCAAGCGCTAGGTCTAAAAGTCGTTATGGGCAACACGAAAGTGATTGAAGAACGCGAAACGGCAATTGGCAGAATGTGTATTGCGGTCTTTGGGGAAGGCTTTAAAGGCTTCAACATTGCGCACCTTGTGACAAGTGATGGCATCGGCCTTGAGTTATTCGAAATGAAAGAGCGTCAAGAGCGCCATGAAGTGGATTTTTCTCGCATCGGTATCTTCCATTTCTGTTTGCAGACAGACGATTTTGAAGGTGCTATCAAACGCACCGAAGCACTAGGTGGCAAAGTTCGCATGGACATCATGCGTTACCACCCAGAAGACGATAATAAGCCTGCGAAAATGGTTTACCTAGAAGACCCATTCGGCAACCTATTCGAGCTTTACTCACACACTTACGAAGAAACTTACGCTTCTGATTACGAGTAATAGCCCCATCCATATTCCAAAAGGCTAGCAATACGCTAGCCTTTTTTGTTTGCTTTGAGTTGCAGTGTTTCTGCACTCGCTCTAGAAAAAAACATCTGGAATTTGATCATTTCTCTCACCACTTTTAAGGTCACTTTATACTAACCTCAACACAATGCAAAAAGGAGTGAAGCATGCCCACCAAAAATCCAATCGCCATCAAAGCGCTTGATCATGTTGTATTAAGGACCTGTAACCTCGATGCTATGTTGCATTTCTATCGAGACATTTTGGGCTGCCCTGTCGAACGCGAAGTAACGGAACTTGGTTTAACTCAACTTAGGGCAGGTAACGCATTGATTGATGTAGTGACGGTAGACAGCGAATTGGGCCAACTCGGCGGTAAGCCACCAGTTCAAAATGGTCGTAATATTGACCATTTTTGCCTGCAATTGGCGCCTTTTTCCGAGGATGAATTACTGGAATATCTGCGTGCGCGCGGCATTGAAACCGAAGAGTTTGCGAAGCGGTATGGCGCACAAGGGTTCGGTAGATCACTCTATATACATGATCCGGAAGGAAATGTCGTCGAGTTAAAACCTCAAGTGATTGATGAGTAAGCGAGTAAAAACCTTGTTATATTTTTAAAATAACAAGGTTAACTTCTCAAATAATTATTGAAGTAAGAACATATTATTAAGTCAAAATTCTAGCTGGCTCACCTATTTCTTTTTCTCGCCACCACTGTTTATTTATATGTTCTTGATGAACGTAAAAACTCTCCCCCGGCATTGGCGTCAGCAGCGTTATATGTTCTTTTTGACAATGGGCAAGCAAATCTAAAATCGGTTCGTCCCAACGGTGAGTAAATAGCTCGTATGTAGCCCAATGTACGGGCAACAGTTTTTTCGCATTTAAATCGTGAAACGCTTGCACGGTATGGTGAGCCTGCATGTGTCCCCAGTTTTCGACCGGATAACCTTGGCCTTTCACATCAGCAGCCACTTCCAAACAGGCAATGTCGATTGGTCCACATCGCAGTGCGATCTCGGAAAAGTGCGAATCGTAAGCTGAATCGCCACTAAAATAGAGCGTCTCTTCTTTGCCTTTGATGACCCAAGAAGCCCACAGGGTCGAGTTTTTATCGAAATAAGTACGACCCGAATTATGGTTAGCAGGCGTACAAATCAGTTCGATTCCGGCATAGTGCACGCTATCCCACCAATCGAATTCCACGATGTTGTCTGCGCAAACGCCCCACTTTATCAGATGCTTGCCAACCCCTAAGGGTACATAAAAAGTCACGGGTTTATCGGCGTAGAAACGTATGGTCGATGCTTCTAAATGGTCGTAATGATCGTGCGAAATCACGATAATTTCAGGAATCGGCAAACAATCTCTGGCATGGGTATTGGGAATATTGCGTTCAAACCACGCTTTTGCGATGAACGGAGAAGCGTAATCAAATACCGGATCAGTCAGAATTCGAATGCCATCGACCTCCACCAGCATGGTGGAATGGCCCAGCCAAGTAACGCGCATCGATTCACTTCTCTGCGCAAACTGCGTAGGTTGAATTGGGAAATGTGGCAGATGTTCGTTAGGACTCAATGGCGTTCTACCACCAAGATAGCTCCAACACACCTGCCAGAATGATTGCGGGCTAGGGATATTTGGCATCTCGTTTTTAACGCGGCCGTTTTCAAATTGAGGCGAGTGGTGAACACGGTGCGCCAACTGCGCATGATAGGTTTGAGGGGAAATCAGTGAACTTGGCTTTTGTGTCTTTTGTTCACTCGTTAGGTATGTGCGCTTAAGTATCGTTTCAGACATATCGTAGTTTTGTCTCGCTTGCGAACGCTCAACAGTAGGTTTATTAAAACGTGCGTGTATGTCTATTTCGTGACCAAAATGAGGTGTAAGATGAAGATTCAGTTTCAATCAAACGTTTTCTATATTAAGGAAGCGGTTCTCAAACCTTCTGAATACTGCGTCGGTTTGAAAGGAGAAAGCTATGGTGACTTGCAGCCAATACGATTTTATTGAAATCGCCTGTATGTTTAAGCTCCCTATCGAGATCACACTAAAAAATGGTGAAACTCATCAGGGCAACGCGTTCGACACAGGCTACGACATGCAGCGACAAGAGTGCTTGTTTTTAGATATGGATGGTGAGCACACCGCCTTCCCGACTGAACAATTAGTCGCAATGCGCGCGCTCAAAACCAATCCGCATTTTGACGAAGTGACATTTGAGTAAACGTCCTTCTTTCACTGGCACTGTCCAATAAAAAACGCCTCTCAAGCTGACACAACTTGAGAGGCGTTCTCTTACACTATTCACCGGAACTTCATGTTATTCACGCGACCGAATGAAAACCAGCATCGGCATCATGATCACGAACATCACTCCCACAAGCTGGAAGGTGTGCACAAACGCGACCATTTGCGATTGCTGCTGCAACATCTGTTGGTATTGGTCTAACGCAACCGGGTCGGTAATAGAAAGCCCCTGATTGGCCGCCCAGTCATGCAAGTTAGGATTATAAGGATTAATACCCTCTCCCAGCGCATGCCATTGCTGCTGACTATCACGATATTGGAACGTGGTGGCGATAGAAATACCAAACGAGCTACCAATGGTACGGAACAGATTGTAAATACTCGCCGCCGCAACAGATTGCTCTTTCGGAATCGTTAAATACGCCAAGGTGGATAGCGTCGAGAAGGTTAAACCAAGCCCCATCCCCTGAATCATACTCGGCATCACAATCCAAAATGTATCGATCTGCAGTGAGTACTGCGTCATCAAATAGCTACCAATCCCGATGCAGCTCAAGCCAAAGACTATTTTGATTCTGGGATCGAATTGCGGATTGAGCTTAATCACCAAAATCAACATCGCCGCTGACGCCAACCCACGCGGTGCCATTAATAAACCAGTGGTTGAGACCGGATAATCCAGCAAGCTTTCCAACAGCATTGGTTGTTGAGTCGTCAGGCCAAACATCGCCATCGACACCACGGCAATCATCAATGACGAGACCATAAGGTTTCGGTCTTTCAGCAGCCACAATGGCGCTATTGGACTTTTAGTTTTCCAACTGCGATAGATCCACATCACCAATCCCATGACTGCGAGCAATATCGCCGTCTGAATCATGCGTGAGTCGAGCCAGTCTTCTTCATTCCCTTTATCCAACACAAACTGCAACGCGCCCACACCTAACGCCATGTAACCGATGATCCACCAGTCAAAGTTAGGTTTGGATTTGTTGTCGATGTGGATATAGCGATAAATCAAAGAGGTACAGATCAAACCGAATGGCAAGTTGATGTAAAAAATCCAGCGCCAGTTAATGTTGTCGGTGATCACACCACCCACAACTGGGCCCAAAATAGGACCAAGCAAAATGCCGATGGAGAAAATCGCCATCGCTTTGCCTTTTTGCTCATACGGATAAATCTGCACTAACGTCGACTGCGCCAATGGAATCACCGACGCGCCGAAAGCGCCTTGGATAATGCGAAATAGCACCATCTCTTCAAGAGACTGTGCTTGCCCACAAAGCGCACTGGCAATCACAAAGCCGACCACGGCAACCAGCATGACTTTGCGTTCACCAAAGCGCGACACCCAGAAACTGGTCATCGGAATGAAGATCGCTTCCGCCATGCTGTAACCCGTCAGCACCCAAGTAATTTGGTCTGCCGTTGCGCCCAACGCGCCCATCATGTGCGATAGCGACACGTTCGCAACGGTCATATCGATTAACACCATGATGGCAGAAAGCATCACGGCGACGGTGGCAATCCCCCGTTTGTCTGCCGTAATTTGGTGGCTCATTGCACGCTACTTTGCAAATCAATGGTGACTTCTGAGCTCGCACCCACGCGAAGTTGCGGCGCATCGGCCGGTACTTCTAATGCCAAACGTACAGGGAAACGCTGTTTGATTTTAACCCAGTTACCCGTTGCGTTTTCTGGTGGCATCAAGGAGAACGATGTACCACTCGCAGGCGATAGTTGTTCTACCGTTGCTTTCCACACCACGTCTGGGTACATATCAATCACCACATCCGCATGCATACCAGGTTTGATGTGAGTAAGATCGGTTTCTTTAAAGTTCGCGCGTACCCAATAGCTGTCTTTTAAAATCACAGGGAACAGCGTTTGACCCACGCTAACGACCGAGCCTACGTGCGTATTGATCTCACCGGCAATGCCATCCACTGGTGACGTAATGTCGGTGTAGCTCAAGTTCAGCTCTGCTTGCGCTAACTGTGCTCCCGCTTGTTGAACAACCGCAGCCTCTGCGCCTTCTTCACCACGGTTCGCAATGGCTTTTTCTACCGTCGCGCGCGCTTGCTCCAGGCTCGCTTGGGCATTGGCTAGTTTGTTTTTTGCCGTATCTAAATCTTGGTCCGACGCCAGTTTGCGTTTCACCAAGGAATCCGTACGTTTGTACTCCACTTGCGCTTCTGTCAGGTTAGAGCGCGCCGCATCTAAGCCCGCAACGGCTTCAGTTACCTGCTTATCGGCAACGTCATGTTGCTGGACCGCCAATTGGTATGCCGCTTTTGCTTGCTTCACTGCCAACAAATATGGGCGTGAATCTATCTTCAGCAGTAGGTCACCTTTGTTAATAGATTGGAAGTCTTTGACATCCACAGAAACCACTTGGCCTTTTACCTGAGGCGCTACCGACAAAATTTTTGCCCTAACGTAGGCATCTTCCGTGCTTGGGTGACTGTCTGAATACTGCCAAGACCAATACATCGCACCAAATGCGATAACACAGAGAGTAAAGAAAAGAGTTTTTACCAGCTTAGATCTGGAGGAGGAATGCTTTGCGATGTCGTCGCTCATTTATATTGTCCACTTGTTCAATTATGTGATCAGTGTAGGACTTTTCGATCTTCCGACAATAAAATGATCTGCAAGGTAAAGATCCAATTTTGCATGTTGCTAAGTGGAGTAAATGATGTGCAATCAAAACGAGGATAAAAAAGAGGGGCAGTCCCCGTAACCGCCCCCAAAGTCATGCCAATAATAGTAATGTGCGTGTAACTACTGGTTTTTCTTAGAACTTGTAACCGCCGCTGATCATAAATACCCAAGGGTTAATTTTGACGTCGGTTTTTTGCTTCTCTCCACCTGCTTTGTAAGTTGCTTCTGTTTCAATGTTTGCGTACCACGCAGCAGCGTTGAGGAACCATTGATCGTTGATCATGTAGTCCACACCAATATTCGCTGCTAGACCGAATGAGTCATCCAACTTAAGATCTGAAAGACCAGCGCCTTTACCCGTGCTATTGAAGCCCTCATCAAAGAACATGGTGTAGTTGAGACCTGCACCCACGTATGGACGGAACTTACTTTGTGGCTCGCCAAAGTAGTACTGCACCATAAGCGTTGGTGGAAGGTGTTTGGTGTCCGCGATATCACCAAGACCTAACAAGTCTGTTGAAATATCGTGGCTGAATGGTGTTGCTGCTAGAAGCTCTAAACTGATGTTGTCTGTAAACATGTAGCCAAACGTCAAACCAAGCTGCGTATTTGAATCCACTTTCAATTCTTCTTGAGAACCAAGAATCTTATCGCTGCTGTCGTTTGGAACGACAGACGCCGCACCAACACGAAGAACGAAGTCACCTTGTTTATGAGCGAAAACACTTGGTGACACGAGTGCAGCAACCACTGCTAGACTGCAGATTGTTTTTTTCATTTTTATTTCCTTTCGTAGGGCTTCGTTATGTCGTACCCAAAGGGGTGCCTGCTAACTGATCTGAGATTTCAAGTAAACTCAGCGCCTTGAAGCACACGGGTATCTATATCTTTTTGAGCTGTGCGCAATCTAGCACATAGAAACCCTACTATTTTGATGGAAATCAATTTGTGAAAAATATAGGTTTTTTGTATGGAGAAACGCCATATTGATCAACAAATTATGCAAATAGGATACAATTCTGTAATGCAAACTGTGCGTGTGAGTTGCCATGCATACCCATAAATGCGAATCCTCTCGTTAAGGCTCGTAGCCAGCAAAAACTTTTTTCGTCCTCTACGTCTTCTATTTTCAAAAAACAACCCACTTAAAACGCTCGTTTGCCCCCTTAAAATCGCGATTTGAGGGGTTTGTAAAGCACTGAAATACAAGAAGTTATTTTTCTGGAAAATCAGTCACTTGGAGTGCTAGTCTGCTCGCAGCTAAGGAGAAGACATGTTAAAAACCGATCTCATTTTTGAACGAGAAAACTTTTCTCATCACGATTTTCAGAATGCTACCTTTAAAAACTGCCACTTTTATATGTGCTGTTTCGACCATGCCGATCTGCGCGATGCTAAGTTCATCGACTGTCGCTTTATCGAATCCAAAGCGCTAGAAGGGTGTAGTTTTCGCTTCGCGAACTTAAAAGACGCCAGCTTTACGAACTGTATGTTGGCGATGAGCCTGTTTAACGGCGCAAATTGTATGGGCTTGGAGCTGCGTAAGTGCGATCTCAAAGGGGCAAACTTCCAAGGTGCGAACTTTGCTAATCGCATCAGTAACACCATGTTTTTCTGTTCTGCTTTTATTACTGGCTGCAACCTCACCTACTGTAACTTCGAACGAGTGTTACTAGAAAAATGTGACCTCTTTGAAAACCGTTGGAACGGTGCGAACCTCGCAGGGGCAACTCTCAAAGGCTCGGATTTATCTCGCTGCGAATTCTCGCCAGAACAATGGGGAACCTTTAACGTTGAGCAATGTGATCTGACTCATGTCGAACTAGACGGGCTGGATGTTCGCCGCGTTTCTCTGTTTGGTGTTAAAATTTGTGATTGGCAACAAGAGCAATTGCTTGCGCCTTTTGGACTGATCATTCTCTAAGGAAAGGCCATGAACCTGTTTAAAGACTTACCGAATAACCTCGACGAGGAAGTGTTCGAAGACCTGCTGACCCACAAAAACCTGCGTATAGAACGCATTGTCTCAACGGGGCAAACCTCGCCCGAAAGTGGCTGGTACGATCAAGAAGAACATGAATGGGTCTTGGTTCTTAAAGGAGCTGGAGAGCTGACTTTTGAATCAGGTGTAGTGCAACGACTTGAGGCAGGCGATCACGTTACGATTCCAGCTCATACCAAACACAAAGTGAGCTGGACTGACCCAACGCAAGAAACCATCTGGTTGGCGGTGTTTTATCAATAAACACAAAACGATCTTAAACCCAAAAATAGGCGCTGAGTTTGCTCGATACTACTAAGCCGTCACTGGCACTGTTTGATTTTGATGGCACCATCACCCGAGAGGATATGTTTAGCCTTTTCCTCCACTATTCTGCTTATGGCCTGCGCAAACGAGTAGGAAAGGTCGCTATCATGCCATTTTATGCGCTGTACAAACTCGGAGTGTTACCCGCTCGTGTTATGCGCCCTCTCAGCAGTTTTATTGCATTTTCAGGGAAAGAAACGCAGAAAATTGAAGCGATTGGCACTCAATTTGCCCATGAAGTGATCCCGCTGTACTTACGGCCAGAAGCGATGGAAAGGCTGGCTTGGCATCAACACCGAGGCGATACCATCGTAGTGGTGTCGGCATCACTCAATGCGTATCTCAAGCCTTGGTGTGAAGCGAACGGTTACCACTTGCTGTGCAGTGAACTGATCTCAGAGCAGCCAAAACTGAGTGGCTTTTACCAGCAAGGTGATTGCAGTTTAGAAAGAAAAGTCTCGCGCGTGAAGGCGGCGTTTTCGCTCGACGAGTTTGCGTCTGTTTATGCCTACGGTGATACACACGAAGACATTCCGATGCTCAAACTGGCAGACTACGCGATGCTCAACTGGAGCGAGTGGAGAGCAAGCGAATAACGATATGTGCTCTGATTTTCAAGACAACCACTCGACCAAAGTGATCGTTTTAGGCTAAAAAAACAAACCCTTCTCACATGAGAAGGGTTTTATTGATCAGGGCCCGAATAACTGGCTTAACGCCATACCCCCCATTGACCCGTTGTGCCTGGTTCCTCACCAGACGTCCACCACTGAGCGGTCCATTCTTTACCGTTGTGCGTCACCACATCACCTTGGTCGTAAACAGCCGTCTTGTCCCACAAGTTGGTTGGTTCAACTGGTGGCGGTACATCCGCTTTGATCAGTGACAACGCATAACTGAAGTCTGCGCTTGGCGCTAATACTTGGTTCGCATTCACGTTGTTACTATCGAACATGTAGTGGTTCATCTCTTGATGCCAAATGCCCACGTACCAATCGCCCGTTTGCTGCGCGTTAAATTGATCCGCAATTTCTGCCGCCCAAGTCGTCGTATTGTTTGCGCTGATTGGCAGTGAAATATCGACAATTTCATTGCCTGTCGCATTAAACGTACGGAAACGGATGGTGTCACCCGCTTCTACTGGTCCGAAACCTTGCTGAACAAAGTAGCCTAGAGATGTCAGATTATTGCCCGGTTCGGTTGGATCAACAGGGTCAGTCGGTGGCGTCGTGCCCGTTCCGTTTAACGTAATGTCACTACAGTTGTAGAAACCTTCCCCAGCGACATCAATACGCTGCCAACGAGTGTAAAGTACCGCATCGCCCGAACGATCAGCAGGGAAAGTCACCTGAATACGGTAGCGTTTTTCCGCATCAACATACACATCACCTGCGGTGTCGATCAGCTCTAAATCACTCCAAGTAAGAGGTTTTGAATCATCATAAGTTGGCTTGGTGAGATAGAATTCCCAGTATGATGGGTTGTGCGGCGCTTTGCCGTAAAACACCAATTCAATCTGGTTATTTGCATCTGGCGTAACATTGGTGCGCTGCCAGTTTGGAGAAGGAATGTTCAAGCCTTTCTTAGCTGTATCGCCAGCAGAACATAGCTCACCGTCGCGAACCACGGCTTTCACATGCTCCATATCTCGGTAATTTGGTACGTTTGCTGCAATTTCGCTGCGTTGCACAAACGGGTACGCACCAGATTCTTCAAAAGCCGCTTTACACGCTTGGTTAGGGATCTCGTTGGTCCAAAAGCCACCGTCTAAATAACACGTATTTTGACGAGCACTTGGAAACTCTACCCAGCCGTGGGCGTTGACGTTAAATGAGCTCAATGCGGCAACAGCGCTTAAGCTCAAAAGAGGAAGTGTTACATGTGATTTCATCGTTCATCCTTAATTTTGCTGACTCGCCGCTCTGAAACACAAGCGGTTTAAGCAAAACTAGCAGGATGGGATTATTTAGAAGGTGAGAATAAATATGGAAATTGTAAGAGTGCCATCTGCTTTCCAGCATTTGTTGTGAACCATTCTCATACTCGACTGACTCTTTCGAGTCACTTCAAATTCATGTGCCACAAAAACTGTCACTCTCGTTTGGCTATCGCTCGTCTTTTGGTGTGTCCATCACCACCATCGTTGTGATCGACTTGACGTGTTCGCACTCACCCAACACATCAGCATGGAACGCTTTATAAGCGGCGAGATCTTGCGTCTCTACGCGTATGAGATATTCGTTAGATCCCGTAATGTTGTGACATTCCACCACCTCGTTTACAAAACGCACATGCTCTTCGAAACCCAGCTGTGCCTGCTTAGAGTGCGAGGCCAAACCAATCGACACATAAGCAACAAAACCCACGCCAAGTTGCTGATTATCCAGTACTGCTCGGTAGCCTTTGATCACGCCTTTACGCTCTAAATCTTGCACTCGGCGTAAGGTTGCAGATGGAGATAAACCAACGCGTTCCGACAGCTCCACATTGGAGATTCTTCCGTCTCGTTTGAGCACTTGCAATATTCTTTCGTCAAATCTATCCATCATGATGTTTCATTGCTTATTTAGTTTCTAATCATCAAATAAAAGCACAATATTGACCTCAGTTCTACTTATAGTTGTTCTCAACTTATCGAGAACTGATTCAAGGAACAATCTATGGAATATCATCAACTGGGCGCTTTGGCGTTGTTCGCTTTTGTCTCTACTTTTACGCCGGGTCCCAATAACATTATGTTGATGACCTCAGGGGCAAATGTCGGCTTTAAACGCACTATCCCACACATGTTGGGCATTACCTTCGGCTTTGGTGCCATGTTAATTTTGGTGGGCATTGGCTTGATGAGCCTGTTCCATGCCTACCCGCTCACCCACTCCATTTTGAAAGTATTGAGCTTGAGTTATTTGCTGTACTTGACGTACAAAATCGCCACCAGCGACAAAACAGAAGCAAAACACGATTTTCGCCCGATGTCTTTTTTAGGGGCTGTCGCATTCCAATGGGTGAACCCAAAAGGTTGGTCGATGGCGTTGACGGCCATTACGGTATACAGCAGTGGCGGTGCATGGCTCGAACTGACTTTTATCGCCGGTATCTTCTGCTTAGCTAACTTGCCATCGGTAACATTTTGGACGGCGGCAGGTATGCAATTGCAGCGTTGGTTGACCACCGATAAACGCGTTAAGGGGTTCAACTACAGCATGGCTGCGCTGTTGCTTTTGTCTACGATTCCAATGATATAAGTCCATTTATGGTTAAAAAACGACTCACTTTACGTAATTGGGAAAGGACAGATACTGCATTTTGCTCGAGGCTTTGGCGTTAATTCACAGTGTAAATTTGTTTAAAGACGCTACCCTCTTGTTAGGGAACTTGATAATCTTTAAATGAGAAAGAGAATAATTATCGAGTAAAGTAACAATGAAAAAGAAGCCTCAACCTAAAACGCTTGTTGTCACAGACACAGAAACCATCACTCCAAACATGCAGCGCATTACCTTGCAAGGTGAGGCGCTGAGCCACTTTCCTCGTGACTGCGAAGGCAGTTACATCAAATTACTGTTTAACGATATGGGCGGCGCGGATCTGAGCATCCTGCCAGAAGACGACCGACCAATCATGCGCACCTACACTATCCGACGCTTTCATCCAGAAACCAGTTCAATCGAAGTGGATTTCGTCCGACACGTAACGCAAGATCTGCAATGCGGATTTGCAGCGCGTTGGGCAATGGCCGCGCAAAAAGGCGACACGATCAGCATTGTTGGGCCAGGTAGCATCTCCAACTTAAATACTGAGGCGGATTGGTTCTTCATGGCTGCCGATATGACGGCACTTCCAGCGCTTTCTGCGAAAATTCGTACGTTGCCAGAAGAGGCCAAAGGCTATGCAGTGATCAGCGTGATTTCTCCAGCCGACATTCAACCCCTAAACGCGCCCGCCGGTATGGAGTTGATTTGGCTAACTGAACAGCAAACCTTGGCTGATAGCGTTCGCGAACTCGAGTGGTTAGATGGTAACGCTTCGGTATGGTGTGCGTGTGAGTTCGATTCAATGCGTGCGCTGCGCCAATATTTCCGCAACGAAAAAGAAGTCGATCGCGAGAATATCTACATCAGCAGCTATTGGAAGCAAGGCGTGTCTGAAGATGGGCACAAAGTGATTAAACGTGAAGACGCGGAATCCAACCAATAGTGGTTCATTTATTTCCAGTTCAAGCGCTTATCCCAATAAAAACGCCCGGCATCACCGGGCGTTTTAGCGACTTCAGTTGTATTAAAGTTCATGAAAACTCTAATCCGCTAGTTCCTGCGCTAAAAAGTCGATCAACAACCTCACTTTGGGCGATAAATTTCGGCTTTGTGGATACAGTGCCCAAATGCCTTCACGGTCGTCTCGGTAATCGGTCAGCACCTCGACTAGCTCACCGTTATCTAGGGCTTCTTGAACGTAATAGTCCGGCAACTGCACTAAACCCAAACCACGTTTGGCGGCGCCCATTAGCGCAAAACCACTATTGCATTTAATCCTCCCCGACACACGCAAAGACTTATCACGTTTATTTTCCTTAAAATGCCAATAATCGACCGAACCAACCAAGCACTGATGTCGAGCCAGTTCGGATAATGTGTGAGGCTCGCCAAATCGCTCCAAATACATAGGGCTAGCACACACGTAATTTTGACGCGACGAAAGACGCTTTGCGATCATGCTGGAATCTTGCAGGCGGCCAAGACGAATCGCCACGTCTACCCCTTGCTCTATCAAATCCAGTTTTTGATTGGTCAGAACTAAATCGAGGTCCACACGCGGGTACTTCTCCAAAAACTGATGCAAGAGCGGTGCGAGGTTCATTTCCCCATAGGTCACAGGCGCTGTCACACGCAGCAAACCTCGCGGTTCGGTTTGCATTTGCGTTACAGCAAGCTCAGCTAATTCTAGCCCTTCGACCAAGTGTTTGCACTGCTGATAATAAAGCTGTCCAGCTTCAGACAGAGAAACTTTTCGCGTCGTGCGATGCAGTAACTTAACCGCAAGACGCTCTTCAAGTGCCGATACACGGCGACTGATTTGTGCCACTGACGTTTTCAGTTTAGCCGCGGCAGCTGTAAAGCTGTTAGTTTCCGCTACGGCAACAAACTCGCTGACTCCTTCCCAATTCGCCATGCTGTATTCCTGTCGACCTCTTCTAGACAAATAGTGATTACATTGTTCTCGTCGAGCTACGCTTTGAAAACGGGAAAACTTTACGCGTCAGGTAACGGACGAAGATCGTCGTATTGCGCATCAAGCTCAATACCAAAATATTCTTTCAACGCATCCAGGTAGGCTTGACCTGGCTCTAGCTCTATTTCTGTTAGCTCTTCATGATTGGTGCATCTGAGTGTGTAGTTAAGCAGCGTCACCAACCCACTTTCTGTCGCTCTAGCAGCGACTCTTGCGCTAGTAAAACGCGAATTAGGCGAAGTCGAGGTAAAGAAGTTGCTACATGCAATGTCACCAGCAAACACAAACTCTAGGTCAAAGCTGTATAGATTGTTCCACACGTCTGTTCCATCGGTTGAAAGCACTTGGAGGAAATAACCAAACTGAGCATCTTTGACAAAACGGAAGGTTTGTAAATCCGTCTGAATCACTTGGTCAAGGATAAATGGCAATGGCGCTCGAGGGGTATTGGAGCCAAAACCCACATCGACAATCCATGTTTGTTCCTCTAACGTCACTAACGTGATTTGATGACTACGACCTGTTGGTGTACCAGACACATGTACACGCCCTAGCAAACTTCGCGCTTCAAACCCAAGAGTGTTGAGCACATCAAGCATTAAACCATTTAATTCAAAGCAGTAACCACCGCGAGAGTGGTACACGGTTTTTTGAATAATATCTTCAATCTCAACAGAGACGCCTCGCTGCAATGCGATGTCAAAATTCTCAAACGGCAGGCAACGATGCTGCGCCACGTGAACTCTGTGCAATGACTCCAAATCGGCGGGCAATTCACTAGGCAAGCCTAGCTTGGTTAAATAGGCACTCAGATCCGTCTTATTCATAATCACTCTTACTTAGCTGATGGTTTGACAGTTTTCTACTTTAGCCCCTCTATCTAACTTCAGGTCAATCACCTTTTCCATTTCCCTTCCGCTTTAAGGAGGCATCGCACTCTTTTTACACGCTCACCTTATCATTATTACGCATATGTAAAAATCATTTTCAAAATGGACGGATTATCATTTTTACTGAAACACCTAAAATGAGCACCAACAAAACGACGAAGCGCGGTAAGCAAACCTTAACTACGCTTATTACGTCACTCCATATACTGAAAATATAAAGGAAACATCCAATGTCGCTTGAAATCAAACCTGGTCAAACTCACATAAAATCAAAAGCAATGGTCGCTTGGGCTGCAGGTGAGCCGCTTAAAATGGAAGAAGTGGATGTACAACTTCCAAAAGCCGGCGAAGTGCTAGTACGCATCGTAGCAACTGGTGTTTGTCACACTGACGCATTCACACTATCAGGTGACGATCCAGAAGGTATCTTCCCTTCAATCCTTGGTCACGAAGGTGGCGGCATCGTTGAAATGGTTGGCGAAGGCGTAACAAGCGTTGAAGTTGGCGACCACGTTATCCCACTTTACACTGCTGAATGTGGTGAGTGTAAGTTCTGTAAATCTGGCAAAACGAACCTATGTCAGGCCGTTCGTGAAACGCAAGGTAAAGGCCTAATGCCAGATGGCACAAGCCGATTCTCTATCAACGGCGAAACTATCTTCCACTACATGGGTTGTTCTACTTTCTCTGAGTACACGGTTCTTCCAGAAATCTCACTAGCGAAAGTAAACAAAGAAGCACCACTTGAAGAAGTTTGTCTTCTAGGTTGTGGCGTAACCACTGGTATGGGTGCGGTATTAAACACAGCTAAAGTTGAAAAAGGCGACACAGTGGCAATCTTTGGTCTCGGCGGTATCGGTCTTTCTGCAATCATCGGTGCTCGCATGGCTGGTGCCAGCCGCATCATCGGTGTAGACATCAACGAAAGCAAATTCGACCTAGCGAAACAACTTGGTGCAACTGATTGCATCAACCCACAAAAATTCGACAAGCCAATTCAAGAAGTGATTGTTGAAATGACAGACGGTGGTGTTGACTACTCATTCGAATGTATCGGTAACGTAAACGTGATGCGCCAAGCACTTGAGTGCTGTCACAAAGGTTGGGGTGAGTCAGTCATCATTGGTGTTGCTGGTGCAGGTCAAGAGATCTCAACTCGTCCATTCCAACTGGTAACTGGTCGTGTATGGCGTGGCAGCGCTTTCGGTGGCGTTAAAGGTCGCTCTGAGCTTCCAGAAATCGTAAACCGTTACATGGCTGGTGAATTCGGCTTACAGGAGTTCATTACCCACACAATGGGATTAGCAGACGTCAACAAAGCGTTTGATCTGATGCATGAAGGTAAGAGCATCCGAACAGTTATCCATATGGATCAATAATGCTGCCTCAGGCTCTCCTTTTGGGGAGCCTGAATTCCTTCTGCTAATTAGAGAGTTTATTCATGACCATTGAAAATGTAAGCCAAGCCAAAGTGTTTGGCGGTTGGCACAAGCAATATACACACGAATCCAATGCCCTAAACTGCACCATGCGCTTCGCAATATTCTTGCCACCTAACGCAACGAAATCAAATCCCGTACCCGCGCTATACTGGCTCTCTGGTTTAACGTGTACCGATGAGAACTTTATGCAGAAAGCGGGCGCATTTCGTATGGCGGCCGAGCTTGGCATTGCGATCATTGCACCAGACACAAGTCCGAGAGGCGAAGGTATCGCTGACGACGAAAGCTATGACCTAGGAAAAGGAGCTGGCTTTTACCTTAATGCGACGCAAGCACCTTGGTCACTGCATTACTGTATGTACGACTATGTGACTGAGGAGTTGCCTGCGATCATCGAAAGTAACTTCCCAGTCTCTGACGTGAAGTCAATTTCCGGTCACAGTATGGGCGGCCACGGAGCGCTCACCATTGGTCTGAAAAATTCAGAACAGTACCGTTCTATTTCAGCGTTCAGTCCAATCAGTAACCCAATGCAATGCCCTTGGGGACAAAAAGCCTTTACTGCTTACTTAGGCAAGGAGCTTGAAAGCTGGAAGCAATACGATGCAAGTGAACTTCTAAAACAACAACAATCACCATTACCAATTTTGGTTGATCAAGGTGATGCTGATGGCTTCTTAAATGAGCAGCTTAGACCGGAAGCGCTGATTGCTGCGGCAAAAATACACGATTCAAACCTAACCTTGAGAATGCAACCAGGCTATGACCATAGCTATTACTTCATCTCAAGCTTTATTGAAGAGCACCTCAACTTCCATGCAAAATATTTGTTTGCATAGTTAATTTAAGTAAGCTCATGAAATAAAAAATAAAGTCACCAAAACTAGGTGACTTTATTTTCTTTACGTACTAACAAATACATATCTGAATATCGATGATTTAAATATGTAAAATAATGTAACTTAAGAACAAATTCGACGTCCATTTCTCGCCTTATTAAATTCTCATTTCCGACACAGTATCTTTATTAAAAATGAAACAAAGTTGCACTAAAAACCAATTAAATACCGCGAAATCATTACGAAACTCTACCATCATCCCAATACTCTGAGCTTTTAATTAAGAAGCAACTTAATAACCTTGACGTGACGTAAACCGACAGTTATTTTTGAAACATAACGTATTATAAAATCTCATCCGGTTGGCTCTATAATTATAAATAAATTACCGCTAGCACCTTTGTCCTAGCTAAGAAAAAAGAATAAAACTCAAAAGGGCATATGATGAAAAAGATAGTCGCGCTAGGTCTGTTTTTTGTTGCGCCATTCTTGTCTGCAAATACGATCGTATTTAGTAGTAGCCAGCAGCCTAGTGTCATACTGGAACTGGAAGAGATCCAAGCTTTACCTACCACTAGCTACACGATGACATTGCCTTGGCTTCCTGCCTCGTCAGAGTTTTTAGGCGTTAAACTCAGCACGCTTCTTACACACGTCTATGGAAAGGTACCAGAGCAGGTTGATATCAGCAGCTTAAACGACTATCACTCGACATTGTCCCGACAAGATATTCTTCGATATCAACCAATACTGGCTTATCAACAAGATCAGAATTACATAAAAGTCAGGAATAAAGGCCCTTTCTGGGTGATATATCCACTCAATCTCTATCCAGAGCTAAACTACAATAAATATCATGCGCAAATGGTATGGCAAGTAAATGAAATAAAAGAAAAATAATAAGAATGAAGTTATCAGAACCCTATTCTAAGAAACAAAGAATATTGCAATATTCTACCACCAGCAAAATGCTGCTGGTGGTGTTTGCCGTTTCTTTGCTTCTCGCGAATGTCGTGCTTTTACAGCAAACACGTTCACTCTCACAAAATTTTAATAACGAACAAAAACAAGCGACTTGGTTTTTATTCCAACTCTCCAAAGAACTATCAGAACTTGTCGGCGAGGCCAGACGGTTAGATGAAAACGTATTGAATATTGATGGTGCAGAGCTTCAATACGAGTTAGCGTGGAGTCGCTTTGACTTATTGACCAGTAGCACGAAAGCCAATAAGTTCTTTTCTCGGAACAACATGCACCTTTACTTCATTAACCTTTTTGAAGAGTTCAAAGAGCTAGAAAAACAACTAGTAGAAGCTAGAACAGGTGATAGCCAAGCTGCTGCTGCATTTTATCGTTCAACTCAAACACTATATTTAGGCTTAATAGACTTCGTTAATCAAAACTTCCGTCTAAGCAGTAAAGCTTATGAAGCACAAAAAGGTCAAACCCAGCGCTTAATGCAAGCACAATATATGTTGTTTGCGACGTTCGTTTTGTCGATTATCTCTCTAACTTATTTCTTTTATCGTGAATCCCATTTTCATAGAAAATTGGCGCTCAGCGACCCTTTGACGAACCTAGGGAACCGCAATGCACTATTCATTACCCTAAACAAATTTACTCAAGAAAAAAGGCCCTTTTCTCTCTGGATTCTAGATTTAAATGGTTTTAAAGAAGTCAACGACACACACGGACACCAAGTTGGCGACACTGTACTGCGGGAAATCGCTAGGCGGCTTAATTCTATGGCACTCAATGATTTTACTGTTTATCGCATGGGAGGAGATGAGTTCGCGGTTATCCTTGAAGGTGAACATCTCAATGAAGAGAACGTACGTGAGCAGATAAATACCGTCTTTGATGCACAAATATTAAACTCCGATAAAGTCTCAACACTTTCAACAAGCATGGGCTTAGCGCAATACCCTAAAGACAGTGACAATGTTGACTTTCTTATCAGCATAGCGGATAAGCGCATGTACAAAATGAAATTTCAACGTTAAACGGTATATATGATGAGAAAGTTCATGCAAGTACTGCTTCTACTGGCAGTCATTGCGGCAGGTGTGTTGGCTTGGGTATTTATTCCATCGCACGAAACCATCGGGCAAAAAACGCTTGAGCAGGCACTCAACGACGACTACAGCCTCGTTGGACATCGAATCTACTCAACCGATCCGGATGCTGGCAACCGATTCGGCTACTTCGTATTGGCAACGGGCCAGAGCATTGAAGAGCAAGAGCCGTTTTTGGTCACTTCGGATCAGTTTATTCGCATGGAGCAAACGGGTGATAATACCTTGTCTGTGACCATCAATGGCCGTATTTACCATTATCATAACGACTTGTGGGTGCCAAAATCAGACGGGAAATTGCAACACTTTTTAGTCAGCGCAACCGCCAAGTACGTACGCTAAAACGGGAACATTACTACCCCCTCCCACCACACACACAAAAAAAACAAAGCCCCGCATACACTGCGGGGCTTTTTACGTGAAGAAGAAAATAACATCGAAAAAATGAGCGTTACTTCGCTAACACTTTCTCTTTAATCACTTTGAGTACCCCAGCCTCTTGGTTGCTTGGCGCAGAATAACGAGCAATTTTCTTAATCTCTTCGTGCGCGTTGGCAACCGCGTACGAATGCTCACTGACTTGCAGCATTTCGAGGTCATTGAGGTAATCACCAAACGTCATTGTTTCTGCCGGAGTAAAATTCATCGTCTCTTGAAGGTGCTGAATGGCCGCACCTTTAGAGGCCTCGGCATTCATCACATCCAGCCAGATTTTTGCACTCACCACGACTTTATGCGTTGCGCCAAACTTTGCGTTCATGGTCGGGAACAGGAGCTCTTCCGAACCGTCAAAGTGACAAATTGCTACCTTAATAAACTCGTCTTCGACCTCAAGCAAATCCGGCACATATTCACAGCGGTGGTAGTACTTTTGAAATTCTTCCAGCGATTGCTGATCATGCGTTTCGATGTACGCCGAGCGCTTGCCACACAATACGATGTTCGCCCCGTCAATCTCACGAGCCGCTTTCACAATCTCCAACACTTCCGCTTTAGGAATGGTACAACTGTAGAGCTCATTGTCTTGGTACATCACTAAGGTGCCGTTTTCAGCCACATACAACAGTCTGTCTTTGATTGGCGCGAACGTGTCTCGCAGACTGTAATACTGACGACCAGACGCAGCGGAGAACAAAATACCTTGCTCTTCCAGTTGCAAAAACAGATCGAAAAACTCCGGATCCAAACGACCGTATTGGTCAAGCAATGTGCCATCCATATCGGAAGCAATAAATTTGATGCGAACTTGTGACATTAACTAAAACTCTAAATGACGCTGCGAAAAATATATCCATGTAAGGTACAGGATCTTGTATGAATCTCAAGTCGGGATGACGACGCCTTTCGCTATTACCAAGGATGCTGTTTAAAGTAATCTTCACTGTGATCGATGAAAGCTCTCACCGCAGGAGACAAGTGTTTACGTGATGAATACAGCGCGTAAATGTTGAGATCATTTGGCTTCCAATCCGGCAACACCGACTCAAGCTGACCCGATTTGAGATAGATATTGCTCAAGTAAGTTGGCAACATCGAAATACCCATGCCTTGTAAAGCGCCATGCAATAACGCCGTGGCCTCATTGCTGGTTAGGCGACACTCAATTCCCACCGATTCGAACTGGTCGCCCTGAGACAAATGCCACACGTGACGCTCAAAGTTTTTGTATCCCAAACAGTCGTGTGAAGATAAATCTCGCGGATGCGCGATCGCGTGGTGAGTTTGTAAATATTGCGGTGATGCTACCAACACCGATTCGCACACCGCAATCGGCTTACCAATCAAAGAAGGATCGGGATCTGACGCAATTCGGATCGCCAGATCGATACGCTGTTCGGTTAGATCACTCACTGAATCTTGCAGATCTATGTCGATATGCACTTTGGGGTGCTTTTGCATAAAACTGTTTACTACGGGGATCAACTGTGAGAATCCAAATGAAGTACTAGACGCAAGACGGATTTTTCCGGACAGCTCACCATCAGCGGCAATGTTCGACGTTAATGTATCGGCCTGTTTTAACCAGCGCTCAATCTGAGGCAAGCTGCGCTCCCCTGCGGTGGTGAGCGACACCTTGCGCGTAGTGCGGTGCAACAAACGAGTTTGCAACCAGTTCTCCATCGCCTCTACGTAACGAGTCACCATTGGCCGAGACATGTCTAACCGTTCTGCGGTCGCGGTAAAACTGCCAGAATACACCACATCCACAAATACTTTTGCTGCCGTTACTCTATCCATACATTTGATCGAAATAAGAAATAGTGATGCACATTATTGTGTATTTTTCCGAGCGTATCAATTTCCTAATATAGCTCCCGTTCCCAAGCCATGGTCGCTTGGCCCCAAACTCTTTAGGAGCTTATTATGAAAAAATTAACTTTGATTGCTACATCCATTTTAATGGCAAGCCCTGTTCTAGCGGCAAACCACTCTCCCCTTACTCTTGAGGTTTACAACGCCGACGGTAACAGCTTCCACGTAAACTCAACCTTGGTATACGGTGAGACTGACGCCATGGTTATCGACACTGGCTTCACCAAAGCTGACGCGATGCGCATTGCCGCTAAAGTGCTGGACTCAGGCAAAACGCTTAAAACCATTTTTATCAGCCAAGCGGACCCAGACTACTACTTTGGCGCAGAGGCCTTACACCAACAGTTCCCTGATGCGCAGATCATCACAACGCCTGCGGTTCAAAAAATTATTAAAGAGAAGTTGGCTGGAAAGCTGGCGTACTGGGGACCAAAGCTTGGCGCAAACGCACCGGTAAAACCAGTGATCCCTGTCGCGTACGATAAAGCATCATTGGAGCTAGAAGGTCATAAGATTGAAATTCGTGGTAACCATGGCACATCAGCACACCGCCCTTACCTATGGATTCCAGATAACAAAGCGATTCTAGGTAACGTAGCCGTGTACTCAAACGTACATTTGTGGATGGCAGATGCCGCTGACCAAACCGCCATCAATGCTTGGGAGCAGCAACTTAGCGAGATGCTTGCGCTTAAACCTCAAGTAGTCATTCCTGGTCACATGAAAGCAGGCACAAAGCTGAACGCAGACACCATTCGCTACTCGCAACAATACTTGCAGGATTTTCAGCAAGCGAAAAAACACAGCAATAACAGCGTTCAACTCATTGACACCATGTCTGCGAAATACCCAGAAGCTCAATTGCCAATCGCGCTAGAAATCGGTGCGAAAGTGCATACTGGTGAAATGTCATGGTAACCGTGCATTACTTCTTCGATCCCATGTGTGGTTGGTGCTACGGGGCATCACCACTCATCGAAGCCTTGATGGACACCTCTCAATTTAAGGTAGAGCTTCATCCCGGCGGTATGATTGAGAAACGCGCGATTGAATCTGAATTTCGTCAGCACATCATCAACAGTGACGCTCGTATCGCAACCGAAACCGGAGCAACGTTTGGTGAAGCATATCTGCAACGCGTGAAAAGCGAAGATGCGTTTGTTCTTGATTCTTATCTACCCACACAAGCGATCTTGAGTGCGGAGAAAATGGGGCTGAATCCATGGCACATGCTAAAGGCCATCCAATCTGCGCATTATCAGCTCGGGTTAAAAGTGAATGAAGCATCGACGCTCAAAGCCATTGCAGAATCGCTAGGTTTAACAAGTGATGCGTGGGAGCAAAACATGGCGTTAAGCGAAGCCGAACTAGATGAGAGAATTCGCTCTAGCCGACAATTGATGCGACAGTTACACGTTGGTGGTTATCCAACCCTGATTGCAGAAGTAAATGGCGAGTACTTGACCTTGCCGCACTCGACCTACTACGACAAACCGGCACAGTGGAAGCTTGCATTACGAAAACTGCAATAAACTCTTCCCCACTCGCTCTTGTCCTTAATCCAAGAGCGAGTGCCAACACCGACATGGCAATCCTGACTCAAACAGGTACAATCCTCGCTCGAATTTTTACTCGCGCGGATACCCACCATGCACTCGCCTGAACATTGTTTTACTCGTTTTACTGCTGATACTTCTGATTATGAATTACCAACGCAGTTTACGTTTCCGTTCTACTACACGCCGCATCCTCTTTGCGTTATAGCCGCAAAGCAATTGCAACAGCATTTATTAGCGCAAACCGACTTCGAACACGATTTTGGTTTGGTTAATGAAGAAACGGGGCGAGGCAAAATGTTTGGCGTATTGCTGGTAAAAAGCCCTCAAGGCGAGCTCGGCTTTTTAAGTGCGTTTTCTGGCAAAATTGCTGACCAAAACTTGATTCCAGGATTTGTCCCTCCTGTGTACGACATGCTGACCGATGAAGGCTTCTTCCGCGCAGAAACGGATGCCATCAACGCCGCCAATGCGGAGTACAAAACCTGTGCCGCGAATCCGGAATTGGCAGATCTTAAAGCGCAAATACAAGCCGACCGAGCCGCTTATCAACAAGAAGAGCAAACACAGCGCCAAGTGATGATTGACGGCCGCGCCGCTCGCAAACGACAGCGTCAACAGGGCGAGCAAACACTCAATGCCGATGATCTCAAAATCTTGTTGGATGAGTTGGGTAAGCAAAGTGTCGCCGAGAAAAACGTTCTCAAATACTTAAAGCAAGCGTGGGATGAAAAGCTTGCAATCAAAGAAGCGCGATTGGCCGAGTTAGAGCAGCAACTTGCTCATCTGAAAGAGCAGCGCAAGACACTCTCCAACGCTTTGCAGCACAAATTGCATAAACAATACCGCTTCCTAAACAACCATGGCGAAGCACGCGACTTGGTGGACATTTTTGCGGACACCACAAACCCAATCCCACCAGCAGGTGCGGGGGAATGTGCTGCGCCAAAACTGCTTCAATACGCGTTTAAACACGGATTCAAACCGCTGGCGCTGGCAGAATTTTGGTGGGGTGTGTCGCCAAAGTCTGAAGTTCGCCAACACAAAAAATTCTACCCATCGTGCAACAGCAAATGTCAGCCGATTTTGGGCCATATGATGCAAGGGCTGGATGTCGAACCTAACCCATTGGCGGAGAATTGGGCAGAAGACAAAGAACTAGAGATAATCTACCAAGACGACGCTATGGTCGTCGTCAACAAGCCCTCGGGCTTACTTTCAGTGCCTGGTAAAACTATCAAGGACTCTGCTTATACGCGCCTACAAGCGATGTACCCTGATGTGGAAGGGCCGTTTGTGATTCATCGTCTCGACATGGCGACCTCTGGCATTTTGGTGTTTGCCTTAACTAAGCGCGCGAACAAAAGTCTGCAAAAACAGTTTATGGCTCGCGGCGTACAAAAACGTTATATGGCACTGCTCGAAGGCGTATTAAACGAGCCTGAAGGGGAAATTTCACTGCCAATGCGTGGTGACCCAGACGACCGCCCACGTCAACTGGTGTGTTTTGAACACGGGAAACATGCAGAAACCTACTGGCAACTGATTGAAGTCAAAGATGGACGCAGCAAGGTATATATGTATCCGAAAACCGGCCGAACTCACCAACTACGTGTACACAGTGCTCATCACATGGGGTTAAACATGCCGATGGTTGGTGATGGTTTATACGGCGAAAAATCGAATCGCTTACACCTGCATGCTGAGATGCTAGAGCTGGATCATCCATACAGCAAAGAGCGTATGGTGTTCCAAGCTGAGTGCGAATTCTAACGTCTTCCCGATTTTAAATAACAAAAAGGCACTGACTAACAGTGCCTTTTTTGTTTTCTAACAACAGAATAAGCGTGATGCGCAATACCGAAAACCGTTAGCTCACCTTAAACTTGGTCCACACCTGAGAGCGCCAACGTCTTGCCATGATGATACCACGTACCCATTCATCGAGTGCGATTGCCATCCAAGCCCCTAAAACGCCATAACCCAAGTGGATGCCAAAGATGTAAGAGAAAAGCACGCCTAATCCCCACATACTCAAAATCCCCATTTGCACTGGGAACTTGATGTCACCCGCGCCTTTGAGCCCCGCGATAAAAATCAGGTTAAACACACGTCCAGCTTCGAGCAAAATTGAGCCCATGACTAACGAACTTGCCAATGCGAGTATTTCCGGTTGATCGGTAAACACGCTTAGAATCTCTTCTCTAAACAGGTAAATCAGTGTGGTTGCCGCCGTTGATGCCACAAACCCCACTAAGAAGTAGATTTGTACGCGTTTTAAAATGCTACTCACCCAACCTTTACCGATGTAGTAACCGGTCTGAATTTGCGCTGCCTGACCAATTGCCAGCGCGAAAGCAAACGAGAAACGGGCAATGTTTTGCGCATAAGTGAAAGCCGCTAACGATGCCGTCCCCATTTGCACCACAAAATACACAATGCAGATTTGCGCCACGTTGTAAGACAGCACTTCACCCGCGTTCATGCCGCCGATTTTTAAGATCTTTTTGTAAATCTCTACGGGCACTTGTTTCATGGTCGACATTGGTAGTTCAATGCTACTGCGAGCGAGAATAAACCATAACATTAACGTACCGATGACTTGGCTGACGACGGTTGCTATTGCTACACCTTGCACACCATACACAGGTAAACCGAATGGCTGGTAAAGCGCAATATAGTTACCAATGATGTTGAACACACCCGAGATCAAATTCACCACCATTGGGGAACGTGAATAACCATGACTACGCAGAATAGTTGTAAAAACAACGCCAATCGTAACGTTAAACGTCATCGCACCGCTTATCAGCAGATATTCATGAGCGTACTGCTCGACTTGCGCTTCCAAGCCGTAATACGGGAGTAGATATATCGCACCAAGCACGGCAATCACACTCAATAGCACACCGACGAGCACAGACAACGCAATACTCGCTACACCAACGCTCACTGACTCTTGCTCGCGCCCAGCGCCATTGTATTGGGCAATCAAAATCCCCGTACCGCTACTGACAAAGGTCGAAACGATGATTAAAAAGAAGGTAATCTGCGTGATCACACCAACAGCGGATACGGCTTTGTCTGAGTAGCCACTCAGCATGAACACGTCACTGGTTCCTAAAGCCGTCCGTAGCAAAATTTCGACAAGAATTGGCCAAGCTAATGCCACGATGGACATTCGTTGGTTGATGTTTTGGCTTTTAGGCATGCTTGTAACCTTTCCTACAACTAAAAACTGCCTCACAATATTTGTGAAGCAGTTTAAAAATAGTGACTCGAACGAAGCTCGATATGAGGTTGTGATTTAGCGCGGATTCTAGTCGCATATTGGTCATAACGACAACAATATTTCGCCCTGTTTCGGAAAAATATTTCTAATGCATTTTCGAAACGACATATGCCTTGACGATACGTAGAGCAGAGATTGGTGAACAATACTCTCAATCAACGAGCACCGAACAGAATCAGGATAATCAATAGAAATATGTCTAACTAAATGCATTACTTTGAATTATCAGTCCAACCATATAGAGCCATGAAGAACCGTCATGAAAACCTGCATGCGCCACCATTCCTCTTTGAACACTCGCACCAAATCACACTGATGGCTTTGCACTAAAAATGACTGATATCACATTTGGAAACTTTGTTGTTCTATTTATCGCGAAAATACCGCCTAGAATAAGCGTACACGTTAATTAAGCAAGGATACGTAATGTCGACATTGGCTGGGGCGCGCTTAGAAGAAATGGCGGACATCCGCTCAACAAGAAAAAAGAAAATTGTCTTTTTATGCTCCAGTATCGCCGCTGCCTGTTTAACTTATGGTTCCATTGCTCAATCACTTGAGAATAACTGGGGTTTAAGCTTTTTCCATGCTTTGTGTGCCTTGGCATGCTTAGCAATCAGTTATGTAATAAAAGTCCAGCGGCACCATCAATACGCCGACTTATGGCTAAGTGCTGTCTTAATGTTCGAAGGGTTATTGTTACTTCTGTATAACGACGCTCCGTCAGGCAAAATGTTATGGCTATATCCTATTGTCGCCACTCTGGTATTAATTAATGAGTTTAAGGTCGGTCTGTTGTTCAGTGGCACCTACATTTTACTGATCTTTTTTGGGGTCGCTTTTTTAGATCGACTGCCAGCAGCCACAGAAATCATAGAGCGGAGATTGATGCTGACCCTGATAGCGACCGCGTTTGTGTGTCACACGTTCTCGTATTACTACACGAAAGTCCTCAATTACATTCAAACACTGTATCGCGAGGGGATTGAGGAGTTAGCATATTTTGACCAGCTCACTGGGCTTGCCAATCGCTGGAGCTTTGAGACTTGGGCGCGCGCAAAGCTCGATGAAATCAAGCACTCATCTGATGACAGCATCACCGCCTTGGTTTTTCTCGATATCGATAACTTCAAGCACATCAACGACACCTACGGGCACGATATTGGTGACCAAGTACTTCAAGCCTTCGCCACTCGATTAAAAAATAACATTCGCAACAAAGACAGAAAAACAGATAAACACGACTACTCCATCGCTCGATTTGCGGGCGACGAGTTTGTAATCATGCTTTACGATGTAAAAAGTAAAGATGACCTCGACAGCATCCTAAAACGGATCGTAAATCTGTTTCCGACAGGTTACCGAAGCTACGATATGATTAACGAGTTAACGATGAGTGTAGGTGCTGCTATCTATAAGCAAGATGCAAAGGATTTGTCTGAATTGACTCGATGTGCAGATAAAGCAATGTACGCAGCTAAACATACTGGTAAAAACCAGTACGCCTTTTATGAGCACTGCAATACGGAAGAACAGTCAACATCTGATGCACCAGCGGTACCAGAAGCTTGCTAATGACTAAGCGAACACATGCATCACCCAAAGCCCCACAACGAGGAATACGATTAACCACACTACTTGCAACGTTCTGTTCGGCTTGTCTTGCTGACGAGTGGGTTGATCTTTAAACGCACGGCCCTTCATTTTGCCCATTAAGCTCTTCCCTAGAGCACGTCGATAAAATTCACGTCTCTTATGAGCGGCGTTGGCAACTTCGGTAAAGCGCTGTCTTTGCTCATTGGTGAGATCTTTATCCTCGTAACGAGGAGGGAGATCAGAATGCTTGCGTTGTACTGCCATCACTTCCTCCCTGGTCGATGGGTACATTTTTATTAAGTATATACCCAAATAACCAAAAAGATGCGTTATAAGTGAAGCACATAGACGAAAAAACCACCCGAAGGTGGTTTTATGACGAGCAACAAATGAACGCTAGAAGTACTCACATAAATACGCAGTCGCTTCTTTCACTTGAAGCTCAAATGAAGAATTACCTTCCACTTCAAAAAACTCACCACTTTGATAAGTCGTCCAATCGCTCTCGCCAACACGCTTGACCACAAGCGCACCTTTTACAACCGTCATACGCTCTGGTGCTTGAGTACCAAACGTGTACTCACCAGGAAGCATCACACCAACGCTAACATCCTGATCTTTCTGGTTAAAGCCTAGTGATTTTACACTACCAGCAAAATAGCTATTTTCCTTAATATTCATTATTGGTTTCCTTATCAAAAGTCCGCTCTTTTTTACCTTGTTTCTTTCCGTTACTCAAGCTTTGAAAGCCATTAAACTCAACGTAGTAACGCACATCCTTTGCTACTGAGCGAGAACCTCTTTTCGCGAGGATTAATCAGGCGACCTAAACCGAGCAAGAAAACCTGCGAAGTAATGAATGTGAGCAAACAACAAAACCATCAATAAGATGTGTATCTGAATGTAAAAGTGGACATTAGATCATAGTTTCGTCGTCTCAATGGCGGGATTGTTTGTTTTTAAAAAGGAAGGTTTCCACCATGTTAAAAAAGTGGAGAAAATTAGATCTATGACGGACTCGACTCGCCGAAGGCGAAAAGCACGACAAGAACCAAAACTTTCATTTTTGGCTCGCCACCAATCCAAAATCCTCAAGAGTACATTTGTCTGCTTCGGGATGGGTCTGTTGACGTTTTTTGGCTATCAAATCCACCTCTCCTATCAAGACCACATTGATCCGGAAAAGGTGTACGGCGAATGGATTGAGATTGGCGCGCCACCCTACCAAACAGAACGTCTCGTTTTCACTGAAGATGGGGTATACCGAAACCATCGACTTATTACGACGGAATTTGAATTCGATGGCAAGGTCATCACGTTGAATACCGGATTAGGAAAGACCGCGTATCAGATCTCGGGCTCTCATCTTTCACCTCAAATACGCCGTATTGAGCCTCTTATTCCAGATCAGCGATTCATTCGTAAAGGATTTGAGCATACCGTTCAGGGCTCAGAAACCGGCGCAGCCTCTAAACGTCGTGCCGCGTTGAGTGAACACTTCAGCCGTGACTAGTACGTCTTCACGGCTATTTTTCCTTTCAATTCTCTTTCTATATCAATGAAACAAAACCTTAATAAACAACAAAATAAGGCCTTCATCGCATTTAACTAACTCGTTACTGAGTAAACAATAATTTTAGTTTCTGCTGAGATTTTATAAATTATTGACTCAGTCTGACACTTTCTGTGTAACAGAGTGCGAGTTTTAGTTAAGTTCTCTCAAGTGCCTCGAAAACCGTCTTAATTTTTTTTGACGAAAAAAAACTCTCTGAAATGCTGAGTGTGATGCTTTTGCACGTGGAGTAAATCCAATCATCTTATCTGGTGCAAGAGCAGCCTATGTTCGAGGTAGAACATGAATCCAAGGATTGAGAGAGAAGTTATGATTCGATTTAACCTATGTGCAGCTGGAGTTGCTTTAGCGCTATCAGGTGCTGCAGTTGCGGCTCCAACCGCACCAAGTATCGATATGTACGGTTCCAACAACCTTCAGTTTTCTAAAATTGAACTCGCGATGGAAACCACGTCAGGCTACTACGACATGGTGAAATACCATGAGCAAGCGAAGATCACTGTTAAATTTAACCAGTGGAGTGGCACACCTGGTGACACTTACAACGTCTATTTTGATGGTGTAAAAGTAGCAAGCGGCCCTATCACTGGTAGCCAAACGACAGCTTCGTTTGAATACGGCCAAGGTGGCTTATACCAAATGGAAATCGAAGCATGTGATGCGACAGGTTGTGCGAAAAGCGCACCAGCTGAAATCACAATTGCAGATACCGATGGTTCTCACCTGAAGCCACTAACGATGAATGTTGATCCAAACAACAAAACCTACAATACCGATCCAAGCGTCGTGATGGGTACGTATTTTGTTGAATGGGGCATCTATGGCCGTGACTACACAGTCGATAATATGCCGGTCGACAACTTGACTCACATCCTTTACGGTTTTATCCCAATTTGTGGCCCAAATGAGTCTGTGAAGTCTGTTGGCGGCAACAGTTTCAACGCGCTACAAACTGCTTGTACAGGTGTGCCTGATTATGAAGTCGTTATCCATGACCCTTGGGCTGCTTATCAGAAGAGCTTCCCACAAGCTGGTCATGAATACAGCACGCCTATCAAGGGTAACTACGCAATGCTAATGGCATTGAAACAACGTAACCCTGATCTAAAAATCATCCCATCGATCGGTGGTTGGACACTGTCTGACCCATTCTTCGATTTCGTGGACAAGAAAAACCGTGACACATTCGTCGCATCAGTTAAGAAGTTCCTGAAAACTTGGAAATTCTACGACGGTGTTGACATCGACTGGGAATTCCCTGGCGGCGGCGGTGCAGCAGCCGATAAGGGCGACCCTGTAAACGATGGCCCAGCATACATCGCACTGATGCGTGAACTGCGCGTAATGCTTGATGAATTAGAAGCTGAGACAGGCCGTACTTACGAGCTAACGTCCGCTATCGGTGTCGGTTACGACAAGATTGAAGACGTAGACTACGCAGATGCAGTTCAGTACATGGATTACATCTTCGCAATGACTTACGACTTCTACGGTGGTTGGAATAACGTTCCTGGTCACCAAACTGCGCTTTACTGTGGTTCATTCATGCGTCCTGGTCAGTGTGACGGTAGTGGCGTTGATGAGAACGGCGAACCGTACAAAGGTCCTGCTTACACAGCAGATAACGGCATCCAACTTCTTCTTGCTCAAGGCGTTCCTGCGAACAAGCTAGTACTTGGTACAGCAATGTACGGTCGTGGCTGGGAAGGCGTAACTCCAGATACGCTAACCGATCCAAACGACCCAATGACAGGTACTGCTACAGGTAAACTGAAGGGCAGCACAGCACAAGGTGTTTGGGAAGATGGCGTAATTGACTACAAAGGCATTAAGTCATTCATGTTAGGTGCAAACAACACTGGCATTAACGGCTTCGAGTACGGCTACGATGCACAAGCAGAAGCACCATGGGTATGGAACCGTACTACGGGCGAGTTGATCACATTTGATGACCACCGTTCAGTGCTAGCAAAAGGTAGCTATGCGA
Organism: Vibrio sp. Vb1026; assembly: GCF_033338745.1. Classification (NCBI taxonomy): domain Bacteria; kingdom Pseudomonadati; phylum Pseudomonadota; class Gammaproteobacteria; order Vibrionales; family Vibrionaceae; genus Vibrio; species Vibrio sp. Vb1026. The sequence continues at coordinate 60,511 of NZ_JAWOTH010000001.1, forward strand.
AGTCTCTTGGTCTTGCTGGTCTATTCTCTTGGGAAATTGACGCGGATAACGGTGACATTCTAAACGCGATGCACGAAGGTATGGCCGGTGGTGTGGTACCTCAACCAAACCGTAAACCAACCGCAGCCGCTGGCGCAGATCAATCGGTAACAGGTCCTGCAAATGTGGTTCTAGATGGCAGCCTGTCAAAAGACTCTGACGGCACCATCGCAAGCTACGCTTGGGAACAAGTATCTGGCACAGCAGTGGCACTAACAGGTGCAAACTCAGCGAAAGCAAGCTTTGATGCAGCAGAAGTTACTGTTGAAGAGCAATTAACTTTCAAGCTGACGGTGTCTGATAACGAAGGTGCAACGGCATCTGACCTCGTTGTAGTAACAGTGAAACCAGCAGGTGTTGTTGACCCAGTGAACAACGCACCAGTAGCGCAAGTTGTTGCTCCAGCAACAGCAAACGCTGGTGACGTTGTGGTTGTAGATGCAGCTGCGTCTAGCGATGCTGACAACGATACCCTGACATTCAACTGGACTCTACCTCAAGGTCTGAATGCAACGGTTGAAGGCTCTAAAGTCACGTTCACTGCTGCGGAATACCCGCAAGACACAAGCTTAAGCTTCACTGTAAGTGTGAGCGACGGTAAAGCGTCTTCATCGGCAAGCGCGACAGTGGTTGTTGCACAGCACACAACCGATCCGAACCCTGGTACTTGTGACAACGCATGGGATGCGAGCGCAGTGTACACAGGTGGTAACCAAGTGACTCACGCAGGTAAAACTTGGGAAGCGAAATGGTGGACTCAGGGTGACGATCCTAGCCAATCTGGCGAATGGGGCGTTTGGAAAGAAGTTGGCGTAGCTAACTGTAACTAATTTCAGCCTTGCAGACGTTCTGCTAAATAAACAAAGGACAGCTTCGGCTGTCCTTTTTGGATTTAACCTCTTAACGAGGAGAGCAACACCAGAGACGAAAAAATCTGAGGTGTTACTTTCAAATCGAATTAGCGCAAAACGGAGCGAGTCAATCAGTAAAAGTAAGGGTTACCAAGCACTATCGAGCAAACGGTCAAAACTACTGAAGACTTGCTCACACTTCATCACTCGACCATGCCCCTGACCTTGTGTTGTCACTAACTCAACGTTTTTAATCTCTTCAGCCGCTTTTGCCGAGACACTGTATTTGGTGAACTTGTCTTGCTCATCATGAATAATAATGGTGTGAGACGGACGCTCAGACAAACGCTTCATCGGATCAATGGACTGTAACGGATAACCAAATTGGTCTTCAACTTCTGAAACCACAGCATTAAAAAGCTTCATCGAGTAACCGGAACGTGCAATGCTACCGAATAAGTTCTCTACGTAATTTAATACCGGAGCAATAAGCAGCAAAGGCTTGTTTTCTAATTTACTGTGCCTACACTCAAGAGCAGAAGCGGTGCCCATGCTGTGCCCAACTAGGCCAACAATATCCTCGACCGTATCCAACACATCTTCTAATCCTCTGACAAACCCCGGAATGTGCCCATACTGCCCCTCACTCTCACCATGTGCCGGATGATCGTACGCCAAAGCAGTAAACCCTTTCGACGCAATATGTTCCATCAGTGGATAAAACTGACTTGCCGTTCCAGACCAACCATGAGTTAGCACCCAAATAGGTCCAGAGCCCAAAGTATAGGTTTTGATGATGCCTGCATGCCCTTTAATTTCACCTTTGATAAGCCCTTGAGGTTCAATATTTTTAGGTTGCGTACGAGCCGGTGTCAGAAGAAGCTTGCGCGCGGTCTTCTTTGCATGTGACGGGGCCAGTGTATGGTGTAACCGAGTACTAATGTTCACCAAACTGCGCTTAATACTGAAACGTTGCGATGTATTAAAGTAAATTTTTTCACTCATAATCATGTCCTTAACTATCAGCTTTGCACAAAATAGAACGGTCGTGCTTTTTATGCTGATAAGAAAGAGCGAACTCAGCCGCTCTTTGTGATTTTATGTCTACGAATCTGGGAAGCGAATAACCGATATTAGCCTTTCCAGCGAGAAAATAAGTTGTCGATCCCTTGCCAAAACAGACGCAAGCTTTCTTGCTCACCTTTAATTGAGTAAAAAACATGCGCACTCAAATAGAGACCGTACAAATCAAACGTTGCTTGGCGTGTATCTAAGTCTGCTGCAAATTCTTGCTTCTCTTTGCCTTTCGCTATTTGGATCTCCAAATAACTCAGCCAAGTGTCTATGGATTTACGCAGTCCGGCCTGAAGCGGGCAATCTTTATCTGCCGTATCATTCCAAGCGTCAAGAAACATACAACTTCCTTGGAATGCGTGATTCCAAGTCATCCAAGAGTCGAGCAACCCTCGAATTTTACGCTCGATATTGCCATCCCCGAGTTCTCGAGCAGGCTCAATAACCCGATCAGCGAACACTTTATTGGCGTGATCAAGCACCGATAGCTGTAAATTCAACTTCGAATTAAAGTGGGCAAACAGACCACTTTTCGACATACCGCATTGCTTGGCTAACTCTCCAATCGTAAGACTTTCTAATCCGTCTTCGCTGGCGATCTCAAAAGCCCGCTGCAGAATAAACTCTTTTGTCACTTTTCCTTTTTGCATAATCTTATTTTTAGCACGATCGTTCTTTTTTGCAATCTAGAGTTAACTGGTCTAACCATTATTCAGTGCTATTTTCGACTCACGAATCAGGTATTGATTGCGTTAATAGGTTAATAATTAAGAAGTTTGAAGTAAGTCTTAATTTTCGAAACAGCTTCAATGTAAGCGCAAGTCTGTTGACTTTTTCACGTATTACTTCAACAACAACCTGCTATTTTCACCTAAGTTTTTTATTTAGGTAAACAATGTAATGGCAAAGAAACAAAAAATAGCCAGCTTAGAGTTTGCACGTATCATTGCAATGCTTGCGATTGTGGGTTTGCATTGCCAGATGGCACTGACGTACTGGCAGTGGGATGGGATACCATGGGTTGGCTATATGCTCAACCAACTGGCTCGTTTTGCTGTTCCGCTGTTCTTTCTCATCTCGGGTTATCTAATCCAGCCGAAGTTGAGTCATTCACCTATCGATACTCTTAAGAACTACGCCAAACCGTTAATGAAGGTTTGGCTCATTTGGAGCATGATCAGTTTACTGATGCCATTCCAATGGCAGACGGTCGCTGAGGCTGGGTATCTCGCCGAAAGGCAAGGTTATTGGGGGTACTTAAGGTCAACCCCGATCAATTCACTCATCGAAGGCGGACTCGTTCATCTGTGGTTTATTCCGGCTCTGGTCATTGCCGTAGCGTTAATTGCCTTTCTCGTGCATATCAATATGGCGCAACTGATACTGCCAACCGCAGTATTGCTATACATATACGGGGCCTTTGCTGGCAGTTACGCGACCATTACCGACCTGCCAGCGCCTTTCTTTACTCGTAACGGGCCTTTTTTCAGCACGTTGCTAGTTGCTCTAGGTTATTTCGCACGAGAAGTGCAGTGGCGGTGGTCGCGAAACAATACGGTTCGATGCATTATTCTTGGCATGGCACTGCATTTTGGTGAAGCTTACTGGCTGATGCAACATGACATCGCTTTCAACTCGCACGACTTCCTATTCGGTACCGTTATCTGGGCTGTAGGTGTCTTTATGTGGCTTTTGGCTCACCCTCATTTTGGCGACATGCCTTGGGTCTTCAAACTATCTCCTTGCGTGTTAGGAATATATGTTAGCCATCTGCTTATCATAATTGTCATGATGAATGTCGCTGAATTTATCGGGCTGCAACACCTCGCGAAAGATGTGTTTATCTATCCTGCAACGATTGTTGCAACCATACTGCTTGTGAAAGCAATTGATGCTTCACCGTTGAAAAAATGGCTCCTACGCTAAATGCATTCAGCTCTAGATATAGCTAGCTTTAACTCAAAAGGGTTAGAGCTAGCCAGTTAAAAATGAGATTTCTCTCTCACTGACCAATTTTTGACTTTCTAATCCTTCAGAATTTGCTTTCACTCACAAAAAACATTGTTCATTTCCTTTAAATTGGCTCGACTATTACAACATTGCTCATTAAACGGAGGCTGTATGTGGGCAGGTCAAGGACTCGTTCCTTTTTTAGAGATTAGTCACTGGTTAACTTACGGTTTATATGCCGCTGCGGTTTTATTCGGCGCAGCAAGCATTGCGTCACTCAGAAAATAGTGGCGCACACTATCATTTCCTAACTCCTACTGTTAATTCGAGCTCTCTCACAACTAACTCATTCATTTGTGGCTAATATTTCTCCAACCAGACAAAGGAGAAATGTCTATGCCGATCTATCCAATTGTGGCTTTCTGCTGTTTGTTGTTCTCTAGCGCCACCTTTGCTGCATCAACCAATGAACTGAATCTTGTTAATTCTGGTGTCGGTTACGCGGCTCTGATTATCTTTTCGTTCGCTTACATACTGGTTATGTTGGAAGAGTATCTGAAAATGAGAAAATCCAAGCCTGTGCTGCTCGCTGCAGGGTTAATTTGGATTCTGATTGGCTACACCTTTGCTCAGCACAACCAGCCTGAAATCGCCAAATCCGCACTAGAACACAACTTGTTGGAATATGCCGAGTTGCTGCTGTTTTTGCTCGTGGCGATGACTTACATCAACGCAATGGAAGAACGCAAACTCTTCGATGCCTTACAGGCGTGGATGGTTGGTAAAGGTTTTGGATTCAAAAAGTTGTTCTGGCTGACGGGGTTTCTCGCTTTTGTCATTTCACCGATTGCCGATAACTTAACTACGGCCCTTTTGATGTGCGCTGTAGTGATGAAAGTCTCTGGTGATAATCCTAAGTTCGTCAATCTTGCTTGTATCAACATTGTTATCGCAGCCAACGCTGGCGGTGCATTCAGCCCATTTGGTGATATTACAACCCTGATGGTGTGGCAGGCCGGTCATGTCAGCTTTGCTGAGTTCATTCCGTTGTTTGTACCGTCATTGGTGAACTACTTGGTTCCCGCATTTTTGATGTCACTGTTTGTTCCAAACACAAAACCGAATACGATTCACCAACACGTTGAGCTAAAACGCGGGGCAAGGCGTATTGTCGCGTTGTTCATTTTGACGATTGCCACCGCAGTCTCTTTCCATGCTGTGCTGCACTTCCCACCCGTTATGGGCATGATGATGGGCTTGGCGTACTTACAGTTTTTCGGATATTTTTTGCGCCAAACTCTCAAACACTCACTCGCAAAAAAAGCAGCTATGGCAATTGCCAATGGCGATGATCAGGCATTGAAGCGCTTAGGCTCAGTGGTTCCGTTTGATGTGTTTCATCGTGTGTCTCGAGCCGAATGGGACACCTTGTTGTTCTTCTACGGTGTTGTAATGTGTGTTGGCGGTTTAAGTTTACTTGGCTACCTCGAACTGGTTTCAAACGTCATGTACACGCAATGGAACCCAGTCTGGGCAAACGTAATGGTTGGTGTCCTATCTGCAATCGTCGATAACATTCCGGTTATGTTTGCTGTACTGACCATGGAACCAAGCATGTCGATGGGCAACTGGCTACTGGTCACATTAACCGCAGGTGTCGGGGGCAGTTTGCTTTCCATCGGATCCGCGGCAGGCGTCGCTTTAATGGGAGCCGCGCGTGGACAATACACCTTCTTTGGCCACCTAAAGTGGGCTCCCGTCATCGCCTTGGGTTATGCCGCCAGTATTGCGGTACACTTGTGGATGAATAGCGGTTTATTTACTTAAAAGCACCGACAATCAGGTGCTTAACTTGCAACACAACCTAGCGGTCGGATGGATGGTTAACGCCATCCATCACTTCAATCGCTCCCAACTCATATGGGTTGACGCCCTCTAAGCAGCCGACATTATAGCCATACTCACTCGGGTCAGAACGACGCTGATGGTGCGTATAAATACCGCACTCGCCACAGAAAAAGTGCTTCGCAGTGTGTGTATTAAATTGATACTGCTTCAAGACGTCTTCGCCTTGCATAATACGAATACCGTTCAAAGGTACAGATGCGACAATCGCGCCACGACGTCGACACATAGAACAGTCACACCGTCTCGGTTTCTCAATACCATTGGGTAACGCCAGTTCCAACTCAACTTTTCCACAGTGGCAACTCAGTCGATGTAATGTGTTGATTTGGGTGTTGCCAACTTTCTTAATCATAACTTTTCCTTGTTGTTTTTCTATCTGTGTACATTATGTTAAACAGGTTAATATCATCATAATCTCGTCCAAAAACTCGACATCCATCACTTTTCGCGACATTTTATTGGCCGATTTGTTAGTTGCTATTTTGGCGACTGTCTATCGCGTCCGTGAGACGTATTATCTCCGGCGCGGTTTTTAAACCAAGGAAATTAATTTATGGACAAAGATCATAGCCTAAGAGAGAACCTCTTGGCTCTGACGCTCGGCAGTGCGTTGGTGTCACTTGGGGTGATATTTTTTAGCAAAGTAGGATTGCTCACTGGCGGTACGGCTGGTTTGGCGATCTTCCTAACCAAAGTGAGTGACTTCAGTTTTGGTCAGATATTTTTCGCTCTTAACCTCCCTTTTTATATTTTATCTGTGATGCGCATGGGTTGGCGCTTCACTATCAATACCTTTATTGCGGTTTCGATTGTCTCTTTTGCGGTCGATCATCTGCATCATGTGATTGAGATTTCACGAATCGAACCTTTCTATGCGGCACTTTTGGGTGGTGGGCTGATTGGAATCGGTATGTTGGTAATTTTCCGTCACAAAATGAGTTTGGGTGGCTTTAACATTCTAGCGTTGTACCTTCAGGAACGTTTTGGAGTTCGAGCGGGTAAAGTTCAAATGGCGTTAGATTGTGCCATCGTGGTGATGTCACTGTTCATTGTAGATGTGCACCTTATCGCTCTATCTGTTCTAGGTGCCATCGCAACGAACTTGATTTTGGCGATGAACCATAAACCAGGACGATACCAAGCAAAAGCGCAAGCAGCATAATCATCGCTGCATAGTCAACAACCCTAAAGCCCCCAGCCAGTCGCTCGGGGCTTTTTCATTCAACGCTAAGATCACGTCAACGAGCTCGTTTTGCAGTGCTGCTGCATCTCTTCATCCAATTTAGCTTTATATTTCTGGCTAAGATGGAAGTGTACTTGCATCAACAAGTTATGTGCGTGGAACAGCTCAAACGCGTCGCTACCATTTTGCTGACAAATAGCCTCACAGCGCTCAGCATGCACTTTGGCTTCTTGCGGTTTATCCGCTTTAAGCAAGCTCATCGCTAAGCGATACTCTGCGCGCTCTTCTTGCATCCAACCCGCTGCCACTTTCCAATAGTCTAGCGCGAGTGTCGCTGCTTCTAACATCTTCGATTTTTCCATGCACGTGCGCTCAGCCAGCGCTTCGTACTGACATGCTAAGTTGTTTGCAGTGATCGCGATAGCGCGCGCTAATGGCCCTTCTGCATCGTTCGGCGTCATTCCTAACGCTGCCTTCACCAACCATTGACTCGCCAGTTCAAGCTGAACAAGTGCAGAAAGTTCATTCGAAATCAAAGCGTAAACTCGGCGTTGTTCTTGCTCTTCCAATAATTCCATACTGTCAGTGCCATCTACGAAATAGCGCACAACGGCAATACTGCGTTGAAATGCCAAACTCTCGGCAACCTTGCGTTCATCAAAGTGCTCTAAACAAGTAAGAAACTGTTCTGGGCACTGGAGATGCCCAATAGCGGTATGCAGCATCAATGCGAATATTCGCTCGATTTGGGTAACGTCTTCCACCTCGCTCAGAGCCGTTTCTAGCTTAGCATAAACTTGTTCGGGATTTTCCTCGTGATGCTGCCAACACTCACTCATGAAGGCATCAAAATCCGTTTTGAAAGGCATGTCCTTATTGTCCTTCTTCTATTCGTATAACGATTATGAAACTCTACACTATCGTTACCCCTGTGTAGCACGCTTAATCCCAATACGAGAATCGCCTCACTTAAAGCGGTGTACCTTGCTCCAACGCGAGCAAACGTTGCTTGCGCTCCACTCCACCTGCATACCCAGTCAGTTTTCCGCTTTTGCCAATAACGCGATGACAAGGCACCACGATAGAAATCGGATTCTTCCCGTTTGCTAACCCAACAGCACGCACAGCTTTAGGGTTACCTATCGCATTCGCGAGATCTTGATAGCTCCACGTTTCCCCATATGGAATGGTCGTTAGTGCCTGCCAAACTTGATTTTGAAAATCAGTGCCTGTCGCTGCAAGGGGCAAATCGAATTCGTTGCGCAGACCAGCAAAGTATTCATCCAGTTGGGTGACAGCTTGGCGCAAGACCGGATGCTGCTCGTCTCGCACCCCCAGCTCACTCGGCTTAGTGGTGCATGTTTCAAACCAAATGCCAAGTAAGCCCTCAGCGTTCGATTGGATAGTCACCGTTCCTAGTGGACTCGGCATTTCGGTATAAAATGTTTTCATGATTGATTCCATAAGTGAAACGTCGCGTAGCTTCCCCAAGGGGCCGCAGTGTGCGTATTCAGTGATGGGTAACGCTGCATCGCCTTTTTCACCACTAAGTCTTTATCTAGAAAGCAATCGGGTTGAGATTGCCCTCGCAGTTGAGCATAACTGACGGTCCAAGGTCCAATGCCTTTCAAAGCTAGCCAGTGCTGGGGGTCAGCTTCTGAGTTGTCCTGCATAAACTGGGCGAAGCGCACTAGCGTCTCTTTACGGCTTTGCGGCATGCGCAAAAAGCTCACGTCGGCGTTCGCAATATCACTGGGAGTCGGGAAAAAACGTTTTTCTGACTCTCCACTAAGTGTGGCCACCAATAAGTTAAGTTGACCAATCGCAGCTTTAACCGACACTTGCTGGCCTAAAATCGCTCTAACCCCTGCTTCCCATGCATTCCATACACCAGGAATACGAATACCTTTACTCGACACGAGCCCAGGCGCGACATACTCCAAATGCTGCTCAACAGTACAAATATCAGCGTCAAGATCGAACATACGACGAATGTCAGACACCAAGTTTTGCAGCTTCGTTACGTCTTCAATTTCAAACGCCAGTTCTAAGTATCCTTCACCTTTTGTCGCTTTAAACCAGGCTTTGCTGTTATCCAAAAAAACGTTGCGCTGATAACTCTCATCACTCACTAGCTCAACCCCCTCAACCGCTCGCAAACGATAGAAGTCCAACATGTGCGACCAATTCAACTCACCTCGATAAGGTAAGGCAATTCGATTGCAACCCGCACCATCAAACTCTTTACGGCGTACTTGAGAAGGCGTTAGTTTGAGAAACTTTTGAAAAGCATCGTTAAAGCGGCGCGTACTGTTAAAACCTGACGCAAACCCCACGTCGGTGACCGACATAGAGCTGGAGTGAAGCAACTGTTTGGCGAACATTAGTTGCTGATATTGCGCATACTGCTTGGGTGACATACCTAGATACTGCTCAAACAACATACGTAAGTAACGGTCAGAAATCCCAACACGCTCAGCCAACTCAGACACCGAATGGTGATGCAACTCCCCTCTATCAATTAACGAAATCGCTCGTTGAAAGGTCGTCTCGACACCTTTCCATGCCCAAGATCCAGGCGCGCTATCAGGTCGACAGCGTAAACACGGACGGTACCCTGCTTGAAGGGCTTGCGTCTTATCAGCGAAATACTCAACATTTTCTTCTTTAGGCAAATTTGCCGGGCAAATCGGACGACAAAAGATTCCCGTTGTTTTTACCGCCACATAAAATCGCCCATCAAAACGACTGTCTCGCGCGACTCGCGCCTTGTGACACTGCTCGAAGGTCAGTGAGGTATGGGGGTGAATAAACATAGTGCTTTCCTTGCTCATGCCTTTTGTCATTTATTGTTCATAGGCATCGTTCAATATAGTGTTATTGTAGCTTGCTTAAGCGCCCGCAATTAGCCATTTTCGGAACTCAATATTGAGATTTATTGGCATTAGCGCTTTTGTACACTAGAGTTAGATCCAGAACATCACAACAACGTCGGCTAAAGGGAATTGGCATGGACTTACATACTTGCGTAATTGTATTAAGAAACCAAAAGGTTATTACCAGTAAATCCGTAGATCATTCTATTGGAATTATCGAACGAGACTCAGATAACGAGATCTCAGAAATTCAGATTAATGCGACGGATGGACGTAATATTCGAACTTATCACTACAACAATGTAGAGGAGTCATTAGAGAGCTTAATGAACCTCTGACGGTTTTCTTTAACACACCTTTCTCCCTTGTTAAAAGCGAAAGCAATAGAGCACAGTACATGTGCTCTTTTTTTATTTAACAGCAAAAATGTTTATCGAAAATAATGACAGACCTTGATTTAAAACAGACAATAATCGGCAAATAAACACCCGAATATAAAAATCAAGACATTGATTTAAATAAATAAAAACCAATCATTCAATTTTTTAGAACGAGTTTATCAAAATCCTCCCGTTATTTTTATGTTCGCCTCTACCTAAACTGTTCTCAACAGCACGGGAGCACACGCTTCCCACTCATTGAAAAGAGTCAGAGGACAGAATCATGAAAGCACTATTACAGAAAATTACCACGTCAAACGCAGGTTACAGCGCACTATCACTTCGCGTTCCAATCGGCATTATCTTTATGGCGCACGGCGCACAAAAACTGTTTGGCTGGTTTGGTGGCTACGGCCTAGAAGGCACAGGTCAGTGGATGGCATCTATCGGTTTAGGTCCTGGCGTACTCATGGCGTTACTTGCGGGCAGCGCAGAGTTCTTTGGCGGCTTGTTCATTTTACTTGGTCTGCTAACTCGACCAGCAGCCGTTGCTTTGGCGTTCACGATGGTGGTAGCGATATTCTCTGTCCACTTTGAGAATGGCCTGTTCATGGCAAACAACGGTTACGAGTTTGGCTTGGCATTACTGGCAGCGAGCGTTTCTCTGGCGTTCTCTGGCGCAGGTAAAGCAGCGTTAGATAACTTTTTAAACAAAAAGCTCTCTTAAGGAGGCCTTATGGTTACGGTAAGACATGCAGCAGACCGAGGTCGAGCAAACTTTGGCTGGCTTGATAGCAAACATACGTTTTCTTTTGGTAGCTACTACGATCCTCAACATATGGGCTTTTCTGAGCTGAGAGTCATTAATGACGATGTAGTCAAGCCTGGCGCGGGTTTTGATACACATGGCCACCGTGATATGGAGATCATCAGCTATGTGTTGGAAGGTGTTATCGCACACAAAGACAGTGAAGGTAACGTCAAAACACTACCTGCAGGTGAATTCCAACTCATGTCGGCAGGGAAAGGGATTTACCACAGTGAGTACAATGCATCGAACCAAGATACGCTGCGGTTTCTACAGATTTGGATTCAACCGAACACATTTGGAACCAAACCAGGTTATCAGCAAAAAGATTTTGGTCGCAATCCTGGGTTAACGACTATCGCAACTCCAACTGGAGAAAACGGCACGCTACTTATTAAGCAAGATGCGACTTTGCATCAGTTAATTCTTGAGCCAAGTAGCGAACTAAACTTTGAGATTGAGTCGGGCCGAAATCTATTCATCCATCAAGTGACTGGGAGCCTTAGTGTCGACAATACCACTTTGACGGCTGGCGACGGCGCGAAGATTGAACACCAGAGTAAGGTTGTTTTGCGCAATACATCAAACGAAAGCACAACAGCCCTGTTGTTTGACTTACCATAACTATCGATTCATCGAGAGAAAAACAAAGCCGCCTTGATTTCTCAAGGCGGCTTTTTCGTTTTTCTGACTTTTCATTCAACGCTATTCGTCGGAAGTGCCAGAACCAATTTGCTGAAAACTGTAAGCGGTCAGTGGATCGATCTCTTTGACAATTTCTTCCACTTGCTTAATTGCGTCTACAGACGAGCTAGCTTTACGATAGCTCAAATAGATAGGGCGACACCAATCTTCTACTCCAGACACCTTGTGAAGCTGCCCATTAGCGATAAATGGCTCCACGAGAGAGATTGGTAAGTACGCGGCTCCACCCTTCTCTAAAATAAAGTCCAATGCGATACGCGCTGTTGAAGTGCGTAAATATGGAGCCGGAATCTTAGGGTGACGTTCAGAATGCTCCGAGGAGAAACGCGTCCCCCAGTCAACGTACACATATTTGTTTTCGAAAACGGTGTCTAAAGAATCTTTCTCAGTTGATACCAGAACGAGAACAACATCTGCCACTTTTTTACAGTTAAGCTCATCAGCTTTGATCTGATCGAACGCAAATGCCATATCTAACGTGCGCTCTAGCAAGCTACGACTGAGCATCTCACGTCCCATCACTTCTGCCATGAAGCCATAACCACCAAACGAATCTGTGACGACACTTAAACAATTCTGTAAATAAGCGTCCCAAATGTTTGGCGTGCCACCTAACGTTAGTTGCAGCGCTTTGCCATCTTCAAGCGATAATTCTAGCTTCGCTTGTTGCAATGTAGTGACCATTACCTCGGCATAGCTGATTAAGCGCTCACCTGCAGAGGTCAACTTTATGTTATTTCGATCACGAATAAACAATTGCGTATCGAAGTAACTTTCCAATTGTTTGATACGTGCGCTCACAGCGGCTTGGGTAATATAAAGGTTCTCAGCAGCACGTCCGAAGTGACGAACTCTTGCCAGCTCTAAAAATGTTCGAAAGACTTTTACATCCATAAACCATCTCCTGGTTAATATAAAACCAGATTAACAACTAATTAAAATCATGACGACAAAAAAGTTTTGTTTTTCTTTTGTTAGATTTAAGCCTAATTTTCGCCGTAAGTTCACTACATTCATCAATAACGGTTACAGAGGCTGTTGACATGTCTGACACTGAATTCCGTCATGGCAAAAAACGTTTTTACGATAACGTAAAATTCCCACGCGGCTTTGCAAAGTCTGGCGATTTTACTCTTTCAGAAGAGGAAATCCTAACAATTTATGGGGATACAATGCTTGGCTTAGAGTCAGGCGAATTAACACCTGAAAACAGCGAAGAGAAACACTTCATCAAGGTGTTAGAAAACCCGGGCAAAGCAAAAACAAAACTTGAGCGTACGTGGCTAAAGTACACCCAACTTGCTCGTGGTCGCAAGCGCTTCCATACGCTAAATGGTCGTAACAAGCCTGACGCCACAGAAGAATACATTGAAGAGAGTTTGGTTGAAGACGATTAATAACCAATAACCTAGTTCTCGCCTTTTTCTAGCAGTAGGCGAAAGCTCGTTTGACTTTACTGAGCGAGCAAGACAAGCTCATTTCTTCTCCTAAAGCCCAAGGGGGCATTCTCCCAAGGGCTTTTTTAATATTTGGGTGATGACCGTTTACTTGGCGAGCGTCGCAATCTTTTTCAGAAAGCTCTCTTTCAAATGCTCTTGGTCATATTCCAAGTGATAGGTGTTGTGGAAGCCAATTTTTAGCTCAACACCATTCCCTCTCAAGAAAACGTTGTACCCATCGTAGTCAGAAAACGCTTCTACACCTTCATACATTTTACCAAATTCGGTTGGCGTACCGTTGTTCATCACACATTCGTAAGCCTGTAGTACTTTGCTCGGATCTAACTCATTTTTCATACCGAATTCCTCACTGGTTTACACATTTCAATTATGGTTAAAGAATGAGCGCCATGCCATATCTAACCCATAATATTTGAAGTTCGTGTGCGATTTCGCACTCTGTAGGTTGTTAAAAAACAAGGTTAAGTGCGAAGGCAGAACTTAATTTAGATCATAAATTTTATCTATTGATTCGTCAGTTTCATAATGCAATTTCTTTGTAAAAAATCGTCTTATAAAAGCATTTAGATATAAAAATCGTCGACAAAACCAACATTGGTTAAAGAAAAAGCAAAATTTTGACCTAAAACAATAGCAGTTCGCCATTACTTATTTTATAATGCGAATTAATGTTTCAGTACATCGTCAATTCCAATAACTAGGGGCACAAAATGAGACTTATCCCGTTAACTCGAGCAGCACAAGTAGGTAAGTGGGCAGCTGCGCATATCGCTAAGCGTATCAACGACTTTAAACCTACTGCTGAGCGTCCATTCGTTCTGGGTCTACCAACTGGTGGCACTCCTCTAGCAACCTACAAAGCCTTAATCGAGCTTTACCAAGCCGGCGAAGTGAGCTTCAAAAACGTCGTGACTTTTAACATGGATGAGTACATTGGCATCCCTGCGGATCACCCAGAATCTTACCGCTCGTTCATGTACAACAACTTCTTTAATCACATTGATATTCAAGAAGAAAATATCAACCTACTGAACGGTAACACAGACGATCACGACGCAGAATGTAAGCGTTACGAAGACAAAATTAAGTCTTACGGCAAGATCAACCTGTTCATGGGCGGCGTGGGTAACGACGGTCACATCGCGTTCAACGAGCCAGCGTCATCTCTTTCTTCTCGTACTCGCATCAAGACCCTCACTGAAGACACTCGCATTGCGAACTCTCGCTTCTTTGACGGCGATATCAACCAAGTGCCTAAATACGCGCTGACTATCGGTGTTGGTACGCTTCTAGACTCAGAAGAAGTGATGATCTTGGTCACTGGTCATAACAAAGCTCAGGCACTAGAAGCAGCCGTGGAAGGTTGTGTAAACCATCTATGGACAGTTTCTGCACTTCAGCTTCACCCTAAAGCGGTGATCGTATGCGACGAACCAGCTCAACAAGAACTGAAAGTGAAGACAGTGAAGTACTTCTCTGAGCTAGAAGCAGAAAACATCAAAGGCTTTTAACTCATAGGATGGCAGCCTAGAAATACACTAAAAATACAAAACCCGTGTTGAACACGGGTTTTTTCTTATCTGAACAGCGGGCTTAAGTCGTCAATAAGCTTTAATACCAAACTGACGAAGACGCTTAGGAAGCACTTCATCCAACTTGTCTAGTTCACTCGGTTCGACTTCGATAAGGTTGAAATGATGCTGCTCATAAACAGTACGAATGGTCTCACGGTCGGCCTGAGCCATCTCCCCATCGTCACTTCCCCAAAATTGCAAATAGACTTTACCGCCTGGTAAGTAAAAATCGCTAGTGACATCTTGGTCAATCGGCAACTGACGCTCATAAGCGTGCACTACACCAGCCAAGTACAGCCAGTTGTCGATGAGCAACTCCCCCTTAGAGCGCACGTAATGCCCATCTAATGTTCGGTGCTTGGCTTCAAATTTTTGGCGAAAGCTTGAGTACGATTTATCCGTAGAATGTGACTCCGCATCTTGCCCTAAAAACTCAATGACAGACTGCTTAAGACGCTTGTTACGCAGCACCACATCGTGCCATACGACAAAGGTATTTTGTGTTTCTTTATCGGTTCTTTGCTGCCCACCAGCGCGCACACCAGCTTCTGTGACACTCCATCCCTCTTCGGATTTGGTCAACCAACCCAGTTCACTCAAAAGCTGGTTCATGCGCTTCGCATTCAATTTCAGCTTTTCACCCAGTTGTGTCGCGCTCAATGTTTTCCCTGAGCTGGGAGTCAGCTCAATATGTAAGTTGGTCGGCCAGACGATGAACTGGCCAAATTTAGGGTGATCCACATACTCACCGCCAAACTTTGCTCCTTCTTCGGTCAAAATCCACTTTTCATCTTGGCGAACGATGTAGCCTGCACGTTTGAGATCGGCAAACAGCAGCTTAGCTTCTACCTTGCGCATTTTCGCTAATGCCGACGTCGATATTTTTTCAGACATGTGGGTACCTCATGCTGCTGCAAAATGAACACTATGTCGTCATAGTAACGCATTGATTTCACGGCTTGAAGTCAGGCAAACAAGATTTCGTGTTACAAATAGCAAAGCCAGCGTATAGGTGCTGGCTTTGTTATTTCGGTAAAAAGCGAATGTTATCTAATAAAAGCGATGCATCCTTGCAAAATCACTAAATTCACAATGTCGATGAAGAATGCACCGACAATTGGAACAACCATAAATGCTTGTGGTGATGGACCATATCGACTCACGATGGAGCCCATATTCATGACCGCAGTTGGTGTAGCACCTAACCCAAAACCGCAGTGTCCGCTAGCGATCACCGCCGCATCGTAGTTGCCTCCCATCATGCGGAATGTTACGTAGTAAGTGAACATCGCCAACACTGCCGACTGAATAGCAAGAATAATAAGGAATGGGATCGCAAGATCGAAAATATTCCACAATTTCAAACTCATCAAGGCCATGGCAAGAAATAGAGATAGTGCAACCGTGCCAAGAATATCAACGGTTTCTAAATCAACCTTGCGCGCCTTCGTCACTTCCATGATGTTAGTGATAACAACACCAATAAACAGCGCATACACAAAATCGGGAATCATTAGCCACTTGATGTCAAAACTGCTTACCCAACTCTCCAGATACTTTGCGCCTGTCACGCAAAGTAAAATGATGGACAAACTTTCAACGACTCTTTTCGCTGTGACACGATCTTCCTCATGTTCGTTGTACGTCACCAGTTCAGGGAAACTCTGATGACTTTGATTGGTGCGTCCGTATTCCGATTCCAAGTTGTGTTTGTTTAGTAGCTTTTGTGCAACAGGGCTGCCAATAATCCCGCCCATCACCAAGCCAAATGTAGCAGAAGCCATTGCCACCTCTAGAACATTATGCAAACCATACATTTCTTGAAAAGTTTGCGACCACGCAGCTCCAGTTCCATGTCCGCCAGAAAGCGTAATGGATCCGGCGATCAACCCCATGAGTGGATCTAACCCCAACGCTGTTGCTAAGGACACGCCGACCGCATTTTGGATAAGAATGTAGACCGATGCCACAACTAGGAAGATGAAAACCTTCGCACCGCCTTTAATCAGTTGGGTGTAATTTGCCGCTAAGCCAACGGTTGCAAAAAACATCAGCATAAAGACGTTTTGCAGTGGTAAATCAAAGGAGACATCCACACCATTTAAGTGCATCGTCGTGATGACGCAAGCGACCACTAGACCACCAACAATTGGCTCTGGAATATTAAATTTTTTTAAGGTTGGTAACTTGGTATTGATGAACTGCCCTAAAAACAACACGCAAATTGCGACGAGGAACGACTCCTGTGGGCCGATAGATATTACCTGATTCATGAGACCTCTTTACTCTACTCTTTCTCATTCATTGAGCACGCGCTCAACGTGAGATAGGTGCCTAAGCCAGTCAGATTGCCTCTCGAAACTTTTGTTTTCTAGGCCTCCTTGACCATCAATTCTCATCAAGTAAGAAATAGGCAGACCTAAAATTATGCTAATTATCATTCGGTGAGAATATTCATTTAGAACAGGCGATAAGTGTATTGATGGGAAGAGAAAAACAACACTTCTCAACTTATGAGAAGCAATTAATTTCCATATAAAACAAAACCTCAAAACAACGACCACATAGGTGGATATTTAGAGCGAATGAGACAGGCGGATACACTAGGTTTTAAATTATTACTTTCTCTCTAATGCACTAGGTGTTATACATATATATAACACCATCTCAACCAAGAGATTCACTCATGACTAATTGGCATGATCGCCAACCGATATTTCGACAGTTGGCAGACCAGATCACGCAGCAAATACTGCAAGGTGTCTGGCAAGAAGGCGATGCTCTGCCCTCCGTCCGTAGCATCTCTGCAGATATGAAAATTAACCACCTCACCGTTATGAAAGGCTATCAATTGCTTGTTGATGACGGGCTAGTGGAGAAAAAACGCGGTCAAGGTATGTTTGTCGCTTCAGGAGCAAAGCTCAAATTACTCGCAGACGAGAAGGCACGTTTTCTTCAGCAACAAATTCCGCAGATAGCCGACACAATACAGCGTCTGGATATGTCACTCGACGAATTCATTCAACAACTAAAACCACACTTGAAAGGTGACCAATGAGCGCATTAGTCAGTGTAAACAACGTCTCCAAGCAATATCAGCAACAAGGAGAAGCACTGCATGAAGTGAGTTTCGACCTACATGCAGGACAAGTACTTGGCTTACTCGGCCATAATGGCGCAGGTAAATCAACGCTTATTAATGCCCTACTCGGTGCACATGAATATCAGGGCACTATTCGTATCAACGGATTTGAACCCATTATGCAACGCGACAAGATAATGCAGAGCTTATCCTACATCTCGGATGTCAACGTTCTGCCAGATTGGATGACCGTTGCTCAACTGCTTAACTATACCGAGGGCGTGCACCCAGGGTTCAATCGCGCCCAAGCAGATACGCTACTTCGTCAAACGGACATCAAACCTCGTGCGCGTATCAAATCTTTATCCAAAGGGATGAAGGTGCAATTACACCTCGCGATTGTGATCGCGACCAACACCCAAATCCTCATATTGGATGAACCGACACTCGGGTTAGATCTCGTGTATCGCGAGACGTTTTATCGTCACTTATTGGAATGGTTTCACGACGGCGAGCGCGTGTTGATCATCGCCAGTCATGAAGTATCAGAGATTGAGCACTTGCTGACAGATGTTCTGATTCTTAAGCATGGTCGCCCCGTTCTGCAAACCTCGATGGACAGTATCAGTGAAGACTATTTCATTCTTGAAGCCAACGACGAGCACCGCACACAAATTGAAGCGATGAACCCACTCTCGTCACAAAAAGGCCTCGGTTCAACGAAATGGTTACTCAAAGCCCAGTATGCCCAACAAGCAGAAACAATGGGCTCCATCCATGGGGTGAAATTAGCGGATTTATTTTTAGCATTGCAGAAGGAGGCAGCGTAATGCGTTCAGTTGTCGCGATGTTGCAAAAAGAGTGGTTAGAAAACCCTCTTGTTTTACGTATTCCACTGTTTGTGTTGGCGTGTGGAGTTATTCTCTTTGTGAGTTTAATGAGTAACGACACTCTACAACACAATATGTTTTTCCAAATGAGCTTTGGTGGCGATGTCAGTGACATTCACAAAGAGCTTGGTGATGATGTCAATATGTTGATTACCGGAGGAGCAGGGCTGCTGTCTATCTTGTTAGCCGTTCAGTACTTCCCAAGAACGCTACGCAAAGAACGGGCGGAAGGCAGCATTATGTTTTGGCGCAGTATGCCTGTCAGTGACATAAAAGCCCATTTAGTGAAGCTAGGATTTGGCTTATTGGTGATTCCGCTTGTCTGCTCGGTGCTCGTACTCGCTGCAAATTCAATGTTGTGGTTGCTGAACATCTCTACTGATCACCAATTGGCTTTATTGTACCGCCAAGCCTCGTTAGGTTACGTGCTGCTGCATTGGGGAGAGTTTTTAATCAGAATGTTGTTCGCCGGTATTCTGCTGTTACCGCTGGCATTAACTGCGATGGCTATTTCACAAAAAGTGAACTCACCACTGGTCATTTTGTTTATCGCCATTTATGCGCTGCGTTGGATGCCTATCGCACTTTTTGGTTTCTACGGGCTAGATCAGTTTTTCTCCGAAGTGCTTTACCTTCCGCTGCACGCCATTATTACACCAAACCCATTCAATGCCATTCCTCAAGCGGGTTGGTTAAACGTTGGCATTTACGCCTTCATTGGTATTCTTGGTTGGACAGCTAGCCTCAAGTTCAGCCGAACTATCCAATAATGCTTCGTTCAATAAACGACCAAACCAAGTCATAAAAAAACGGTCACAACCAGTGTTGTGACCGTTTTATTTCGCCTCTAGGAGCTCATCCACTTAACTTTAACCAAGGAATGAAATGTAGCCTTGCAAGATAATTAAGTTGACGATGTCGATAAAGAAAGCGCCCACAATTGGCACCACCATAAATGCTTGTGGCGACGGGCCAAATCGGTTAACGATCGAACCCATGTTCATTACGGCTGTTGGGGTTGCCCCCAAGCCAAAACCGCAGTGCCCCCCTGCAATAACAGCAGCATCGTAGTTGCTTCCCATCACTTTGAACGTAACATAGTACGTAAAGATTGCTAAGACGACAGACTGCACAGCTAAAATAACCAAGAATGGAATCGCTAGATCGAAGATATTCCATAACTTCAAGCTCATCAGAGCCATCGCTAAGAACAGAGATAGCGATACCGTACCTAACATATCGACCGTTTCGGCATCTAACTTACGAATCTTGGTCACTTCCAAGAAATTCGTAATGATCACACCAATGAATAGCGCATATACGAAGTCTGGAATCATCAGCCATGAGATTTCATACGTGCTTACCCATTGCTCGACATACTTGGCCCCAGTAACACAGATCAGTAGGAAGAAGAGTTTCTCCACCACTTTTTTCGCCGTTACTTTATCTTCTTCGTATTCATTGTAAGTCACCAACTCCGGGAATTTCTCGTGAGTTTTGGCATCTCGACCACCACGACCATACTCAGACTCTATGTTGTTCTTTTCCACCAGACGCTGCGCTACAGGGCTACCAATGATACCGCCGATGATCAAACCAAAAGTCGCTGATGCCATTGCAATTTCTAAGACGTTATCCAATCCATACACGTCTTGAAAGGTTTGTGACCACGCAGCACCTGTACCATGACCACCTGACAGAGTAATCGAGCCAGCAATTAACCCCATCAAAGGATCTAAACCGAGCGCCGCCGCAAGTGAAACGCCAACGCCGTTTTGTATGATGATGTAAAACGATGCGACAGCTAAGAAGATAAAAACCTTCGCACCTCCTTTCATCAACTGAGTGTAATTTGCGGCCAAACCAACTGTCGCAAAAAACATTAACATAAACGTATTTTGTAATGGCAAGTCGAACTCTAAGTCGATGCCGTTGAAATGAAGAGCAGTAATCATGCAGGCCACAATAAGACCACCTACAATCGGCTCAGGTATGTTGAATTTCTTTAAAATCGGTAGCTTAGCATTAATAAAATGCCCCAGGAAAAGCACACTGATTGCGACCAAGAAGGACTCCAGTGCACCTACAGATATTAAATGATTCATATCGCCTCTTATTATTGTTCTCTTCATTCTCCGTAATGAATGAGTGTTAGTTTAACCTTCGTTCAATAGCAAATTTTCTCGCTTTATTGTTTCGAAAATACTCAAAAAGTTGGTGTAGATGCGCCTTAGGCTAGTTTAAGGGGCGCTCCTTAAGCGATGTGTCAGTTTTTACGCTGTTAGCAAGCCCTTAAATGTGAAAGGAGCTGATACAGCTCCTTCAAATGGCCCCTCGCAATACCTGTGCGTTATCGCTTGGGGTGTTGTGTTGTGAGTAAATTCTGGGTGACACTTTCTGAACCACTTCGGGCTCCCTTACTTAAACAGAATGTGTCAATTACTATCAAACAAAGTTCCTTCCCGTTGTAACCGCTAAACGCCGAGAGCGCGTTCAAAACAATTGGGTTTGCCTGTTCCTGTCGTAGCTTTTCAACTCTGGCTCATGGTGTATAAACGAGCCGAATCCAAGGAAACTCTCAGGCTGCAACAAACGTTTTCGTCACAACGGAGCAGGATTATAACATATCGCTGATAATTTTCTTCAATTCAGTGACATTCACCACCCCCATAGTTAAACCTTGCAATGATTAACTGCCTATTATCATTTTCACAGATAAAAATCGAAGCACAGTTACTCAGTAAGCTTCTTAGAATACGATGCATAGCTAATAACTTCACCGCCGTTCTTATCCAAGAGGTCTTGATAAACGCCCTAGAGAACCAAGCAGCCGAAATATGCGATGTTATCATGATTGCTTTTCGAGACCGACGTCCCGACTTTGGCTAATGAGTACACCCCCAACTATGCATCAGACAAAAACATGTATAATTTTTTATACAAGTTATTCAATAACAAGAGTCCCACATGAACATTCATTCGCTTTGCGCTGCGCTATTACTCAGCATCGTCTCATCAGCTACAGCAGCTGAAAACATTCGTATTCAATATTCTCCCATAGAGACAACTCATGAAAAAATCGCCCAACAATCGATTCAAAGCAGCGATGTAAACACCATCTTTGTTGAGCTGTCTCAGGCCTACTTTCCATTTGATAAAGCTCTCACGCTGGTTTACGGCGGAGAAGATGGTCCAATGTATGATCCTGATACACACACAATATACGTTCCTTACACTTTTTATTTGGAGTCGCTCAATTACTTCTCCAATAATCAGTATGGAGAACGCTTCGGAAAATCCCCAAAAACAGGGGCGCTAGATACGTTATTGCACACTTTACTTCATGAAGCTGGACATGCTTACATCGAAGATCAAAGCATCCCTGTTCTCGGAAAAGAAGAAGATGCGGTCGATAATTTTGCCACTATTTTAATGATTGACTTCCTAGAAGATGGCGCAGATATGGCCATTAGCGCCGCCGACATGTTCGCATTCGAATCCGACGACAGACCGGACTACTACGATTTTGGCGAGTACATTGACGAACACAGCTTTGATTTGCAGCGTTACTTTTCAACGTTATGTTTGGTGTACGGTAGTGATCCTGAGCAATACAAAGCCTTACTCGATGAAGTAGAAAAAGACTACCTGCGTGATCGCAAAGAGTTCTGCCAATTCAATTACGGCAACATTCGCGACAATTGGCTGCATTACTTGCAAAACAATGAACCAAAAGAAAATTCGCCACGTAAAAGCGATTAGAAAATCTCAAATAAGAAGACCGCAATGACAAACCTCACCATATTTTATGACGGAACCTGCCCGCTTTGTGCCAAAGAGATGAAGGCGCTAAAACAACGCGATTCCAAGCAGCACATCAAAACCGTCGATATCTATAGTGATACATTCGCAGATTATCCGCAGATCGATCCTGAACAAGCCAACACCATTTTGCACGCCCTCAACGAAAAGGGGGAGCTTCTGCTTGGGTTGGACGTGACTCATCGTGCGTGGCAATTAGTTGGTCGCGGTTGGCTCTACGCTCCACTGCGTTGGCGCCTCGTTAAACCTGTTGCTGACTGGCTTTACCTCAAATTCGCAAAGAATAGGTATCGCGTCTCATATTGGTTAACAGGGACTTCTCGTTGCAATAGTGGGTCGTGTTCACGTTAATTGTGATCCCGCTTAAAAATGCTACGACCTTCGTCTAGATTTACAAATTTCCAGTACTTCTGATTGATTAACTCGGTTAATCTCTAAGCATTACAACAATAAGTATTAACACTTTTATCAGGCAAGCTTATTCAGCTTGTCACTTGTAACGCTGCGCCGAGAGAAGGACGTCTCTATGAATCTGACGATCAGAAAACGACTATATATCCTTTCAATAATTCCAATTCTAACTATGGCAATAGGCATGATGTGGTTCACCTACGTACAAACCACGGCCTACAACGAGCACGAGATTGAGCAAACTCGAAGTCGAATGATGGAGATGAAAAAAGCCGAACTCAAAAGTTACGTACAAATGGCGCGTTCCGCTGTCGAACCGCTACTCGCACAAAATGCCCCACTGGAAGAGGCTCTGCCTATCTTGAAACAACTAGAGTTTGGTCAATCCGGCTACATCTTTGGTTATGATTCAAAAGGCGTTCGCGTCGTGGTGGGTAAAAACACCAAAGGCATCGGGGAAAACTTCTATAACTTGCAGGACAAGAAAGGCAATTACCTGATTCAGGATTTGATCAAAAATGCCAAAACTGGTGAGTTCACGACTTATTACTTCCCGAAACTCGGTCAGAGTGAAGCACTACCGAAACTCAGCTACTCAGTCTTTATTCCTGAATGGAACTTGATGTTAGGAACGGGTTTCTACACGGACGATATCGACGCCATTGTGGCAGACATGGAAAAAGCCGCACACGAAGATCTCAACACCACACTAACTGCGATAGCCCTGTTTTGTGCCTCGATTACAGCGATAGTTGCAGTCTTTGCCGTGTTTGTTAACCGCAGCATCATGAAGCCTATTGAGCAGTTTGATGCTTCAATTCACTCTTTCGCGCAAGGCGATGCAGATTTAACCGCGCGCATGGAAGAATCGAGCGTGCCGGAGTTCACCCAACTTAGCCGTAACTTCAATATCTTCGTTGAAAGCCTGCAAGGCATCATCAAGAGTGTTAGCCATGTCGGACAAGAAGTGGTTTCAGAGACCAACGAGATGTCACAGCGTGCATCGCAAGTGGACGAGTTAGCTTCAGGTCAACGTGAAGAAACCGAACAGGTCGCTGCGGCAATGACTGAGATGACAGCAACGGCGCACGAGATTTCAAACAACGCTAACCAAGCCGCGCAATCAGCCAGAGACGCCGATGAAAACTCACAACAAGCAAAACACATTGTTGATTCGGCAGCGAACTCTGTCGAAGCGCTCGCGCTAGAGGTGTCGGAAGCCAGCACGGTAATTTCTCGTTTAGAGAGCGACGTACAAAACATTTCTTCTTCGCTAGAAGTGATTCAAGACATTGCCGAGCAAACCAACCTATTGGCACTAAACGCAGCCATTGAAGCAGCCCGTGCAGGCGAACAAGGTCGAGGCTTCGCAGTCGTTGCCGATGAGGTTCGTAAACTGGCAAGTCGCACTCAAGACAGCACAGGCGAAATTCACCAAATGATTGAGCAGTTGAAGTCTGGCTCGGATGCAGCAGTGAAAGCCATGGGCTCAAGCCAAGCGCGTGGTGAAGCAACGGTTGAGGAAGCACGAGCTGCCTCTGCCGCACTGCAAGAAATCCAAGCCGCAATTGCTAACATCATGGACATGAACACCCTGATCGCAACAGCAACCGAAGAGCAAAGCCAAGTTGGCCAAGAGATTTCACAACGCATCGAAGTCATCTCTCAACAAAGCAGCCAATCGGCACACCTTGCGAATCAAAACCGCGCAGGTAGTGGCAACCTAAACCACAAAGCTAACGAGCTGTACGACTTGGTCGGTCGCTTTACGGTCTAGAGCTTTCCTCAAACACTCAACATGCAAACAGCGACGCCAAAACGTCGCTGTTTTTATTTCTGCTATCATAATGCGACTTAGCTATAATGCCGCCAACTTAGCACCCACAAGGGCAAACAAGATGATTATTATGACCACCAATTTCGGTGACATCGAAATTGAATTGAACCTAGAACGAGCGCCAGTTAGCTCAAAGAACTTCAAAAAATACTGTGAAGATGGCTTCTACGACGGCACCATTTTCCACCGCGTTATCGACGGCTTTATGATCCAAGGTGGCGGTCATACCGAAGACATGGCAGAAAAGCCAACATGCGCCCCTATCGCGAACGAAGCAAACCGTGGTCTAAAAAACCTTGTTGGTACTATCGCAATGGCGCGTACCGATGCTCCGCACTCTGCAACGGCACAGTTCTTCATTAACTTGGAAGACAATGATTTCCTAGACCACACCGCAACCACCAACCTAGGCTGGGGCTACGCCGTGTTTGGTAAAGTGACCGCGGGTATGGATGTCGTAAACCGCATCGCGAAAGTGAAAACGACCTCTAAACTTGGTCACGATGATGTGCCATGCGATCCAATCATTATCGAGAAAGTGACGATCAGCGAATAAGCCCATTCGCCTCTTCGGAGAAATCGTCGCTATAAAACGAAGAAAGCGCCTAATGTCTTATGACCTAGGCGCTTTTTGTTTTTATTGCTGAAAAAAATGAGCAGCGAGTTTACAGTGTAAAAAGTGAGCAGCTCTAGCGATTACATCCCTTTGAACAAACTTTGAGATGCACGGCTCACCGGGAGCCTGTTCTCTCCAACGTGAACAAACATTCTGCCAGCAAAGTCTTTGTTTACTTTGCTAATTTTGCACACTTGCACCACGCTTGAACGGTGCACTTGCCAGAACTGTTCTGGGTTAAGCTGCCCTATCAACTCTTTCAACGATGTACGAATCAAATACTCCTGCACTTTGCCTTGTCCTTGTTGTGCATACACAGAAACGTATTTTTCTTCCGCTTTGAAATACAACACATCAGACGTGGCAATCAGATGAATATCTTCCCCTTGCGTCGCTTTGATCCACTGAAGATATTGCGGCGTTTGTGGCGCGGATAATTGTTGTAACTGTTCTAACAGGCTGCTCATCTGCACATTACTGCTCTCTTGCTCTCGCTTAGCAAGGCGTGCTTTCACTCTTTCACACGTCGTCATCAGGCGCTCATCCGAGATAGGCTTGAGCAAATAATCGGCGGCATTTTGTTCAAAGGCTTTGATGGCGTAATCATCGTACGCAGTGACAAACACAATCAAAGGTGGATTGGCGAGTTGATTGAGTTTTTGCGCTAGTGTCATGCCATCCAGAACTGGCATACGAATATCAAGAAACGCAATGTCAGGTTGGTTTTGCTCAATGGCTTGCAACGCTTGTTCACCATCCGCGACTTTGGCTATCACCTCTAGCTCTGGCCACACTTCAGCTAGGCTTTTATCAAGATGGCGCCTCAGTAGCGGTTCATCATCAGCAATAATGGCAGTAAACCCTGTATTCATTCCTTTCTTCCTTGATTACGATTCCATTGGCCAGCGCAAGCGAACACAAACGCCACCCTGAGCAGACTCACTGATAGAAACCTCTCCTTGCCCTGCGAACAAAGCTTCAACTCGCTGCTTGAGATTACTTAAACCCACGCCAGAGCCCATGTGCCCACTAACGTGATTCAAGCCAACACCGGTGTCTCTGACTTCAATCTTCAAGTTCTGTTGTTCGCGCTTGATGAGCAAACGGACTTCACCACCCTCTCGCTTCGGCTCAATACCATGGATGATAGCGTTCTCTATTAAGGGTTGTAGCATCATCGGCGGTAACTCGGTTCTGCCCAAACCCTCTTCCACCTCAATCTTGTAACTGAGTCGTTCACCCAAACGAGTTTGTTGAATACCTAAGTAAGCCTCAATTAACGCCGTTTCATCGTCGATGGTGGTGCGTTCTTCACGTGAGCTTTTAAGCGTTGCACGCAGTAGCGCGGTTAATTGTTCTAGCATCAGCTTGGCTTTATCGACATCTTGCGACATGAGCGCGCTGATATTCGCCAAGGTATTAAATAAGAAATGCGGTTCAATCTGGCTTTGCATCTGCTTAAGTTGACTCAGCAGCAGCGCACGGTCTTGCTCTGCTTTCTCGCGTTTGATGGCCTCCAACTCTCGCTGAGCGACCGCATGTTGCTCGCGTGAGTAGAAATAGAAAAAGCACATGGCGCTGAATAACAATCCCATCAGACCAACCGACAGCATACTTGAGATACCGAAGTATTCCCCAAGCCAAAGCTGGGCGTTCACCACACCAAACAATAGGCAAGCCGTCAGCGAGATAGCCACTTCCACCAAACGAGGAATGGTAGGAAACAGGCGGTCGACAAGCCATGAGAAGAAGATAGCCGAATAGCCAAATCCAAAGCTAACCGCCACATGAATATAAAATGGACCGCCCCAAACCGAGAGCGTCATTGCTGCAATAAAGAAACAAAATGCCGTGGTCACTAATAAGCTACGCGGCCATCCACTTTTCACCACTGATTTTGCTGAACACATTTAGAATTTCCCTTTGATGTTAAATACAATCATATGCTTATCATTGATTTGTGCGTAAGCAGATTGGTCGTCTCCGGTTAAAAAGCGTGCGGCAACTTCCACTTCTACACTTTGATCGCCAGTATCAATCCATTGGTAGTTAAGCCACTGCGTGACAATCACACCACCATCTTGTGGCGACAACATCACATCCAACGTAGGGGTTACATCACTTAGCCAGCCCATATCCGCTTTACCGTTCCATGCAGCCCACGCTTCCACATCCCAACTCCAGTGCAGCATTACATTATGCTGAACGATATTGGCATGCTGAAACCCTTGGGCGTAGCTTGTCGCAAGTAGAGACGTTTGGGAATTAAGGGGTTGAGAGAGTAATTCGCCACGCTCTATTGCTTGTTGCCATTCGCTTTTCGACCATGCTCGGCTGTCGTACCAATATTCAGCAATCACGTTGTGTCCGGCTTGGTTTGCCCAGTTCACCCCAACTAAGGCTTGGAATGCGCTTCCCTGCTCCTCAACTGAAACGGGTTGGTAAAGATCG
This sequence comes from Vibrio sp. Vb1026, assembly GCF_033338745.1. Taxonomy (NCBI): domain Bacteria; kingdom Pseudomonadati; phylum Pseudomonadota; class Gammaproteobacteria; order Vibrionales; family Vibrionaceae; genus Vibrio; species Vibrio sp. Vb1026. The sequence continues at coordinate 88,428 of NZ_JAWOTH010000001.1, forward strand.
TCTTGCTGAAACTGATAGCCGACACTTTGCTTTTGCCACAGCATTGATCCGTGCATGGCGATGGATTCATCCCACACGGCAATGGCACTGGCTCCGAGTAAACCTCGGCGCACATCATCGTAATAACCAATAAGTTGATACTCGGTGTCACCCACCAGCGCGTATCGACGAATACCAACACCTTGCTGCTCTGCGGCTTGATCAAGTGCACTTTGGTTTTGTTGCCCCCAGCTTGAATCGGTCGCAATGACGGTCCACTCGCCGGCCATATCATAGTGTGAAAGTGAAAACACACCCGCCCCCTCTTCTGCGACTAAGCCAACCGGGTTTTGTCGATAAGGCTTAAACAGATCCAAAGGTCGGTAGCCATAACCCACGCCCCAATCCACACGCAACTTACCTAAACTCACATCAAGAGTGGTATCACCGACTTGCCATTCCCCTAGCCAAGCCAGCTCTCTAATCAGCAACTGGTTATCAGCTTCACTCCACCAATCACTCTTTCCTTGTTGATTGAGGTACAAACCTTGGCTATACAGAGCGAACAAACCACTGAAGTTCTGATAATTCACCTGCACATCCAACAGTGCATTAAGTGAATCACGAGAGCTGCTCTGCGCCTGCATAAATGCGCTATCACGCTGCTTGGCCGTTTCGTAACTGACAGCCCAATCCCACTCAAAACTCAGTTCATCATTGGCAAAAGCAGGGGCTGACGCGCCCACACACAATGAGGCAGCAATCAACAAACTGGTGCTTTTGGTAAAGTTAGGCTGGCGCGATTTCATGTGACTTCCTTGCTCGTTTTCATGGTTCTATTTACGAAGCTCAGACTAAAGCTGAGTCGTGTTGGCTTTAGGCAAATAACTTGGGTTGTAGAACTTGTTATCCAGTTGCCAAGGCACGATTTCTTGGTACTCGATAACGGTCTTTTTGCTCGGCTGAATGCTATCAAGCAAGGTCATCTCACTGACGTAGTCTTCGCCGTTGTCGGTTGCACGTCCATATTGCGCTTGCTTGGCGAGCTTGCCAGAGCGCAAGTAGAGATCAGCTTTAATTGGAAACGCATCTTGCTCAGACAACCACAAATCGATCTTCTGATAGCTCGCCCCTTTGGTTTTCGCGGTTAACGCAAGGTGATAAGCCGCGACACTCTCTCCGTTCACCGAGACAGTTTCTGTCGCTTTCCAATCACCTTGATAATCTTGGCTCCACGTCAGCGTTGAGATGTCGCCGATAGACGCTTCACCAAGCAGCTTTTGCATTGGCGTAATGCGAATCGGACGGCGGCTCTTTGGCATTTGCAGCCAGTAGTTGTCGCCCATCATCAGCATCTTTTGCCCAGCTTCGACTGCTGATTTGAACACCACCAGCGATTCACGATTTGGACGCGTGTACACGTGGTAAAGGCGGGTTTTATCTAACTCTTGGTCTTGATATAAGCGCACCAGAGACACCACTTTGGAGGAATCATCGTGCAAGCGGTAGCTGTCGGCTTTTTCAATCAATTGCGCAACTTGCTGTGCATCTAACGCTCTTTCATTCGCACTGACATTCATGCTTACAACGCCGCTTGCCGTCAGCAATGCAATTGGTAATAGTGATTTGAAATTAAACATAAATCAGTGCCTCCGTAATTGGCTTGTTCACCCCTTTGCGCGCCGAGAAAAACGCCGTAACCAAACAAATCATCAATACTGCGAATCCTGCGACGGCCACCAGCTCCCAAGAGAAGTAAATCGTTAATGGGTAACCTTCCGTGCGTCCTGGTGGTGGCGGCATTTGTACCTCCACGACCATCAGTAAGACGGTAACTAACGCAGTAAACAAAGCACCGATTAAGCTGCCAATCACCGCGAGTAACCCTGCTTCGCGCAAGAACCCAGCAATGATTTCGCGAGGGTAGCTACCAAGAGCCGACAAGGTGCCAATTTCACGTGTACGCTCGGTGACCGACATGGTCATGGTGTTGAACAGCGCAACAAAGACCACCAGCGCCATTACTGCGCCCATGATGCCGAAGATACGGTCGTACAAATCTTTCACTTTGAGATAGAAGAACGCGCGCTCTTGCCAAGGCGTAATCTCAATATCTTGGTCGCCAAAGTTCTGCTTTTGCTTACTCAGCACCGAAGCCACTTGTTGCTCGACTTGGTTAGTTAAACTGGTATCGAACAGGAAGACAGATAACGCACTGACTTTGTCTGAACCGAGCAACGATTGCGCGCTGTTGATGTGTACGTAAAGTTGGCGTTTATCAAGCTCAGGCACGCCAGTTGAGTAGATGCCACGTACTTTGAAGTCATACGCATTCAATGCACCGTCGGTTGTGGTCGCCAGCAAGGTGATCCAATCGCCAACGTGCACGCTTAAGTTGTTCGCCAAATCAACGCCAAGCATCACTTCCGGCTCTGCTGGGTCATAACGCGATGCATGAATGTTGGACAGCGTTTGCCCTTCGCGCACATCCAAAAACGGTCCTTTCATATCGAATTCGCGCTCGTTCACGCCAATACCGATAAAGATCGATGATTTGTTGCCGTTGGAAATCAAACCACTGAACTCAACTCGTGGCTGCACGCCTCGCACTTCGTTTAAGCCAATCAATTGCTTGGTGATGTCGTCGGCGTGAGTTAAACCGTTACTCAGTGGCATCTCTTCTTCTTTAGCGAAGTAACCCGGCGTGGTTAACGTCAGATGCCCCGTGTCACGCGCTGTCGATTCTTTCAAACTGTCATAGGTGTACAGACCAAAACCGCCCGCACTGGTTAACGCAAACACGGCAATGGCAATGATCAGCATCGACAATAAACTGCGGCGGCGATTACGTTGCAGGTTCAACCAAGCGAGGCGAACCGAAACAGGAATTAGCTTGCCCATGAAACCTCCTCCACACTTGCATGCGTTTGGGTGATTTTGCCGTCCACCAACTCAATGGTGCGGTCACAGCGGGATGCCATACGAGGGTCGTGTGTGGCGACGATAAAAGTAGTGCCAAGCTCGTGTCCAAGCCCTTTCATAATGTCGATGACCTTGTTGGCAGTTTGGCTATCAAGACTTGCGGTTGGCTCATCAGCAATCACCAACGCTGGTTTGTGTACTAACGCACGAGCAATTGCCACACGTTGTTGCTGACCGCCCGACAAGTTATCGGGCATATGATGAATAAATTCGCCCAAGCCAACGTGTTCTAGCATTTGCGTAGCGAGCTCGGTTTGCTCTGCTTTTGAAAAGCCGTTGAGGTGTAACGGATACGCCACGTTCTCCAACGCCGTCATCACAGGCACAAGATTGAATTTTTGGAACACAAAACCAAGCTTTTCACGGCGCATTTTCGCCGCCTGCATTTGTCCGGTTGGGTATGGGCTGCCTGCAAATGTCACCTGACCTTGGTATTGAGTATCCAGCATGCCAAGCACGTTAAGTAAGGTGCTTTTGCCTGAGCCAGACGGTCCGCACAATGCCACCATTTCGCCGGAAAACACTTCACCAGAAACGTCTCGTAATGCACGCACCGTTTGGCTGCCAAGGGCGTAATCGCGGCTAAGTTGATTAAAAACAATCATGACGCCTCCCTAATACTTGGCTAGCAGCGCTTTCGCGGTTTGCGTTTCTAGATTGCTGTCGCCCAATTGCTCCATTTGCGCTAACCATATTTTGGCTTGTTGAACATCTTCAGCGCGCAGTGCCGCTTCAATGGCATAACGGTAAATCCACGAAGTAGCCGCGAAAGGTTGTTGGCTAAAACTCGGTTCATCGAGCAGAGAAAGGTACAGCTCGTAGCCACGCTCAAAGTGATTGAACATGTCTGGCAGAGAGGTAAACGTAGTAGCTGCCATGGCGGTAGCTAGCTGGTATTCCGGCAAGCCTTGTAAGCGTTGTTGCTCTTGCAGTGGTAATGGCTGATTCGCCATTAAGTCCAAACCTTTTTGGATTGTGGCAAGACCGCGCTCGGTGAACTTCATCTTGTTCCAAGGCATAAACGCCTCACGACCTTGCAACGTCTCCGCACTGCCCAAGTAAACCAAGGTCACCGGCGTTGCGCCCTGCTCTTCAAGTTGTTTGGATAATTCGCCGTAAACGGTATCAACTAAACCAGAGTCACCCTGCGCCGCTTGGTTGAATTGACTGAGTGTGCGCTCGCTTGGATTAGCCAGAGCCAGATTGCTGCTAAGTGCAAATGCGGCGATAAACGTACTTGCCAGTTTAAGAGCTTTGATTGAGCGAGATTGAGAAACCATCATGTACTGTCCTTAGTTGAACGTGATTTGATGGTTTCAGATTAAGGGAGAAGGTCGCACGCTGCTTGTGCATGCGACCAATGGCAATTATGCGGAGTGAATGGTATTGAGAGAGGATGAATGACATTCACTTAAACAGAAAATACAATTCCGTTCATTCGTAACGCTACATTTTTACGGCAGTCACAATAAAAACACTGGCTTAAAATCTGAGGCTAGTGTATTTATCCATCCCACAACTACCCATAACAGACAGTGTCGCACTCTCCTTTCTTACACACCTTTGCATGGTGTCTGTTGTTTCCAAATCGAGATTCTTAGCATCGGAATAGTTTGAACTCTTCGAGTTTTAGTTGTTTTCGCACTCAAAATAGGTGCGTTATTAGGTCGTTGAAAATGAATAAGCGTTATTTCCCAAGAGTTGATTTGCCACTACTCATGGCGATCATTCCGATCATGCTGTTAAGTTCGCTCACTCTCTGGAGTGCCAGTAGCTTTAATGAGGCGATGCTCTTCAAACATTTGGCGCGCTGCGGACTGACATTAGTTTGTATCTTGGTCATGTCCTCGATTCCAGCGTCCAGCTATCAGCGCTCAGCTCCATATCTCTACATTATTGCGGTTACGCTACTACTTGCTGTCGCTTTATTTGGTGATAGCACCAATGGCTCTCAACGTTGGCTCGATATCTGCTTCTTCCGCTTTCAACCGTCTGAACTAATCAAACTTTCCATTCCAATCATGATCGCCTGGATGCTGCATATTGAAGGAGGTCGACCAGACAGTCGGAAAATTGCGTTTTGCTTACTTATTACAATGATTCCTGCCGGGTTAATCGCGCTACAACCGGATTTAGACGGTGCTGTTTTTACCATCATTTATGCATTGTTCGTTTTGTTTTTGGCTGGCATGAGCTGGAAAATAATCTGCGGGTTTATTGCGAGCATTTTAACGTTAACACCTATTTTATGGTTCTTCGTTATGGAAACCTATCAAAAGAGCCGTGTAACACAGTTCTTGCACCCTGAGTCCGATCCACTGGGTTCGGGCTACCAAATCATCCAATCTTTGATTGCAATTGGCTCAGGCGGTATGAAAGGCAAAGGTTGGATGAATGCAACGCAGGGAACACTTGGCTTTATTCCAGAAAGTCATACGGACTTTATTTTTTCGACCTATGCGGAAGAATGGGGCTTTGTTGGCAGTTTAGTCTTACTCGCATTGTACTTGTTTATTACTGCACGCGTTATGTTGCTTGCATGTCAGTCTGACCACTTTTTTAGTCGGCTGGTAAGTGGCGCATTAGCGATGAGCTTTTTTCTGTATGCTTTTATCAATACGGGCATGGTGAGTGGCTTGTTGCCAGTAATGGGTAGCCCACTTCCCTTCTTTAGCTATGGCGGCACGGCGATGCTAACTCAAGGTATCTGTTTTGGTGTAATCATGTCGCTGTGTTATTCCAAATATCGTAACGCATAGCTCTGCTTGAGAAAAAGCGATCAAAAAAAGGCTTCCCTGAGGAAGCCTTTTTACAACGATATGAGCGAATTAATTACAGCTCTGCGTTGTGGTAAACCTGCTGAACATCATCACAGTCATCTAGAAGATCTAGGAATTTCTGGAACTTCTCAGCATCTTCACCCGATACAGGCGTATGAGTTTGCGGAACGAATGTGATTTCTTCAACATCGATCGTTAGATCTGGGAATGCACCGTTAAGCGCAGTTTTTGTTTTGAAGAATTCAGTGTGAGGTGCGAATACAGTGATAACACCGTCTTCTAGCTCAACGTCAGTAACGTCTACGTCTTCCATCATTAGCGTTTCTAGGATGATTTCATCATCGTCGCCTTTGAACTGAAATACCGCTTGGTGATCGAACATGTGAGAAACCGAGCCCTCAACACCAATTTTCGCACCGACTTTCACAAAGCATTGGCGTACATCTTGGAAAGTACGGTTGCCGTTGTCTGTTAGACAGTCAACGATAACGCTAGTACCGCCAGGACCGAAGCCTTCGTAACGTGCTGGAGTGTAGTCTTCACCACCGCCACCGTTCGCTTTGTCGATCGCTTTATCGATAACGTGCGCAGGAACTTGGTCTTTTTTCGCTTTTGCGATCAGGTGCTTCAAAGACAAGTTCATGTCTGGATCACCACCACCGTTTTTCGCGCACATGTAAATTTCTTTACCGTATTTGGAATAAACTTTAATTTTCGCGCCTGCAGTTTTCGCCATAGAGGCTTTGCGCACTTCAAAACTTCTTCCCATCGGGATGTCTCTCTAAATTCAAATTTAATGCGAAGGATTTTAGCAAAAAGCGAAACCTTTTCAATTTCGCTTAGCAAAGGAATAGGGAGGTTACCTCATTCGTCGCATTGGATTGAACCATTGCCACGGTTCGCGTTAAGCGACACCCATTACTCGTTTGTACTTTTCGACCGATTGCTGGAAAAACGCCTTTTCATCAGCATCGTTAATCTTGGACAACTGTTCTTCTATTGCTTCAGGACCAGATTTGGCCTCTCTGAGCTTCCAAACCAAAAACGACGCCTGCTTATCCAGTTCGATTTTGTTTTTTTCGTCAGGCGGCAATAGGGATAGATTAAACGACATTCACAGCCTCAAGGTACTTTAAATACTAGCCGGGCACTATATCACACAGAGTTACAATTACAGAATAGAAACGCACTTAACTTGATCGATTTCAAGTTAACTATTTAGGCACAGCGCTGATTTTCAGTGCTTTTGGTAAATGCTGTTCGAATATTTGTTGTAATCGAGTCTTGGTAACGGGTTTAGCCACGAACTCGTTCATCCCAACATCGAAGCAATGTTGCTGATCCTCTTTAATGACATTGGCACTTAGCGCAATAATTGGAACGTGTTTCCCCCACTCTCCCATTTTTCGAATTCGCTCCGTAGCAATAAACCCATCCATCACAGGCATTTGGCAGTCCATAAAAATCAAATCGAAAGGCTGCTGATCACACAGCTGCAATGCTTCTTCGCCATGGTTGGCGACACTCACTCGCACACCCAGTTTTTCTAACATGATGCGAACTACCTTCTGATTGACGATGGTATCTTCAACAACCAATACCCAAGGTTTATCGTTATCTTGAGGGCTGATTTCGTTGTCTTCCGCTTTCGGGAAATCTAATACATTAAGTTGGTCGGTATAGGTCGATTGCGCATTTATTACAGCAACAGGAATCGAAAATTCAAAACAGCTTCCCAGCCTAAGCTCACTTGTTAGTTGTATTTCCCCTCCCATCAAGTTAACCAACTGTGCAGCTATCGCCAAACCAAGCCCTGTCCCACCATACTTTCTGGTGGTACTACCATCAGCTTGTTGGAAGCGTTCGAAGATTGCTTGTTGGTGCTCTTTCGCAATACCAATACCAGAATCCACAACTCGAAACCGGATATGAGCGGTCTCTCCATCAAGTCGAGATAACGCTACAAGAAGCTTCACATGGCCGCGCTCGGTAAATTTAATCGCGTTGCTCAACAAATTGTTCAGAACTTGTTTCAATCGTGTGGCATCACCTTGCACTTCCATTGGCAAGTGAGGATCAATATCGCTGAGCAGCTGTAAGTTTTTCTGCTTGGCTTTGACACTATGTAAACTGATGACATCGTCAAGTAGCTCGCGAAGATCATAGCTCGTGTATTCCAGCTCTACTTTGCCAGCTTCAACTTTAGAGAAGTCCAAAATGTCGTCGATGATCGTCATTAGTGAGTGAGAAGAACTGTCAATGATCTCTACAAACTCTTTTTGCTGGGGATCGAGGTCGGTGTCATTGAGCAACGACGACACACCAATAATGCCATTCATCGGTGTGCGGATCTCATGACTCATAGTGGCAAGAAACTCACTTTTCTTACGATTAGCGACTTCTGCCCTATCGCGTTCAGCCTCTAACTCAGTCTGGTGCTCTTTCACTTTCTCAACACTTCGGTTGTATTTCTCTGCCAAAACACTCACTTCATCAAAGCACCATCGTTTAGGGAGAGTCACTTTACTCGGCACTGTACCGCCACGAAAATCGCTCACCGCACCAGACAGCAATTGTAACGGATTGACCAACAAGCGAAACGCCACCCAAAGAACACCAATGATGAGGACAAGAATTTTGATCGCTTCTGTCGTAAGTAGAAAAAAGAACTGCTGCCAAAGATCTTCATATATCGCGCTAAGATCCGATTGAACCGTTAATATCGCGAGATCATACGTTTTATCGCCGACCCGATACTGCATCGGCCAGCTTCTCTCGACAACATCCTCAGAAAGCGCCGAACCTAATTCAATGATAACTTCGTCTTCACTAGCAATACGTAAGTAGTCCACCGAGGGCATACGCATTGCACCTTGAGCTTGTGTCAGCAACAGCTCCCTATCCTCTACCCACAAACTCGCAGAAAAACTCGATAAATAGCTAGACTCAACCTGCTTTAATTCAACATCTAAATGGGCTAAATCTTCGTGAAAAACTCGATATAAGCTCACTGTAGAAATGATGACCGTAAAGATTAAACTCAACGTTAATACCGCCAACATAAGTTGGTTGCCGATACTAAAACGACGTTGAGATCGCTCTTTTTCATCCATATGAAACCGCTCCGATAAACTTGCGCTACTCTAAATATAGCTACGCACAAATAATAATCGAGGATACGATGAAAAGACTTCTACTTAGATTGGCTTTTAGCTTAATTGTTGTAAGTTCTCATGTGACCGCAAATCAAGTGAACTATTACGTCATTGCTGAACAAGCTCGACCATTTCAAATTGAACAACAGGGACAAATGCACTCCGGAATTGTGACCGATATCGTCAGCGCTATCTTCGCGGAGTCGGATTACCAAGTGAATTATCATACTTATCCATTTAAACGTATGATTTCCATATTGGAAGAAGGCGCTGAGCCAAACTGGTTAACTTATGGCAGCCCGAACTGGGGCAAGGTGCAATCGGAAAATTTATCTGAGGAGCCCATTTACACTGTAAAACATGTACTGGTGTCGAGTAGCGAGAAGCCTTTAGAATTCAAAAATATGGATACGATGCATGGTCGTTCTATTGTATTACTGCTGGGGTTTGATTATCCAAATTTAACACCGTTCTTTGAAAATGGCAGTGTCAATGAAATGCGTGTGAAAGACTACAACGCCGCATACCGAGTGATAAGCCGAACCCCTGGAGATACAGCTTTTGTCGAGATGGAATCCCGAGTCCTTTACAACTTAAAGCGACTCAATTTGCCGTTAGAGAATTTTCAGATACAGCCTTTCAGCTCGGTTATTCCTGACTACTCAATCTACCTAGCTTTTTCACCTCAAATGCAACCAGAAACTCAAAATTACATCAATACACGACTCGTTGAATTAAAAACCTCAGGGGAAATTGATGAAATCATTCAAAAGTATCAATGAATCAACTCATTAACAAAAACGCCAGCGATGATACGTTGGCGTTTTTGTTTCTGAGAAATCTGTAGAACTTACTTAGTGTGGTTAACAAACTTAGGATCAAACATATGCCCCAATTTACTCGCCTTGGTTTGCAGGTAATGTTGATTACTTGGGTTATTCCCTTCTTGTAATGGCACTCGTTCAATGACGTTAATATCAACCGCTTTTAAGGCGGCGAGCTTGCGTGGGTTATTCGTCATTAGACGCACAGCGTCAATCCCCAAATGCTCTAGCATTCCTTTACAGAACGCGTAATCACGCATATCAGCGGCAAAACCTAAACGTTCATTTGCTTCCACGGTATCTGCGCCATCATCTTGTAAGTGATAGGCACGAATTTTATTAATCAAGCCGATTCCACGCCCTTCTTGACGTAAATAAAGCAGCACGCCACATCCCTCTTTGACGATGTTTTGTAGCGCTCTATTAAGCTGAAAACCACAGTCACAACGCGTGCTAAATAGAGCATCTCCGGTAAGACACTCCGAATGCAACCGAATAAGTGGAGCTGCACTTTTTGTTGGCTCGCCATAGACCAGAGCAAGATGCTCTTTATTTGTCGCGGCTTCAATAAAGCCGTACATCATAAATGTGCCCCACTGGGTGGGCAATTTGGCTTTATCGATAAACTTCACGAGATTGTAAGGCTCAACATGTCTCAGCTCTGCCCGCACATTCATCAGAATCTCTCCTAGATGATTTTCTCCTTTACCATCTCCCCCGTCTCCCCAAAAGGCATCTTTATGAGAATGCTCTGTTAGGCAAGCGTTACCCGTTCTCATTAATTGCTGCGCTAATGGTGGATTTTGTAGAAACTTTTCCCTAACGATGAAAGCCATAACAGCCAACTTTATATCGTCCCAATCGCTTCTGACAAAGTGTTCGTATTTGCGGCTTAAAGCAAACGCTTCGTCAGGGGTGCTTGCGTGCTGAATTTTACTTTGCAACTGAGCATCGAGAAACTTTTGGGCTTGGTAATAATGTTCGCTGGTGGGCCAAGTTTGGGAGGAGATATTGACTGGGGCATGGCAAAAATTTGAGAGAAAACCGTGGGGCTCATCGGGCTCATAAAAAAGGATTTGATCAACCATACTTGCGCTCCTTGCTTTGTGGTTGCGATAATCAACAAAAAGCATATCGCTACTGATATATCTAGTAACACAAGGTCAGATTGTCAAACTTCTTCGGGACGGGACGTGAGTGTGAAACTCGTGCTTTTGAGGCGCAAGACAGATAAATGGAGAGTTTGAATAAGAGAGTAATAGAGTGAAAAAATAAAAAGGGCAGTCCGTCGACTACCCTATGGGTTGCTAAACCAACCTGAGGCGATCAGTGTATCAAGCCAAGCTCCCTTGCTTCTTCAATGGTCAACCCACTTTCACGGATCTCACGTAACGCTTCAATGCGTCTTCTGGCTTCTGCTGATTTCACTGTTTTCTCTGGCTTCACAACGGTTTCCTCATCAGGTAATTCCCATTTGTGAGCGATGTTGGTCATCTCGTCATGGTCGATAGAATTAATGGACATATTTCCTCCGAACACACCATGTTTTCGATGCGTAATCTATAGCAAAACCGGAACAAGGTGGTAAGAAAAACTGTAGGGAAATGTGACCCCTCCCGCCCTTTCGTTAACTCCTTAATAGATTAATCATTTAAGTTTTGCCAAGGGACAAATTTACGATTAAATTTGAGTAATTCCCCCTACGAAAAGTGTGCTGATCTAGCTCTCAATTCTGCTCTTCTTTAGTTTTATCAACGACGCATTACACCACTTCCTGTTTCACCTAACTTTCGAGTCACTTCACTGATTCATGGTTTGATACTTTCTAAAAACCGTCACACCTGATAATGATAATAATTATCTTTTAGATTGGTTAGGTGTTTATATGGATGGTATTAACTTAAGTCATGCATACCACAATGACCCGGTCATCCAGATCCGAGATTTGTGCGTCGATTACATCACTGATAATGGTGATTTTAATGCGGTAAAGTCCGTCAGCTTTGATATCGGCAAAGGCGAAGTATTTGGTCTCGCCGGTGAATCTGGATGTGGTAAAAGCACAATCGCATTCTCAATAAATCGTCTTCATAAGCCGCCAGCGTTCATTTCTGGCGGTAAAATATGGTTTGATGGCAAAGATATCCTTAGTATCTCAGACTCTGAACTGACCGCTCTAAGGTGGAGTGAAATCGCCATGGTGTTCCAGAGCGCGATGAACTCACTCAACCCTGTCTTAACGATACAAGAGCAATTTGCAGATGTGTTACGACACCATCAAGGCCTCACTAACGCTCAAGCAAAAGATAGAGCAGAAAAGTTGTTGGACTTGGTCAATATTCCTCGAGAACGCTTAGCAGAATATCCTCATCAATTTTCAGGAGGAATGCGTCAGCGGTTGGTGATAGCCATTGCTTTGTCTCTAAATCCAAAACTGATCATTATGGATGAACCCACAACAGCATTAGATGTAGTGGTACAGAGAGAAATTTTACAGCAAATTTATCAGCTTAGAGATGAGTTCGGTTTTTCAGTCCTCTTTATCACTCATGACCTGGCACTCATGAGCCAACTATGTGATCGAATTGCAATCATGCGTCACGGAGAAATCGTCGAAGTCAATCGAGCATACGATATACGCAATCATCCTCAACACCCCTACACGCAAAAGCTATGGGCTTCTTTCCCAAACATCCATGACGTCCACAAACAACCAGAGTTACAAGGAGCGTAACCATGAGCCAGCCTATCATCCAAATGAAAAATGTGATTAAAGAATTCAAAGTGGGCGGTGGTTTAGCGAAAGAGGAAACCTTTCGTGCGCTTCAAGGAGTGACTTTTGATCTGTACGCAGGAAAAACCTTGGCTTTGGTTGGAGAGTCAGGCTGCGGTAAGAGTACTTGCGCTCGCTTAATAACCAAAGTCTATCCTGCAACGGAAGGCGAGATCCTTTTCAATGGCACTGACATAAATGAGATCACGTCACGATCGGCTCTACAAGAATATCGCAGTAAAGTACAAATGGTGTTTCAAGACCCGTTTGGCTCTCTCAATCCAACTCATACCATTCGCCATCACCTAACACGTCCTTTAAAAATTCATAAACAAGTCAAAAACGAGCGCGACATCCCAGCCCGCTTGGAAGAGCTCCTAAAGCTGGTGGAACTACCTGAAGAGACATTGAATAAGTTCCCTCACGAACTCAGTGGTGGGCAACGTCAGCGAGTAAACTTAGCAAGGGCTTTAGCGGTAGGTTCGCAAATCATTCTTGCGGATGAGCCTACGTCTATGCTGGATGTTTCTATTCGCTTGGGAGTGTTGAATTTAATGCAACGAATGAAGCAAGAACTGGGAATTGGTTTTTTATACATCACTCATGATCTGGCGACTGCGCACTACATCGCGGAAGAAACCGCAGTAATGTACAAAGGGCAAATCGTTGAATGGGGCGACACTCATTCAATACTTAAGAATCCGCAGCATCCTTATACTAAGCTGTTGATTTCTGCCGTTCCTGATCCTGACTTACCTTTTGGTAACTTAGTGAAAAATGAGCCAAACTATTCGATAGATGCCGATGAAATTCGTCAACGTAGCAGCATAATTGTCGACGAATTTGATCAAATAGGGCCAAATCACTATGTAAAACAATGGACTGAGGCAGCGTAATGGATTTGAGTACTTGGCAAGATCAAATCGCCATGTGGTACGAACAGCGGAAACATGATCAAGTAGAAAAATTGGAAACGATCTTATATCAGGTGCCTGATGACGTGTTTGGACCCGAATTGAGTGATCTTCAAAGTAAAGCGATTGCTTGCTGGTTGGATGGATGTTTACGCGTGTTTCAACATGCAAGGTACCAAGACCCTCAGAAAGCATATCAAACCTTGCTTTATACGAGTGCAAAGCTTGAACAAGCAGCATGCCAAGTCTCGACTGATATTCTGATCAAAGATTGGTGTTTGAGACGACTTCAGCATCTCACCGTTGTGGCTTTAGAGTTTTGTAATCAGCAGTGTGATCAAAACAAGTGGCAGGAACAAGCCCATAGCTTAATCGAATCACATGTTGCGTTGATGCGTTCATTACATTGGAATGAACCCAAGAAGCATGATCAAGGTTTACCTCATTAGTCCGGAAAAATGATCAAGGCTTAATTAGCGGAATTTTAGGCAAAAAAAAGCGAGTTTCCTGAGGAGAAACTCGCGAAGTCTATTCAGAATGAATGTAACAATATGAGCCAATCTATTAATCATCAGAAAGGACAAAAGGTTGTCTATTCGGGATAAATAGTAGTATTAGGCTTAGCTTCTAATGTCAGTGGTTTGTAAGAGTTAAGTCTGTTTTTTATCATCGAAAGACATTGTTACATTTCAAACCGATACATCACACCTATAGCTTGATACACATCAAGCGACACTTTTAAATCGCCATTTCATCCAAGGCACGAAATACCATTTCATCCATGTGACCATCGAAGATTTGACGACAAACTTTCCGACGCACCGCTAACCCCGCAATCAGTCGCTCGATGGTAAGATGCTTAACATCGTTCTGGGTGTTAAACAGCTCGACGGTTTTACTTAATGTCTCATAAGGAATCGGCTCATCCCCTACCCTTAGCCAATCGAGCTTCTCTATGTAATCTGAGCACTCTTCTTTGATTGAGGCATACGAGTGCCCTGTCATCGCAGACAAAGCCGTTATACTGCGTTCTAGAGCCTCTGGTGAGGTATATTTAGATAGAGTAATGGTGATCTCATCAGCATTGATCTCTACCAAATGTTTTCTTTGCTTCACGCGTCGCCCTAAATTTCCTCTTGGAGACGGTGCTTTGCGTTGAATGGGCTCAAATTCGCCGTCTATGATGCCTGAGAGCTCCTCAAGCTGCTGTCGGGTTACCATCTCATTACGAAGCGGGTTTGGCAGCGTAGGCGCCATGTTGCGCTTGCCTGCGTTGGTTGTACGAGCACGTGAGTAACGCAGTACCTCTTCGACGTCACATTTGATGTCGATCTGGTAATCCATCACTTTATCATTCTCGATCATAGTTTCGATCGTTAAGTGATAGCCCCATAAGTTCACCACAAAAAGATCGTCTGTCCCTTTGCCGTCTGACAAGCGTTTCAGCTCACGGATCAGATCCATGGAGAACCGACGCCATTCAATGTTACGTGCAAGCTTCTGATTTAACTCACTCAGTAGCATGCAATCCGTGTGACGACGAACCATGCGACTACGGAAGAAAGAGTACAGTTGAAACACCAACGTATGTTGTTTCAAGATCTCTGGCGGAAACAAGAAGAAATAATCGCGTGTTAACAGCTCTTCATAAAACGAAGGTTCCCAAACTAAAATATATAAGTTTGGCTTGATACGAATTTCACCATCGCTACCCTCCACTGGTGCCTCTTCAGAGGCTGTGATGGTTCGTGCAAGAAAACGAAAACGATCACTTTTGAAGCCCTCTGGCATGTTTTCACTTAGCCAACGTCCAGTAAGTTCATGGAGCTGAAAATCAGTGAATTCAATGCGATCAATGCTATCGCGAATGGAATCACGAGCTGGCCCACTGTCTTTTTTGCCTCTGAGCGACAAAATATCAGTGATGTATAGCGGCGTTTTGTTTGGTACGTGAGCCGCATCAAGCTGATACTGATCTTTGTGATGATCATGATACTGAACCGTTAACGTGAAGAGAGCGAACAGGGTCATGAGATCATCCACAGTCATGATATTTTTGGATGATCGCGTCTCGATAACGGCTTTTGTGCCAGAGATCGACACCATGGATTTCTGATAACTTTTTCGAGTTCTTGGTGGCGCAAGTGCTTGATCAATGATCCCAGCCCAATTTGTTGGAGATACAACAAATTGATCGGCTTCATCTTTCATCGTGGGAGGTGTGTTTAACCCGTGCTCATTCAACAAACGTTTGTTTACTTGAGTCTGAGCCAATGCTTTCGAACGTTTTTGTTTCTCGTTCTGGCGAACTTTGTCGGTAACAAGACTTGTTGCTCCCAACACAGATATAAGCTGATTGGGATTCACAAATTTATGTAGCATCGTTTTACCAGCAAGTCCCTCTTCAAAACGCACTGGAGTTTGAGTAAATAAACCAATATTTACTGCCGCGCGCAAACGTTGTTGCAGGGCTGCGCGTGTGAGTTGCCCATCTGTTGCTTCCACAATCTCAGTGGTTGAAACCAAACCATCCTTGCTGCTGAAGCCTCGTAATGAGATCAGATTAAGCAACTCTAAGATGCTTTTGGTCACCCCTTTGAAATGTTGGTACTGCTCTACCCAATCCGCAGAGGATTCATGTACCTCAAAAAGATGGCCATCTTTGTGGCTTCTCGGTGCTTTAATCAGAATTTTTTCATCAGCCGTCATTTTAGATCCAGATCACACTAGCCGTAGTTGTGCTATGGTTCCGAAGAATAAAGAAAAACAGATCATAAATAAAGAAAAAAGATTGTTTTTTAAATAACTGATCTTTTTGATTAATCTGATCTTAATTGATTATATGATCTAATGATCTGGCTTGAAATTTTTCGCTAAGCTTTTGTTCTATAAGACTATTGCTTCCATGTATTTCGGAACTATGATCATAAGAAGTCTGAAAGTATGATCAACAATAACCTGAAAGCATGATCATATTTATTCGTAAGCATGATCATTAAGGTTATGAAAAGATGATCAAAAGAGTCTTGAAACGATGATCATGATGTTTTTACAGGTTATCCACAGATGCAGTATTTAATAATGATCTTCACGATGATTATATCGTGCATTGGTGATGTTATTTATACTCGGATCGATGATCAAGAGCCAATATATCTATCGTTCTGGCGTCCATATTGATGAGATATCACTCATCTGATTAAAATACATTCAAGTCGCTCATATTTAGAAGTAAATCCTAGTCTCTGCTTATTTACAGGAAGCATGATCATGAGAGCGTGATTTATCATAGCAACTTGAGCAATTTCATTGTTCCGGCTTCTATACCGTCAATTTCTGCTCAATCCCCCATTCTGTCTGCACTCAACCGTAAATCAGAGAAGAAAACTCATGCTTCCGAGAGATTCTAAGGCTTGATCATATTTCCGATTAATGGATCTTATTTTATTTGAGTGTTTACACCGTACTCTGCTCTATTTTTCCATGATCATGCTTTCGGATTTGTTTATTAACACGGAAGCATGATCATAAGCATACCTTGATCATACTTCCATAGATGTTTCGCTGGAACTGCCCTATTTTGCTCGGAGACATGATCAAGGTGTTCAGGTCTTTATTGTTTCGATATTACTTACTATTTTTCGTTTAAATTAGGTTGGTCTAACATAATCCGTAATTTAGCTTAAGATTATAATCGTTCCGGTAGAAAATTGATTTACATTGTAAATGAGTGACGCTGTAACACTTTTTATTTTTAAGTTTAGGTGTCCACTTATGAGAAGATTATTTGATTAAAAATAGTTATCTTTTTGACCATAAATCATAAAAGCGTCGATTTGGGTGTTTTTTTATGTGATGGTAATTCAAAATGTTCGTGCACCTTTTTGTTGTTTTTGGTCTTTACTGCTGTACAATTGCAATTATAAATCCTTCCAACGGAATTTGGCATGAAAAGAGAAAAAACGATTGAAAACCTTCTTGAGTTAGCGGAGCTGACTCAGCAGGTTCAAGCTGACCGTATTGAAATTGTTTTAGAAGAGCGAAGCGATAACTACTTCCCACCAATGTCGAAAGCGATGATGGAAACCCGTTCTGGTCTAACTCGCCGTAAGCTCGACGACGCGATTGGTAAAATGGAAGCCGCTGGGCATCAATTTACTAAAAACAACGCGAATCATTATTCAATTACGTTAGAAGAAGCACACATGCTCATGGATGCGGCTGAAGTGCCTAAATTTCATGAGCGTAAAAAGAATTCAGGTAACAAACCTTGGATTATTAATGTGCAGAACCAAAAGGGCGGTACAGGTAAATCAATGACCGCGGTTCATTTAGCGGCATGTTTAGCGCTAAATTTGGATAAACGATACCGTATTTGTTTAATCGACTTAGACCCACAAGGCTCGCTACGTTTATTCCTCAACCCGCAAATCAGCATGGCAGAGCATGATAATATCTATTCTGCGGTAGACATTATGTTGGGTAACGTGCCAGATGGTGTGGAAATTGACAGTGAATTCTTACGTAAAAACGTATTGCTGCCAACGCAATATCCGAACTTAAAGTCGATTTCAGCGTTTCCAGAAGACGCGATGTTTAATGCGGAAGCATGGCAAACGCTATCTGAAGACCCATCACTCGATATCGTCCGTCTGCTGAAAGAGCAACTGATTGATAAAATTGCTGATGACTTCGATATCATTATGATTGATACCGGTCCACACGTTGACCCATTAGTATGGAATGCTATGTATGCATCAAATGCCTTGCTAATTCCTTGTGCGGCTAAGCGTCTGGACTGGGCTTCAACAGTAAACTTCTTCCAGCATTTGCCTACGGTATATGAAATGTTCCCGGAGGACTGGAATGGTCTTGAGTTTGTTCGCTTGATGCCAACCATGTTTGAGGACGACAATAAGAAGCAAGTTTCTGTTTTAACTGAAATGAACTATCTTCTAGGTGACCAAGTTATGATGGCTACTATTCCTCGTAGCCGTGCGTTTGAAACCTGTGCCGATACCTACAGCACAGTATTTGATCTGACAGTAAGCGATTTTGAAGGCGGTAAGAAGACACTAGCTACCGCGCAAGACGCTGTTCATAAAAGCGCACTGGAATTAGAGCGTGTGCTGCACTCTAATTGGCCGTCATTGAATCAGGGGTAATAAGTAAATGGCTTTGAAAACGTCTGAATTAAACGCGAAATTATTTGGCAAAACGAATAAGCGTCGTGTTGTGACTCCGCAAGAGGCGCAAACTGCGGCAAAAGAGAAAGCTCAAACGATTGAACTAGCAGTTGCAGGTGAAAATATTGTTCAGTTTGAACTTGTGCGTATTCCCGCAAATAAAGTTGCGACAGAAACAACAGTATTTGTTGATAACGCTCGTGAGCAATCGTTCTTAAACGAACATGCTTTATCTGATGTTTTGGTCACACTCAAAGAGCGTGGCCAACAATATCCAGCTGTGGGTCGTAGAACTGAAGATGGCAAGATTGAAGTTTTAGATGGTAGCCGTCGTCGCATGTCTTGTATCCTCGCTGAACAAGATTTTTTGGTTTATGTTGCTGACAACATCAATACTGACCATGCTAAGTTTTTGTCTGATGTGGCAAATGCTCACAAGCCGCTCTCTTTATACGAAAAAGGTAAAGAGATGCAAGCTAAGCTTGATAGTGGTGAAGCTGAGGATCAGAAAGCATTGGCAAAAATGTTCCAGTGCAGTGAAGCGTTGGTAAGTGGCGCTTTAAAAGCCGCAGCATTACCGTTAGAACTGCTTCAAGCGTATCCGAATGTTGGCGATCTCGGTCGCCCAACAATCGTGAAACTGCACAAACAGTTTTCAACGCTAACGCCAGAGCAACAGCAAGAGCTGTTAGATAAATGTCGCTCTAGCGAAGGATTCTTATGGCAGCGAAGCACAGCTCAAGGCGTTGCTCGTCTGACAAAAGAAGTCACGGAAAGCATCGAAAATTGGATTACTGAACTTGCACCAGCAAAACCTGGTAAGAAGACGGAAAAAGTCGACTTAGTTAAAGGTCGAGCAAGCTACAGCCGAAAAGGTAGCAGTCTGGCGTTGAACTTGAAGAAAGTTGACGACAGCTTGATGGAAGAGATTCTTGCCTTTGTGCAAAACAAGCTGCAATAACAAAAGATGATTGAATCAACCGCCTCCGGGCGGTTTTTTTATATCTGAGAAGCGTCAAATTAAAGATGTGATACCATTGCGTCAGTTCAACGTTGGATAGACAAAATGCAGACACAATCTGATTTCCTTTCATCACTTCAACAACAAGCTCACCAATCTTTCCAAAGGATTGGTGTTGTCATTCAAGGCGAGGCTTCTTGGCAAAATGCGTTGATGTCAGAGTTCCATAAAACGCAGCGCCATCAACGTTGGTTTTCTGTTGGTGATTTTGGTTTGAAAAACGTATCCAGTGTTTCGTCTAAACAAGGGCACATGTTGCTAGGCAGAGAGTGTGACGTTCTATTGTTTGATGCTCGAAATGGCTTTGACGCAAATAGTTTTACCGCCGCGCTTGGCTCATTGGTTGGCGGCGGTTTTCTTATTGTCATTACTGAGCCGCGACAACCAACGAATTTTGCTCAGCAATGGATGCACAAACAATGGGAGAAGCTCGTTGTTCTTGAGCAAGACAAACCATTGCCAACGGCTCCAGACATCAAGCAAGCAGAAAAAGAAAGCCACTACACGGAACAAGAACATGCCATTTCTCTAATTGAAAAGGTGGTAACTGGACATCGAAAGCGACCGTTAGTTTTGACCGCTGATCGTGGACGTGGAAAAACAAGTGCCCTCGGCATTGCGTGTGCGAACTTATTAAAGCAGAAGCCGCTTAGAATCTTAATTACGGCACCATCTATAAAAGCCGTTGAGCCTGTTTACCAACATGCTTTGCGGCTACTTCCTAATGCGCAGCGTATTAGGAAGGACAGATTAGAATCAGGGCAGGGAGCCATTCAATTCATTGCTCCTGACGAACTTCTATCGAGCAGACCTGAATGTGATTTGTTACTTGTCGATGAAGCGGCTGCAATTCCAGTTCCTATGCTCAAAAGCATTACCGAACATTATCATCGACTCGTTTTTTCTACGACTGTTCATGGTTATGAAGGTTGTGGTCGGGGCTTTACGATTAAATTTGTTGATTGGCTTCAGAAACAGCGTTCGGGAATGAAAACATGGCACATGACACAGCCCATCCGCTGGAGCATGAATGATGCGCTCGAATCATGGCTCTATGACGCGTTTTTGTTGGATGCGGAGTTAACGCACCATCAACTTAACCAGGTCGACTCAATTTCCCTTTCTAAAGCCGATAAGAACAATTTGATATCGCAGCCTAGTTTGCTGCGTGAGTGCTTCGCTCTTTTGGTGAATGCTCATTATCAGACCTCTCCGAATGATTTGATTCACCTTTTGCAAGACGACAACAGTCAGCTCTATTTTGCTAAGCAAGATAATGCGGTTGTGGGGGTGATATTAGCGGTCGAAGAGGGGGGCCTTGACGATGAATTGATTGAAGAAATCCAGCTTGGTAAGCGTCGTCCTAAAGGACACTTAGCCCCAATTACGATTGCAAACCACCTAGGATTCCCGAATGTCGCGAATCTATCGACGCTGCGAGTCATGAGAATTGCGGTTCATCCAGCATTGCAAGGCAAAGGCATTGGTCAAAAAATTCTGCAGCAACTTGAGCAAATGGCTGCTAAACACATTGCCTACTTATCCACGAGTTTTGGTGCGACGGAAGAGTTGCTCTATTTCTGGCGACAATCGAACTTCCGTGCAATTCGTTTAGGGTCAATGCGCGATGCTGCTAGCGGTTGTTATTCAGTCTTGATGGTCAAACCTTGTGATTCCCAACAGACGGCTTGGGTCGATGAATCTCAGGCGCTATTTGAAGAAATGTTGTCTAACAATGTGGCTGACGTCTATCCAAAATTAGAAGCCTCTATTTTTCGAGCTCTATTACCGCAACCTTTGGGAATGAGTCCACTTCATCCCGCTAAGTTATTACTAATTGAATGCTATGCTGATGGTGGTAACAGTTATGAGTCCGTGTCTGCTTGGCTTCAGCAGTGGTTACTTAACTTAGGTTTGAACTCCGCTTCCGACTTGATGATCAGTAAGCTTTTTCTTAACCGTAGTTGGACTGAATGTGCTCAGCAATTTGGTTTACCTGGAAGAAGGCAAGTTGAGCAGCAGTTAAGGGACGAAGTAAGACACATTTGGAACGATTTACACTGTAAACACTAAAGGGAAATTTACACTGTAAATGAAATTATTAGGAGCTGATTTTACACTGTAAATCCAGCTCCTTTTTATTTCGGCGTGTATTTTGATTGAGCTTTAGGTTAAATCGAAATGCTCTCTTAATATCTGTTTAACCGTTATTGATGGATTACTTTCTTTAGTGACGTGAGCCCTATAATAAGAAATGCGAGGTTTGTTCAGAAAACGGATTTGGGTAGACTGAAAGTGTTGATGGGAAGCAAAGTGGTAAGGGTATGTGGAAGCTGTGTCTTGAGTTATCTGAAGATAAGACCAAGGTGATAGCCCGTCTTCCGGGAGAAGTGGACCTCGGTGGTGAGCTAAATCAAAATGAATTAAACGAGCAGCTCGTCGCAATGAACGCTGAAAAGATGTTTGTTGTTGAGGGGGAAGTCGTGAGATTCATTAACTGCGCCAAAGAACGTAAAGCCGAGGCCTACGAAGGCATCGTCATTGCGGAAAAACGCAACGCGCAAGTTGAGGTTGAATTATCGAATAATGACATGCTCGCCAGTATGAACGTTGTCGGCGCGTACGGAGGCCGAGGTTTACGTGGCCCCGAGATTGTTCAAGCCCTTGCTCAAGCGCGAGTTTCGAAAGGCATCAACAAACTGGCTTTGAAGAAAGTGTTGGTTGTCAGCACTCAGCTCAAACCCGGCGAAACTTTTTCTCAACCTGTAGCGGTTGGTAAGCAACCTATCAAAGGCAAAGACGCTCTTTTTACTCCTCTTGTTAAAGACATCACCAAACGCATCCTCAAACCCAAAGACGGCCAATCTGCTAGCGACAAAATTGATTTACGTAACCTCGGTGAAACTATCGCGGTTGACGTAGGCGATGAGGTGATGCGCCGCACGCCTGCGACCAAAGGTACGCCTGGTTTTACTGTTCAAGGGCGAGTGATTCCTCCACAAGTCGGAAAAGACAGCCCAATGAAGCCAGGCAAGGGCACCGAGATAAGCAAGCAAGACCCAAACCTATTGATTGCATCGGTATCCGGTACGCCTCTGATTAAAGACAAAACCATCGAAGTTGATAACGCACTCTGCCTTAATAGCGTTGGCGTGAATACAGGCCACGTGAAATTCAAAGGGAATGTGATTATCGGTGGCAACATTGAATCTGGCATGATTGTTAAAGCGACGGGTTCTATTACTGTAGGCGGCTTCATTGAATCGGCTGACGTACAAGCGCAAGACGACATCCAAGTTGGTAAAGGGATCATTGGCCACACCGTGAGTGATGGCCAGCCAAAGAGTTGTCACGTCAAAGCCAAAGGTTCGATTCTTGCCAGCTACGCCCAATATTGTGATTTGCAAGCCGGCGAAGATATTGAGTTGGCGGTGCACAGCATGAATAACGATATTGTTTGTGGGCGCAATCTGACGGTGCTGGATGCGAACGGTAGGAACGGTACGCTCAGCGGCGGAGATGCAAAAGTCGGTGACAAAGTGGTGTGCTTACAATTGGGCGTAGAAGGCGACACCGCCACTAAGGTAGAAGCGTTCGCGCGCTATTCTGCATTTAAGGAGCGATTAGCAGAGCTCAAAGATCAATACAAACGCGCTCAAGAAGGCACGATGGATGTGATTCGTAAAGAGCTCGAATTTAAGAAACGTCCTAAAGCCGAACGTACCGACGAAGAACAAGCTCAGATTGATGTGATGAAAACACAAAACAACGAGCAGCTTGAAGCGATAAAGCAAAAGCTAGAACAAACGGAACATGACTTTGAAGTCGCGTTAGAAGAAAATATTGTCGAAGCCAAAGAGCGTGTCTTCACTCGCGTGACGGTGCAGTTTGGCGACGAGCAAGTAACGACAAAGCGTACTCATGGCGGTTGTTCGTTCCGTTTCAATCAATACGAAATTAAAGTCTCGGCGAACTTGGAAGAAGAGGACGTCGCTGCGGTTTAAGCTTTCTTACTCACTGAGCCCACACGTCGCAACAAGATGTATGGGCTTTTGTTTATCTACAAATCGACAATGTGCTCTTGATAGTAGTCCGCAAGCGCACCGACTTGGCTGCTACACATTACTTTCATTGCTTGTTTAATGTGTTCTATTGGCCAGTTCCACCATTGGATATTGAGTAGAGTTTCAATCTCTTTATCGCTGAATCGTTGACGTACGACTTGGTTGTTTCCAACCACCACCGAATAAGGTTGGACGTCTCTCGTCACTACTGCGCGTGCTCCGATGACGGCTCCATCGCCGATGTTTACTCCGGGCATGATCATCGCCTCGCTGCCAATCCAAACATCGTTCCCCACCACTGTATCTCCGGCACGCTCGAAACCGTCTTGTACGCCTTCTCCAAAGTCTTCAGGAGAGAAGGGGAAGGTCGAAATCCAGTCAATGCGATGACCTTGGTTTCCTGCCATCATGAAGGTGGCTCCAGAAGCGATGGAACAAAACTTGCCAATGATTAATTTGTCGATGCTATCGGGTTCTCTACTTTGCCATTCTTGAAGTGTGACGGGGTCACCCAACAAGTAGCGTACCGCTTGCTCTTCGAAGCTTTTTTGATGATAGAAGCCCGAGTAATAGCTGTAATCGCCAACGATGATATTGGGATTAGTGATGTGATCTTTAATGACTTGACCTTTTAACCACGTGTCGAAAACACTCATAACTCATCCTTTCAAATTTAGGTTGTACAGAGTTTAGAGGCTTTCTATTATTTCCAGTAGTTTGATTTTAGAGATTCAGAATTACTGTATGGAAATAAAATGGCTCAGCTACGTACCACTTTACGTCGCTTTGTGTGAGGAACGAAGTATTGCTGGTGCAGCAAAGCGACTGAATTGTTCGAATGCGCATGTAAGTCGGCAACTTAAACAGCTTGAAGACATATTGTCGGTGCAGCTTATTCAGCGAACTACGCGCCAGTTTAATTTGACCTACGATGGTTTGCGGTTTTATCAGCAGGTAAAGCAACTGCTCGAAGGCGCTGAGCAGATCAATGAGCAAGTCATGGCAAACGAGATCGTATCGGGAAAATTGAGAATAGCGGCGTCCGCTTCTTTCGGAGCTGCGTTACTCAGCCAAACATTGATCGAGTTTCGATTGCAACATCCACAAGTGAGTGTTGAAGTGATCTTCACAGAGACACCTCTCGACTTGATTGAGGCTGGGTTTGATATCGCATTCTACTTTACCGATACTCCCCCAGAGGGATACGTCGGCCATCAGCTACGCACTTTACACTGTAAACCGATCGCTCATCGCTCGTATTTAGCTGATAAACCAAATGTAAGTACGCCAGAGGAGCTTGGTGACTTAGAGCACATCCTTTATAAAAGTCGTGACTTGGTGTTAGACAAGTGGACGTTTACGCATAAGCAAACTCAACAGCAGTGCAGCATTGAGTTAGAAAGTACGCTGAATTTTAATCTTGTCCAGTCCATGTTGGATGCTACTTTGACTGGCTGTGGTGTAGCCATGTTAGATGAATTTGCACTGGCTAAACTCGACCCTGCACAAAAAGAACAACTCGTGAGTTTGCTGCCAGAATGGCAAACGGATGCGATTTTGCCGCTTTATCTGCTTTACCCAAAACGTGAGCACTTACCAAGAAGAACGCGAGCGTTCATTGATCACTTTAGGAACATATATTCTGTCGGCGAATAGCGACAACAAACTTAGCAACAATTGAGGAAGCAAAGGAATGCGAAAACACTGTATTGCGATTGGCGGTGGGGGCTGGATGATGGGAGAGAATCCGAGCCCGCTCGATCAATACATTTTGTCTTTGTCTGGTAAGGAGAATCCAAACATTTGTTTTCTACCTACAGCCACGGGAGATGCC
This sequence comes from Vibrio sp. Vb1026, assembly GCF_033338745.1. Classification (NCBI taxonomy): domain Bacteria; kingdom Pseudomonadati; phylum Pseudomonadota; class Gammaproteobacteria; order Vibrionales; family Vibrionaceae; genus Vibrio; species Vibrio sp. Vb1026. Next base: position 113,940 of record NZ_JAWOTH010000001.1, read on the forward strand.
GATGAAGTGATTGAACGTTTTTACGATGCGAAGCTTAGTGAAAACGTGACCCATTTTCCGCTGTTTAAGTTTGAAGCTGGTTGGAAAGAAACGCTATTTGAACAAGACATCATTTACGTCGGTGGCGGTAATACGCGTTCGATGTTGGCCATTTGGCGCGAATGGGGAATCGATAGAATACTCAAGCAGTGTTATGAACAAGGCATCATCATTTGTGGCATGAGCGCTGGTGCAATTTGTTGGTTTGAGTTTGCGGTGACAGACAGTGATCCCGAAGCATACCAAGTTATGCGTTGTCTTGGATTTATTGACGGTTTGGCTGCGGCGCATTTTTCTCATGTAGGTGAGAAGTTCGAGGTTTTCCAAGCCTTTGCTCGTTCTCTACCGAGCATCACTTGTTATGGTATTCACGATTATGCGGCATTGCACTTTGTCGATGGAAAATTGTTAGCTACTGCCACCAGCTTTCCTGATGCAGGCGTGTTGGTCAAAACAGGTAACGAAGAAAACATATTACGAGGGTGAGCTTCTTCAAATCAGCATTAAAGGCAATAACTACTGACCGGACACAGAAGAAGCTCATTGGATTCAGCTAACTTACATTAAGTATCGTGCTTACAGCTCGTAACGCAGACCTAAGTGGTAGTAGCTTTCGTCTGCGTGCGCACCGCCAAACGAGACTTCTTGTCCATTGCTATAGCCACGCGAGCCGTTACGATCAACGTAGTTTGTGTAGATAGAAGAACGAGGCGTCAGTTTGTATTGCACTTCTAGCGTTGTATCTTTCAGCTCTAGCTCGTCACCATCACTGTTTTCTAAAGAACGATAACCAGCACGCAGTGCCCATTTGTCATTTACACTGTAAACCGCCGTCAGTTCCATCACTTTGTCGGTACTAGTTTGTGAGTAATAGCCCTCTAGTTCATCTTCCGAGTACAACGCACCCAACATCAAATCACCTAAGTAATAACGCGTACCTGCGCCCCAGAATGTGTAATCGGTGTCGTTGCTTTCACGTGCATCACCTTTATTTTTCTGCATCGCTACCACTGGTGCCAAGGTACCCAAATTCCCCATGTCTAGCGTATAACGCAGTGCAGCGTTGTAACCGTAGTCGAGCTCAGAAGTGTTATTTCCTAAAATGTACGCGACAGAAAAATCGAAATTACCTAGGCTGTTTTGGTATTGCAGCGTGCCATCTTGACGGAAAACTTGCGTCGCGGTTTTGTCGACTTTATTCGCTTGGCGCGCCATAGAAACATCGGAAGAGGCGAACACATCACCAATGTCGGTAAACATAATCAATCCAGATGCCACGCGACCACCAGTAATGCGACCATAATCTTTCGCATCAATACCCGCCCATACATAACGTGCGGTCAGAGACGGTTTGTCGTTTACTTGGTTTGCGTATTCAGCGGCACCCACTTGGTATTGCGCTTGGCCGATGATCGACGCGTACTCGTTGATGGTTTGTGAACCGTTTAAACCAATACGGCCATCAAACTCGCCATTTGCATCGCCGTGCTCGTCATTTTTACTGGTGACATTGAAACCAAGACGAGAGTAAATATTTAAAACTGACCCATCTTCCGCTTGATACAGCTGCGCTGCCATTGCGTTTGATGCCATCAATGTTGGGAGAAGTAGAGTCAAAATGTGCTTTTTCATGATTAACGACCTTTCATTTCTATTGTTTTAGGTACGACAAAGCCCCTTCCGAGTAACGGAATAAGAAAAATTGTCGTGAAGTAGAGAGAGGGTGCGCCCTTATTTGCCAAGGGCGCGAGCTAGTCCATTCCTATAGGGGAAGAATGATTTAGCTTAAATCGACGTCTTTGCAGCCAAAGAAGTAAGTCGCGAGGAAGCCGACGATGTAAGAGATAAGCAGGCCGGCAACAAACACCATCATGCCCGGGAAGATGCCATTTTCAGATGTCATGAGAGGAATCGCCACGATACCGGACGGGCCAAACACCGTATTAAGACCAACTGGTAAGCCAAGGTAAGAAACTAAACCGATAAAGAAGCCGCCCGCAGCACCACCAATACAAGCGGTAACGAATGGTTTTACGCGTGGTAATGTCACGCCGTAAATCAATGGTTCGCCAATGCCTAGAAGACCCGGAATAATAGCGCCTTTAACTTGAGTGCGCAGTAGAGCGTCTTTTTTGGCTTTGAAATACAGCGCCATTGACGCGCCAACCTGACCGCCACCAGCCATTGCCAGGATAGGGAATAGCGAGTTAAAGCCCTGTGCTTCCATCAATGCGAAGTACACTGGAACAAAACCCTGGTGGATGCCAAATACCACAGAAATTAAGAACAAACCTGCCAAGATTGCAGCGCCTAATGGGTTATCGTTTAAGTTGAGGAACAACCAAGACATCCCTTTAAATAACTCGCCGCCGATCGGCATGATGATCAAGAAGGTTACCGCACCCATGATCAATAGAGTGATAACGGACGTTAAGATCATGTCCAGATCATCAGGCATGTATTGACGAACCTTACGCTCGACTTGTGCACCGATGATCGCTGCCAAAAGTACGCCGATAATGTTGCCGCGCGGATCAATCGCAAAGCCGAAAAACTCGTTCATGCCAGAGTAAATCCCGGATGTCGCCTCTGGGTTGTAACCCAGCACAAACAAAGAGGCGAGAATGGCACCATTAACACCAGAGCCGCCAAACGCTTGCTGCGCGTTGTAACCAATCAGAATACTTAGGAAAGCAAACAGACCCTTACCAAAGACTTTCATGTAGGCGATCAGATCCAACATAAACTGGCTTGGTGTCTGGTCGAGAACAAACATTTGTTCCAATAACGTCGCAAAACCTAGCAACAAACCAGCGGCAATAAAACCAGGGATCAACGGCGTAAAGATGGTGGCAAACTTGCTTAAAAAACGCTGAACCGCACTGGTTTGTTTGCTCTTCATCTGTTTTTTCTGCTCGGCCGCGACGGCAGAAAGATCTTGTTGCGGCATATCTGCTTCTTCACTGTCACCAGAGGTTAAGCTGTCGATCAGTTGATTCATCATCTCAGCCGCTTGTTGAGCTTTTCCGGGACCGAGAATGATCTGAAACTGCTCATCGCTTTCCACGACACCCATTACGCCGGGAATTTGCTTGATAACTGATTGATCAGCCAAGCCATTGTTGGCGAGCGATAAACGCAAACGCGTCATACAGTTACCACATTTGCTTACGTTGCTACTGCCACCCACTGCGGACAGCAACTGCGATACTGTGTTTGAAGTTATTTTTGCCATAGGGTCTATCCTTCAGAACTCGGATTATTTAGTTATTATTTAGTGCTGCGCGAATAAAGCCGTTGTGCGCGGCGAGGCGTGATTTGGCTTGTTCGGCATCCAAATCGGCCAAAATCATTAAGATGGCGGTTTTGCAGTGGCGACCGCAGGCATTTAATGCTCGCTCTGCTTCTTCTTTTGATGCGCCGGTTGCTTCCACAACAATGTTGGTTTGGCGTAGGATGAGCTTGGCGTTAGTGGCTTCTACATCCACCATTAAGTTGCCAAATACCTTACCGCTACGAATCATTGCGCCTGTCGTGAGCATGTTTAGCACCAGTTTTTGTGCGGTGCCGGCTTTCATGCGAGAAGATCCAGTGACAACCTCTGCGCCAACTATCGGCAGAATCGCGATGTCGGCCGCTTCTGCCATGGCACATTCTGGATTACAGGCGATAGATGCGGTCGTGGCTCCGATGGATTTAGCGTAGTCCAAACCACCTATTACATAAGGTGTACGGCCACTCGCTGCAATGCCTACAACCACGTCATGCTTGGTGAGGTGAAGTGCTTTTAAGTCGTCTTGACCCATTTTCGCGTTGTCTTCTGCGTTTTCTACCGCTTTTAAAATCGCTTGATGTCCACCAGCAATTAAGCCAATCACCATATCTGGATGCGTGCCGTAGGTAGGAGGACACTCGCTTGCATCAAGAATGCCTAAGCGACCTGACGTACCAGCTCCCATGTAAATTAAACGGCCACCATTTGCAAAAGCTTGGGTAATTGCGTCAACTGTCTCTGCAATTTGTGGTAGCACCGCTTTTACCGCGAGCGGGACTTTTTGATCCTCTTCATTAATGACTTGCAGCATCTCGATGGTCGAAAGCGTATCGATCTCGGCACTGGCTGGGTTACGGCTTTCTGTCACCAATCTGCTTAAATCAATTTTCATGTTTTGCACTCTTCGTAATGTTCAATCTGAGGGCGATTTTATGGAATAAAATATTCAGGTTTGGTGATAAAAATCACACTTGAGGTTATTCTTTATGCAGGAGAAATTTGGAATAATGAGAGAAAATATACGTCTATTACATCCGGGATTAACTGTCTTGGTTAGAATAATCAGGGGGTTAAATCAAACGCCTATTATTTCTGTTTTGGAATAATTTATTTAAAATTTTTGAGGTTTTTGTTGTGTCAGTTATCAATAGGATAGTCGCGAGGCGTACTCAGCTTTCGCAAAGCGGTCGTTTGGTTGGCGATTGGATTGTTGAAAACGCAGAAAAGGCGGCGCTGCTCACCAGCCAAGAACTTGCGGCGCAAGTAAAAGTGAGTCAATCGAGCATTGTGAAATTTACTCAGCGTATCGGCTTTAAAGGTTACAGCGAGTTTAAGTTAGCTCTGAATGAAGAGATTGGCCGTAAGCATGCGATGGGGTCGACACCGTTGCACAGTGATATTTTGGCTGACGACCCCATTGCGGTTATTTCACAGAAACTGGTGAAAGCGAAAACCGACGCTATGTTTCAAACCACCAATACGCTGTCTTACGAAGCGTGTCACCAAGCGGTGAAATGGTTGAGTGAAGCGCGTCGAGTGCAAGTGGTCGGGATTGGGGGCTCTGCACTGACCGCGAAGGATTTAAGCTTTAAACTGCTTAAACTTGGTATTACGGCGCTTTCTGAACAAGACAGCCACGTGCAGATTGCTGTTGCCCGCACGCTCTCTCCAGAAGATGTTCAGATCGCAATCTCGTTTTCGGGTGAGCGCAAAGAAATTCTCGTCGCGGCAGAAGCGGCAAAAGAGCAGGGCGCGAAGGTGATTGCGTTATCTGCGCCTGGAAGAAGTCGCTTGCGCGGTATTGCCGATATTACGTTTGATACGATTGCCAATGAAACGGAACATCGCAGCTCATCCATTGCTTCGCGTACCGCGCAAAACGTGATCACCGATTTGCTGTTTATCATCTTGGTTCAACAAAGAGACGACAGTGCCCGTCAGTTGATCAGCGATATCAGTACCGACATCAAACAGATCCTCACATGATCGCTTAACCAACAGCGGACTAGAGATCCGGATCGTGCCTCAGCAAAGCAATAAAAGCAGAGAGATGTTTTTCAATGGTGAGATCGGCAGAAATCGCGGGTAATTCCAACGTGATGCAAGGTAAATCACGTTCACTACACCAAGTGCCGAATGAGCCGGGTGTTTCGTAGTCGACATCGTCAACGATTGGCAGTTGGAACTGCTCGCCGAGCCATTTGGCAAGGTCGGAATGTTTGGGATCATCCACAAAAGCAAGCGGTTCATGAAACGACACCACAAACTTTGGCTTGCGCAGTTCAATCAAGTTAATTAATGCGCTAACTTCAGGCTCTAGTTGGTTTTTAGTGCCAGTTTTCACCTGTACGTCTCGAACGGGTGTGTGAGAGCTCCATCGATACACGGTGCCATGCTCAGTCCAATTTGGGGTTGGAAACGCGCGATTGAGATCCACTTGGTTTGCATTTGCACGTGTGCCTAGCTGGTTGCCGTCAGGATTCATTGACAGAATCACATCATGTCGTAAGTTTTTAGCTGGCAAGCTTCTTAGCGCACAGGACAAACCTGCAATCGAGGCTGTCTCATCCCCGTGAGTGCCTGCCAAAATCAAACCTCGCGAAGCACTTTCGACTTGTGCCGGAAAATACAGTAATGGCGCACCAAGCACGGAATGACCGTATGTTGTTGGCCGAATTAAAAATGCCGCTCTTTCCGTTCTTGGAATTAGACTCACCGTAATCTCCTGATTGATGAAGTAATATCAATATCTAAGCTAATTAAACCTAGCTAAACCGAACCGTTTAAACTCGTCAACGGTTGAAATGTTAATTGTGGCGCTTGCTTCACAAGACGCGTTAGGAGAACGAAAAACGATATGGATTTTAAAAAACATTCAACGGCGTTGCTGATTTCCTCTTTATTCACCCCTTTTCTTTCTGCATCTGTCGTTGCGGATACCTTACCTAACGGCGTTCAACTCGCCGCAGAACAGCATTTAGTACGTGCGAATGACGCAGAGGCGGCGACGCTTGATCCAGCGAAAGCCGAAGGTCTGCCAGAAATGCATGTGATTCGTGACTTATTTGAAGGGCTTGTGATTCAAGATCGTGACGGAAACATTATTCCCGGTGTGGCAGAATCATGGGAAACCAACGACAACCAAACCTTTACTTTTCACTTGCGCAAAGACGCGAAATGGTCGAATGGCGAGCCTGTGACAGCGGATGATTTTGTCTATTCACTGCGCCGAGCGGTAGATCCGAAAACCGCTTCTCCAAATGTTTGGTATCTCAAACTCACCAAGATCAAAAACATCACCGATGTAGCAGAGGGCAAAAAGCCTTTGGACGATCTCGGCATCAAGGCAGTGGATAAATACACCCTACGTTTTGAGTTGGACAGTCAAGTGCCGTACTTTGTTGCTATGACTGGGCACACGTCCATGATGCCAGTGCATCAAGCGACAGTGGAAAACCGCGACAAGCCGTGGAGCGATCCAGACCAATTTGTTAGCAACGGTGCATTCACATTGGATAAGTGGGTCGTGAATGAGCGCATTGAACTGGTTAAGAGTCCAAGTTACTGGGACAGCGCAGATACGCATCTAAACAGAGTGGCTTACATTCCGTTTGAAAACCAAAACGCGTCGATCAATCGTTATGCGGCAGGAGAGTTGGATATCACGTCCGATGTGCCGACTCATATGGCGCAGAAGCTTAAACAAGATTACAAGCAGGCTTACACGGTGGTGCCATTACTGTGCACGTATTACTACGCGTTCAATACCACTCGTCCGCCATTTGATGATGCGCGAGTGCGTCAAGCGGTGTCGTACTCCATCATGCGTGATGTGATTACGAATGGTGTCACGCAAGTGGGCAACCTTCCTGCGTATACCTTTGCGCATCAGTACACTGCCGGTTTTGATGCGACGCCCCCTGAGTATAGTAAGTGGAGTCAGCAACAACGTGACGAGAAAGCGCGTCAGTTGTTAAAAGAAGCGGGTTACAGCAAAGACAAGCCGCTCGATTTTAAATTGCTGTACAACACCAGTGAGGCAAACAAATCGATCGCGGTTGCGATAGCGTCGATGCTACAAAAAAATCTCGGTGCAAACGTGGAGTTAGAAAACCAAGAGTGGAAGTCGTACTTAGTGGCGCGTAAACAAGGCAATTTCGATGTGATGCGTGCTTCCTGGTGCGGTGATTACAATGAAGCGTCTACTTTCCTGAGCTTACTTCGCTCAGGTTCTTCGGGTAACTTTGCACGTTACAGCAGTGAAGCGTACGACAACGCGATGAACAGTGCATTGGCTGCAACCAATGAGAAAGCACGCCAAGGTTTCTATGATCAAGCCGAGCAATTGTTGGCGGCGGATATGCCAATCGCACCGATTTACTACTACATGCAAGCGCGTTTGGTTCGTCCTACGGTTGGCGGTTTTGCCAAGAACAACGTAGAAGGTCGTATCTACTCGAAAGACCTCTACATCAAGAAGTAGCGCTCAAAACAAGCGATAAATATGAAGCCCCGAAGATGTATCTTACGGGGCTTCTTTTTATTGTTAGCGAGTGGAGAGCTTATTCACGAGCATAGCGACTCGTTTGCCAAGATACTCCGCCGTTGCAACATCAGAAGCATGCAACTGACCACCTTCACCACCTTGTGCAACAATACCACCTTGTACACCATAACGATTCAGGCTTTGCTCCCCAGAATTGCTGATCTTATCCAACCCGACCCACATCATGCCGTGTTGGTTAGCGAGCGTTTGTAGATATTGTAATGTGCAAGATTGGTCGCCATTCATTGCCCCACCACTGGTAAAGCCTGCCGCGATTTTGCTCGCCCATTTTTGGTAATACCAAGATTCACTGCTTGCATCTGCAAATGCTTTAAACTGCGCTGCTACACCGCCCATATAGGTCGGTGAGCCAAAGATAATCGCATCACACTCAGCAAGTTCATCCATTAGTTTAGGGTTCACAAAACGTCCCTCAATAATCTCACTACCTTCAATTCGGTGAGAGAGGATTTCACATTCATCTTGCTGCTTAATGCCTTGTTGTTCAAGGCCTGCGGCAATCGCGCGAGCAAGCTGACCAGTAACGTCGGTTTTAGAGAAATAAATAATCGCAATTTTGGACACAATGGTTCCTTTTTTCATTGTTGATTTTTAATCGTGCGACTAAGGCTAAAACCTCAAGCTAAGTTGAGGTCAAGAAGAGATTTGAGATAGATAAAGTACGAATTGGTATCTAAAGAGCTTTCTTATAGGGTAAGTCGACGGCATAACTACAGTGAATGCAACGACGATGAATATCGTGTATAAAAGCGTTAAAGGAAGATCTTAAAGATGTAGAAAACTCTCTTGGAAACAATGATAAAGGTACCGATACTAGTGATGAGTAATAGGCGGAAAAATAGATTAAAATATGTAAACTCAGACCTGATCCAAGGCGGGAAAAGTACATTTCATCGTTTCTTAAGGCGAGGGATTATTATCATTATGGTAGGAGGCCTTTCTACAGCCTCTTCCACGGTATTTGCACACTTTATAGCGGGTGTGTTTGATGTGGATATGAATGTTCATCCAGAGAGCTTAGAAGAAAAAGTGCATGCACTACTTTTTGTTTCGGTCAGTCTTGTTTTTTACCTCTTTTATGCCCTTATCTCGCTAAATATTAGTGGTTGGCTCATAATGAAGCTAAAAATATAAGCTTAACTAAAACCATGTCCTTGTATTTTAAGGAAGATGGAACTAGTGACGATTTTTTCTTTGCTTGCACCATCTCTATTTTTTGTATTTATTTAAGGTTCGTAAATAAGAAGCTTCCTTTGGTTGAAGTGGCGCTTTTGGTTTCGGCGATGTGTCATGCTTTTATCATGAAAGAATACAGTGGTGACCTTCAGCTTATACGTTTTGTCTCTTCACTGTTTTTCGCCATTAACTTTGGGTTATTTGTGACCACCAAGTGATACTAAAAAGCCGATGTAGATACATCGGCTTTTTAGTGGGTTATTTCTTTCTGCGAGTATAAATCCGAGATTTTGCTTTACTTGGCTCTGGCTTGTTTTTTGCCAGCTTTAGCACTGCTTTTTGCAAAATCTGGTTGTTTGGGTAAGTGATTAAGTTTCCGTTGTCGTGCTTAATTAACACGTGAAACATGCTGATTTCTTGAATCTCACCGCAGATGTCTTCATCTTTGTCTACGACTTTAATTCGGTCACCCACTCGGTATGGGAAGACAAAAAAGATCAAAAAGCTGGCAGTGATGTTGCTCAGAATTGACCACTGCGCAATAAACGCCACACCTAATACGGCAAAAATGGACGATAGGAACAAAGACACATCGCCATAGCCAATACCTGTGATAATGGCAAAAATAGAGGCGGTCAAAAATAGCAGCGCGACATTGAAACAGCGCTGAATAAAACTCAAACGAGCCTTTTTTACACCTTTCGTTGTTGCCAAATTTAGGATGGCTCGATTTACAATCCTCTTCAGGATGCGATACGCGATCAGGACAAAAATGCCCATCAATAGTTTGTAACCGAGGGAGCCCGTAGTGAAATACTGGCTCACTTGCTCTAATGGGATCCAATCATTCATTTCTTCATCTCGACGATATCTAGAAAGCGGCTTTTATAGCTGATTTTTTGCTGTAAGTAATCACAATTTTTCTTTACACCATTTGTCTCTGTGTTGAGGTACCACAGAGTACTATATAAGTTAATCAAAGACTTAGTGAGCATTACGAACTCTTTGGCTTCATTACTTATATTCAATCAAAGCTGACGTGATTTTGAAGAGAGCATTCTTTGAGCTGTATCCCATATCCGACATTCTATGATGCTAGTTCCTCATAAACGAGCTGAATATGACTTTTGTCCTGATAACCTAAGGTGTATTAATTGAAATAGCTTTTAGGGCGTTGAAAAATGGAAGAAGATGAAAAGGCGATTATGATTTTATTCGTGATTGTTGGCCTTGTACTCGTTTGGGTCGCGCTTGAAGAACTTAACTATCTCGGGCTCCCAATAAAATAAGCCCCGTTAAACATGAGTCAAACGGGGCCTTTGTCTTTTATCAATGTGAATTCAGGCTAGCTAACCGCACGCACTTTGCCTTGTTTCAAATCGTTCAGCACTTGCGCTTTAGGGCCATCTGCAATGATGCTGCCTTTCTCCATCACAATTACGCGATCAACGGTGTCGAGCATAGACGTTTTGTGCGTAATCAGAATCAGCGTTTCACTAGGTTTCAACTGTGCTAATTGATGTTTAATGTGCATCTCTGAGCGATTATCCATCGCACTGGTTGGTTCATCCATGAGTAGAACAGGAGGACGCCCCAAAAATGCACGAGCGATCGTGACTGCTTGACGTTGACCACCCGAAAGCATTGCACCACCTTCACCAACTTGGCGTTCTAAGCCCGCTGGGTCAGATTGCGTAAACGCAGTAACACCGGCACGATTCGCTGCGTCTAGTACGTCACGGTCATCGGTTAATGGGCGACCTAGCGTAATGTTGTCGCGGATAGAACCAAAGAACAGATTCGAATCTTGCGGCACACAACCAATATTACGGCGAATGTCGACATGATGCAGCTGTGCGATGTCGGTATCATCAATGCGAACATGACCTTCCGTCGGCTGATACAAGCCCATGATGAGACGCTCTAACGTGGTTTTACCCGAACCGATACGGCCTATGATCGCTACTTTTTCGCCTGGGTTAATGGTCAAGCTCAAATCTCGAATCGACGCCACCGGTGAATCTGGGTAGTGGAAGGTCACGCGTTCAAGTTCAATTTTGCCTTGTACTATTGGGCGGTGAATGTAACGTTTACCTTCTTCTTGTTCATCCGGCATTTCCATGACTTGATTGATAATTGTCATAGAAGACTTCGCTTGGTTGTAGCGCGTAGAGAGTAAGGATAACTGAACCAAAGGACCAATCGCGCGGCCGCTAAGCATGGTTGCGGCAATCAAACCACCCATGGTTAAGTCGCCCTCTGCAATTAAGTAAACGCCTAGGATGATCATCCCTACGTTACTACTTTGCTGCACAAAACCTGCTGCGTTTTGAATGCTATCCGTAATTCGGCGGCTTTTTATATTCCAGTTCGCCATGTGCGCAACTGCCTCTTCCCAGCGGTATTGGAATTGGCTTTGCGCACTGAGCATTTTTACGGTTTCTAACCCAGCCAAGCTCTCTATCAAATTGGCATATTTTTGCGATGCTAGGCGTGAACCCTCTTCAATGGAGCGACGCAGCGGCCCTTGTATCAGTAGCGAGTGAATAATCAAAATGACCACGCCCACCATCGGTACATACACAAGATCGCCAGCCATCAGCCATATAATCACTAAGAACAAAATGGCAAAAGGCAAATCAATGAGAGCACTGACGGTCGCTGAAGTAAAAAACTCTCGAATAGATTCGAATTCTTGTAAATGGCGAGCGAAGGCACCGACCGAAGGCGGCTTCGATTCCATTCTAATCCCCATCACTTTGCTGAACAGTTTGGATGAAATCAGAATGTCAGACTTCTTGCCCGCCACATCAATGAAGTAATTTCTCAGCGACTTGAGAATGAAGTCAAACAGGAACACGACAAAGATGCCACTCGCTAGTACCCATAGGGTTTCAAACGCAAGATTCGGAACCACTTTGTCGTACACCAAGCGAGTGAATAGCGGAGCGGCAACCGCAAAGAGGTTGATGAGAAGTGATGCGATTAAAACATCACGGTAGATGCGTTTTGACTGCCACAAGGTTGACCAGAACCAGTGGCCTTCGTTGGTTTTGAGCACTTCGGGAGAGCGCTCATCGAAACGGAATTGCTTTTTAACTAAAAAGTACCGACCAGTGTATTGCTCAAGTAGGTCTTCTAATGGAATAGAGATCGGCACCATTCCACTTTCTAGGGTGGTGACTTCGGCCTCGCGTTTCTCCATATTGATGCTGTTGAGAACGCAAGAGTCACCGCCTTTAAGAACTAAGATTGCCGGCAGAATTAGGCTAGAGATGCTCTCCAGCTCTGCGCGGTTTTCCTTGGCAACCAATCCGGCCCTTTCCGCTGCTCTTGGTAGCAAAAATGGGGTCAGTTTACCGTCAGATAGCGGTAGTCCGTTGACTAGCGCTTCTGGCGAGTTAGCTAACCCATAGTAACGGCTAACGTAGATGAGCGAATTCAGTAAAGGGTCTTTCATCGTTGATAAACCTTTTTATTCCTTGTCGACGATGAATCCTTGGAATACCTCAACAAAGTGTTCAGTGAGGAAATCCAACTGGATTTGAGTTTCGATACGCGATGCGATAGTCGTAATACCAAGGTTGTGGGCAGTACGAGAGATCGACGTTAGCGTGAATTTTTGTTTTTCGTCGTGCAAGTTGTGTGTGAATAGGTAATCGAGCTTCACATAGTTCGGGCGGAACTCTTGGATGTATTCCAAAGATTGGAAGTTACGTCCGTAGTTATCTACGCCGAACTCAGCACCTGATTGGCGAATGGCATTACATAACAGTGCTGTGTGGTGAGGCTGATCGATAAAGCATTCCTCTGGAATTTCAAAGTGTAGCTTAGAGGCCACTTTGGCGTGTTTTTCCAGCATGCTAGTTGTCCAGCGAATAAACGATGGTTGAGACAAGCTGCTTTGCGCGATGTTAATCGCGACTGGGTCATTAAGTTCACCACTTTCTAGCATCTTAATCATTGATTCAATGACATACTGGTCAAAGATGTTGGTGGCGTCTAACTGTTCTAGTGCGAATAGGTATTGATTCGCACGATACGTTTCACCATCTTTTTCGATGCTTGAAAATACTTCGTTGTGGAATACTTTACCCCATGTGTTTTTCGCAGCTTGGAAACGGAATTTAACCCAATCACTATGAATGGCTTCTTCAACCAACGCTTTCCATTGCTGTTTACCCATCAAACTAGAAGGTGTATCACTGCCAATGAAGCCGTATGGCTTGTCTGGTTGCGCTTTGGCTTTCGATAGTGCGTTGTCCACCATCGAGAGGATTTCAGAGCGCGTTTTCTGATCTTTGCTGTGTGCAACCCCTAGTGACGCTTTAGGTTTTGCTAAGCCTGTTGGGTCAGTATTTAGGCCGTTCACACAATTGACGATGCTGTCCGATAAAATGCGTAACTCGCTCTCATCCATATGAGGGAAAAGCAAACCGAACTCATCACTAGACAAGCGAGCAATAGTGGCACCCGGTACATCAATGGTGTTTTTCAAACGTTGAGACAGTTCTTTAACGTGGGCATCTGCGCGTTGGTAATCTTTGGTCTCGTAAATGTCCCCAATGTATTCAGCATGGAGTAGCGCGATACCCCCTTGCGTTTGCTCTGCAAGCCATTGGTCAATTTGGTTGATGTAGAATGAGCGGTTACCCAATTTAGATATAGGGTCGAGGTAAGCCTGAGCACGCAGACGTTGCGCCTCTTTGGCTTGCTCTTTGAATGATAGCTCAATTTGAGCAGACATCATGTTAATGCCATCTACCACCGCGATAAGATCTTTGGTTCTTGGACGAGCAAGCGGTTCACCAAATTGGTTATTCGCGATTTCATGCATTTTATTTACGATGGCCGTTAATGGTTTTAGCGAGCGACGTAGGATGTATGAAATTGCCACTAAACCAGCTAGAAAAATGACACTGAATACAGACAGCAAGCCAATAAAACCTTGCCAGAGCTGCTCGTAAGCTGCGCCTGGGTGGCTAATGATTTCTACTTCGGCGAGCTGCATCCAACCACTGGTCACAACACGCTTATCGTGAATCGCTTTAAATAGATTCATGTCGATAAACCATTGTGGCACCGTACTTGGTTTAACTGGGTAAGTACGCACGATCTGGTAGTCAGAATCTAATGCTGTAAGACGAACAACGGAGTAGGTGCTGCCGTCAAATAGAGCATTAATCACGGACTCAACCGCGACTTTATCTTTGTCCTTTAGGTAAGGAGCCAATGCCAAACCTACGGTGTTAATAGTGTTGTTGACCTCTGAACGTTGCTGTTGCTCCAAGCTGTCTCGAGTCGTGTTGAATTGGATTACGAATACTGATGCCAACAAGAGTATAAAGACCGTAACCATCCCCACCACAAGCTTCTTATATAGGGTCATGTTTCTCACTCGTCATAGTTAATTTTAGGTTTATTTAACTGCAACTTACGTTCGCGCGAGCGTAAGTCATTCCAAAGGCTCAACCGTGATGCTTTCCCTGCCAGCTCTCCAGTGCTAGCAGATGACTTCATCAACCACAGGTTTGTACCATTAAAACTGTATATCGGTAGCAAGTCGCTACGCTTAGAGGCTCGGACAATGTCAGGATTGATATTATCGAGAATGAGCGGCTCAGAACTTGGGGTAGGGTAGTAAGCTAATACCATGTGAAACTGATTCAGTTCGATGGCTTTTACGTATATTAACCGCATCTTTGAATCTGGTATTCCTAGCTCGAGTAAAGAGAAGTACTTAGCAATAGTGAAATCTTCACAGTCTCCTGCGTTACTCCCTAAAAATTCGAGTGGCGTAGCCCAATAATCTGTCTTTCCCCACAGTTTTATGTCGTCAACGAAATACAGCTGATTAAAAAAGTCGTTAACGCCAGCGAGCTGTTCATGAGTCTCTAATTGTTTAAATAAGTCGAGGTTCTTTCGCCATGTATTTACGCGCAATCCCGCACGTTCGCCGTACACCGCTGTGACCGTATTGACCCATCGTTGTTCTTTACTGTTCAGCGCACCAAGTTGGAACGACAAACAACTTAAGCTGATTAATAATGTAACTTTACGCTGCAAATTGGATCGCATATTCGACTCGTATCACAAGTATACTCTTCTAGAGAGTTCGTCAGTGAGAAATAAGTGCTTTTTATTTAATCACTTATCGCTCAATACTCCCTATCGCGAGTACCTTAATGTGGTTTACTCCTTCAAGGCGTTCGTTTTGGCACTTAAAATCGGTTTAAGTAGATATTCCAAAACGGTTCGCTTCCCTGTGATGATATCGACCGATGCTGTCATTCCTGGAATGATTGGTAAATCTGCATCTTGACCAAAGTTTGTTTTCTCGGTGCGTACACGAACAATGTAGAAGCTGTTGCCTTCTTCATCTTGAGTGGTATCCGCGCTGATATGTTCCAACTCTCCCTCTAAACCTCCGTACTTTGTGAAGTCGTAAGCTGTAAACTTCACGATAGCATGAAGATCTGGGCGTAAAAATGCGATGTCTTTTGGCGCAATTTTCGCCTCTACCAATAGTGTGTCTTCTGTTGGTACGATCTCGACGATATCCATGCCAGGTTGGATAACACCACCGACAGTATTGATGTTCAGTGTTTTGATTTTGCCTGTTACTGGCGAATTCACAACCGTTCGGTTTACTCTATCTTCCAAGCCCACCGCTGATTCAACCAAAGCAGATAACTGGTCTTGGGCGCTGTTGAGTTTCTCTTGCTGTTCAGAGCGGAATTTGAGTGCAACATCAATACGGTTGAGCATGGATTCTCGAATCGCTGATTGCAATACGGGAATCTTGAGCTCACTGGACGTCATTTCACGACGGGTATCGTTGACTTGGCGCTGTAATTTGAGCAGTTCAATACGAGGAACAACGCCCTCGTCTGCCAAAGGTTTGGTGATATCGAGTTCTTTTTTCGCGTATTGGTAGCTTTGACGCAAGTTCCTTACTCGTGCTTGGATCTCTACCAAGTCCTGCTGCTTTTGCTGCACTTGTTGGTCAATAACAGAAAGTTGGTTGCGTAAATTATCTAGATCTTCGCGATATTCTGCTTTTTGACGCTGTGTGAGTTGAGGTCGAGTCTCTTCCAAGGTTGGTGGGAAGGTCAGTTTACCGTAATCAAGTAGTACACTTTGACGCCAGTTTTCCGTTTCAAAATCACGATTAACGGCAACACTGTTAATAGAAGCGGATAGTTGCAGCACAGATGCGGTAAGGTTGGCAACTTGTTGCTCACGTTCACGAAAATCTGAGCGAAAGCGGGTGTCGTCGATAAGCAGTAACTGTTGGCCTTTTTCAACCAACTGGCCTTCTTTGACCAAGATTTCTTTGACTAAGCCACCTTCTAAGTTTTGGACTACTTGTATCTGTGAGGAGGGAATCACTTTGCCTTGACCAACCGTGACTTTGTCGATTTCAGCCCAAGATGCCCAACCTATTGCTGCAATGAAAAATAGCACCATAACCCAGAGCATAAAACGCGCGCTGTTGGGGGTATTGAGGAGCAATGCTGCAGTTTTGTCATCAACAAAATCCAACTCTTCATCGTTGAGTTTGTTGTAGTTATCTCGGCTCATCACAGTCCCTGCTTATATAATTACGGATTATCTTTTTGATCTTATTATTATTAACCGATCATGTCAGCATGCTCGGCTAATAAAATATGAGAAGAGGGTTATTCTCTCTTCAAATGAGCTTTCTTACACTTTCTAAATCAAACAAAAGCATAATTAGCGCCGGAGTATAGCTATTACGCCTTGAACTTGGCTTTATCCAACTGATGTTTTTTTAGTTTGTCGTACAAGGTTTTGCGTGATACCTGTAATTCTAGTTGAACCTCTTTGAGTCTGCCGCGATGTCTTTGCAATGCATCGAATAACAAGCAATATTCAAAGTATTCTGTGCGCTGAGTCATACTCTGAATTTCAAGACTTTTCTCACTGTTCCAATCTTCCATTCTAAAAGTATCTGGCTTGAGGGCACGAAGTTCAGCAAATTGGCGTAGCTGCTTAACGTTTTCTGGCCATTCGAGACTGGTGAGGTGTTTGACCTCTTCTAGGCTGATATGTGGCGGCTGTAACTGATATCGACTCGCTGTGTGGCGCACAAAGTGCTTGTATAAAGGCCCTATATCTTCCTTTCTTTCATCGAGCGTCGGTAAGTGAATTAGAGTCGCCAGGGATTTTAGAGGTGGCTCGGCTTGGGTGGTCGCGCCAAAAACACGCTCAAGTTTTGGGTGCTTGAATAAGTATTCCCATTGCTCAAATGATACATGCTCTGCGCTATGTAAGTACAAACTGCAGTGGCGTTTTCCTTCACTTAAGCGGTGTATGGCTTTGTCGAGCGCTTCTAATGAAAGCTCATAGAGGTCTTCACCAGAAGCGGCGATTAGCTCACTATCCGGTGTTGCATGTATGTCGTGGGCAAATTGTGCGGCGAGCCGGCGACCTGTACCATCTTGACCTACAAAAATGAGCGGCTGGCTTGTAGGCGCACTGATCAAGGCGCGACGAATACTAACCATGGCCTTACTGTGACCAATCATTTTCGGACCAACATGAGTTTGCATGTCGAGCTCTTTCTTAAGCCAGATGTTTTCTTGCAACAAGTTCAGTTTATCGCTGGCATTGTTGAGCGATTTCATGAGCTGTTCCGTTGAAAACGGTTTTTCTAGAAAGTCGTACGCGCCGCTTTTCATCGCATCTACCGCGGTTTTCACATCTCCATGTCCAGTAAGTACGATGAATTGAAAGTGATCGTTTTTGCTTCGCAAAGTTCGCATAAACTCCAAGCCATCCATCACGGGCATATGGATATCGGTAATGATAATCGCAGGTGTATTTGAGTCGATTACGCGTAAGGCTTCTACTGCGTTTGGTAAGCAGGTGACGTCTATCCCTTCAATCAGCAGGGCTTGAGACACGGCATCACGAATGTGTGGTTCGTCATCAACAAAGAAAACTGGGTTATTCATGGTCGTTTTCCACTTCTGGGGTACGTTTATTCTGATTGACTATTGGTAGCGTCACGATAAAGGTCATGCCTCCTGCTTGTTGTTCTGTGTTCTGATGTTTATAGGCACAGAGGGAGCCGTGATAGCTCTCTATAATCCGCTTGGAGATTGTTAAACCTAATCCAAGACCCTCCGGCTTAGTCGTAAAAAATGGGTCGAACACTTTTGCTAGGGCTTCGTCTGACATCCCTGGCCCGTTATCGGAAACAAGAATGTCGCAACTGTCATCATGACACTGAACAGCAATGGATATTTGCGGATCGATACAGTGGTTTTCCATCGCTTGTGCCGCGTTGTGGAAGAGATTGATCAGCACTTGTTCTAATTCAACGCTGTGAATGGCCAGCTTCACATCATAGTCGATGGCCGGAACTTTTAGTGTTACTCCTTGCTTAATAAGCTTGTTGCTCAAAATGCTGGTGGCAGTATGTACCGCGTCGTGCAGTACTGAGATTTCATTGTGTGAATCGTGCGTGGCTTTCCGAGTAAAGACTTTTAAGCGGGCAATGACTTCCGAAATGGTGTCATTAAGTGTCAGCATTTTGCCCAAATTGTCGGCGACCATTGGGTATTTTTCCATTGCCAACAAACGCTGCGAGTTTTCGGTATAGGTTCTTAGTGCGGAAAGTGGCTGATTTATCTCATGATTAATACTGGCTGATAGCTCGCCCAACAATGCCAATTTCGCGGCTTGCGTCAGTTCTTGTTGTGTTTGTTTAAGCTCTTGTTGGCTTTGCTCATATTGGCGGATGGTCTGTTGTAGTTTTTGGTTGGCTTCACTCAGAACTAGTGTCCGTTGCACTACTTTTTCTTCTAGGCTCACATTGAGATGGGCAAGGCGTGCTTTGTTAACTAGGGTTTGGAACCACGCTAACGCAATTAGAGCAATGAGCGCATATAAGATCAGGAAGACGATATCGGCCTGTAAAACGGCGGCAAGAACGCTGTTGTGGTTAATTAAGGCAACGACGCGAAACCCTTTATCCAATAAGTGTGTTGCGTATGCGAGGTAATTCGGTGATAGAAGCAATTGATTGTCATCAAACTCCGTGACACCACTGTGTGCCGTTAACTCACCAAAATATTCGGGTAAGGTATCGCCATATTGACGCGTTTCGGTAAGTTCATTTATTGCACTCGATGACAGTGGGAAAAGTGCACGATAGCGCCAGTCTGGTAAATTGCTCATAAACACGACATTGTGTTTATCTGTAATGAGTACGTCAGTCGTGGTTTGCGAAAGGCGCTGTTCTAATTGCTCCAAGTTCACTTTTACTGTGATCACGCCAACGACTTCCTCATTTACCCACAGCGGAGATGAGAAGAAGTACCCACGTTTATTCGAGCGCACGCCTAATCCAACATATTGAGCGGGCTCACCGCGTCGCGCATTTTTAAAATAGGGGCGATAGCTAAAGCTAGAGCCAACAAACGTATCTTCTTGCTGAAAGTTACTTGAGGCTATGACTAACCCGGTGCGGTCATGAACGTAAATCGTATCGGCCAAACTTTGCTTCAACCAATCTGATAACAGTAGGTTGAGCTCTTGAGAGGGCGTTCCGCGCTCTACTGCTTTGAGTAGTCTTGGGTCGTGACTTAATAGGTTTGGTATCTGTTCAAACTTTGCCAGTTCGTAGTCCACTTCTTGTGACACTTGCGCGGCTTGTCTCTCTAGCTTTTGTTGCCATTGATCATGTTGGTATTGAGTTGCGTAATGATGAGTAAGCGCAAGCCCTGAAATGCCGACGGCACACAGTAGCAGTAAAAAATGACGTAGGGCTTTGGGGTTGAGTAAGTTCACGATCGGCTCACTGGTTTTTTGTGTCATGGTATCAAATGACGCACTGTGATGCTGTGAGCGGCAACGATAACAAGCACAATGATGTCCTTGTATTTCCTCAGTATCGGGAGCACAATCGACAAAAACGAGTGAAGGAGTAAAGATGGAACTTGCTGATATTCGTCGTGAGTACACCAAAGGTGGGCTGCGTCGTAAAGATTTGAAAGCTGATCCTATTGATCAATTTAATCTGTGGCTAGAGCAAGCAGTTGAAGCGGGTTTAACGGACCCGACTGCGATGACAGTCGCAACGGTTGATGAAAATGGCATGCCGTTTCAACGCATTGTTCTATTGAAAAACGTCGACAAAGATGGTTTTGTGTTTTACACCAACCTAGGCAGTCGCAAGGCCCAGCAGCTAGAGCATAACAGCAATATTAGTTTGCACTTCCCTTGGCATCCGTTAGAGCGCCAAGTTCATATTACTGGTGTGGCTGAAAAGCTTACCGCCGTAGAGAATATGAAATACTTTACTTCTCGTCCTAAAGAGAGCCAGTTGGCCGCAATCGCGAGCAAACAAAGTAGCCGTATTTCTGCCAGAGGTGTGTTGGAAGGTAAGTTTTTAGAGCTAAAACAGAAGTTTGCTAAGGGTGAAATACCAGTACCAACCTTTTGGGGTGGCTTTCGCGTAAAACCAAAGAGCATCGAATTTTGGCAAGGTGGCGAACATCGCCTTCACGATCGTTTTCTTTTCTCCCAACATGATGGAAGTTGGGACATTGATCGTCTAGCGCCATAGGCTTATGGTCCCTCATGAATAAACAAACACCGCCGAATTGGGGCGGTGTTTTTGTAGGTAGAAGCGATGCGAATTATCGCTCTCCATTCAACACAACCGATAATTGATGCTTAAGCAGCGTTTTGGGTACAACAGAGCCGTAGCCTGCTTCCATTGCTTTATCTATTAGCTCGTTCTTGCTGTTCGCTGCAAACTTATTACGTAAGCGTGCGACGTGACCTTCAACGGTTTTTGTTGATATGCCCATGACCTGAGAGATAAATTGAGGCTTTTTGCCATAGAGCAAGAGGAAAAGCGTTTCTTGCTCGCGGCATGTGAGCTTCTCTGGTTTTGGTTGTAAGTCAGAGAAACGAAAGATGGATTGTTGATTTGGGTTGGTACTGATTGCACGACAAACCCAATACCCGACTTCAATCACGGCGGTGTCGGTGAGTTCCCTTCCGTAGAAAATGGTGCCTACGATGTCGCCTTTGTCATCTCGCCACGGTGTTTTAGTAAATATATGTGCTCGCCAGCGGCCATCTGGATAAGGGTGGATATCCAGAATTTTTAGTGACTCGCCAGTTTCGAGAACGTGTTTATCTTGGCGTTGAAATTCTTGCGCGCATTCAGTGGTTGGGCTGGCCATATCAAAATCAGTTTTACCCAAGCACTCCTCGGGCGACGTGTGCCCTAACAGTTCTGCGTATTCCTGGTTTACGTATAGGAATACCGAATCTTTATCTTTGCATCCCCAACAACCTGGTAGCTGTTTAAGGAGGGATTGTTCTATGGTATCGACTGAAATATTCACAAAAGGACTCACTACATACTGCTTTTACCAATACAGAGACGTCCGTGTTACATGGCTCGTATTGATGTTGCCAAGTAGGCAGTTACGTTGCTAGAACACGTTCGTTGATTGGCGCTCAATCCAATTAAATTCGTGGTGTTCGATGTTTTCGTCAGGTAGTCATAGACAACGACGAAATGGAACGAAGAGTTTAATTGGGAAAATGGTCTGTTTCATTACAGATATGTGCGCTCACGGATGTCCGCCTAATGTTCGGCTTACAACTCGTATCGTCCTTGATCATGCTTCCTACAACTCAGTTGTAATGTGGTTGACGTTCATATCACTTGTGAGCGAAAGAGCAGCACCTAAGCATATGAGAGGGACAGTGAGACAAAAGCTATGATATCAGCTTATGCTATTGTTTTCATTGTTGAGAAGCGAAAAAAAAGCCAGCCTGAAGACGGGCTGGCAACACAAGATATAATCTTGTCGACGTGTAGAAGAGGTTCTAAATTACCTAGCGAGGGTCTGCTAAGTAAGTTAGAGGTATCAATGAGATACCGAGAGCTTTAGATCGTATGCATCTTAAAGCTCGATAACTAATGTATTGAATCAGAGGCATATTAGTAAGGGGGGAAATCCCTCTATGTTGAGTTTAAAGCGTGGGTTTCGATCCGTTTCAGGGACGACTTATCTAATATGGAGCACGGTGTTTTACAAAATAACGGATTGTTCGGTAATAAGGATCTTTACATTGATTGATTATGTATACGTAAGGTGTTGCCTATCTATCCGTTTTTGTTAATAAAATTGGTTGCTCACTGACCGTAAATTAACCTCGCATGATCATCGTTCCGGAACTATGATCATGTAAATGAACTTGATCATGCTGATTTGATCTTGTCGATTGAGTTGGGTAAAAGTTGCAACCCAACAAAGAAGGTATATGATGCGAAGACGTAGGCTGACCGTGTAAAGACGACTGTTTAAAATGAGTGACTCAGATAACCAAAAAATCCTTTCATATCAAGAGATTATTCTGCCGAAGCCGGCGGAGCTGATCACACTTCCGTCTTATATGGATTGCCACGATCATTCTTATACGCAGATCGTGATTGGTTTAAAAGGGCAAGCCGAATTTGAAGTGCGCGGGCGAGGTAATCTTGTCGGCCCTGGTCAAGGTTGTGTGGTCACCGCATGCTCTGATCATGCTTTCGGTGGCGTCATCAATCAATCGGATATTTTGGTGCTGAATATGCCCAAACCGACAAATGATGATCCTGAAATGCTTCAAAAAATCAATAACCTGGAGAGAGACCATGTCTACTTCCAGTTAGATAGTCAAATTCAGAAGCTGATACAGATGTTGGTTCAGGAAATGCGAAAGCATCCGGATGACCTGCTGTTAAGTCGTGCGTGTAACGACACTGTGATTGCGTTAATGCAGCGCCATATCTCGGCATTTGAGACCAGTCGAAAAGAGTCGCGCTTTGATTTGGAGGCGATTGATCGTTACATTGAGCAGCACCTGAGTCATAAGATTAGTGTGGCTCAATTGGCCGGGCGAGTGTTTCTTGGGGAAAGTCAGTTCCATTGCTTGTTTAAAGAGCAGATGGGGATTACACCTCATCAATATGTTCTCGGAAAGCGTATCGACATGGCTCGTGAATTAATCGAGCAAGGGCACCTTTCTTTAGGGCAAATTGCCGAGTTTACTGGCTTCTCAAGCCAGAGTACTTTTACTCATACTTTTACTCGCTTACAGGGAATATCACCTTCCCGTTATAAAAAACAAGTTGGATAACAACGCGTTTTTTAGGTCAAATAATCATCAATCAGAATAAAGCCATGCACTATGCATGGTTTTTTTATGTTTTATTCACGTGACCTATCTCTCGTTTTTTTAAATTCTCTGTTCTTTGCAGTGGTTGATATGCCACTTGATCCTACATTTTCTCTTAGAACGAGCTCTTCACAAAAATCTTATTGATATTCTTGATATTTTGTTGTGAATGCAATGAAAAAATTAAAATTTACAACACAAAATATTACCTATTTGAATGTGACTATGTGGATGTTTTGTTATAAAAGCGAGTTTTTGGCAAAAATGTCGTAGTTTTTGACAAGTATTCTTATCGGCCTCAAAATACACTGCCAGCCATTGATAATCCTCGAAGCGGTTTTCGAGGAGTGAGATTGAGGAACACACATGTTTACAGCTACGAACGTGTTGACACCGGAATTTATCGGGCAGCCGCTTGATAAGTTGTGGTCACTGATCTCGCCATTATATATGGTGGACGAGTCTCAATGGCTAGAGCAACTATTGCCACTAGCGACGCCGACAGAGGATGAAAAATCGGCGATCACTACCCAAACGACCCACCTTATCGAAGCCATTCGTGCCGATAAGAAGTCAATCCAGATGATTGATGCTTTATTGCTGGAATACAGCTTAGATACTCAAGAAGGTATCTTGCTGATGTGTCTTGCAGAAGCATTAATGCGCATCCCAGATGCCGCGACAGCAGATTCTTTGATTAAAGATAAGTTGAGTGTCGCAGACTGGAAATCTCACCTGAAGAACTCTGACTCTGTGTTTGTTAACGCATCAACATGGGGCCTCATGCTAACAGGTAAAGTGGTTGGTCTTGGTGAGCAAGGCACCCAGAGCCCAGGTCAGGCTGTAAACCGTCTGGTAAATAAATTCTCTGAGCCTGTGATTCGTAAAGCCATGTATCAGGCAATGAAGATCATGGGTCACCAGTTTGTTCGTGGTCGTACGATCGAAGAAGCGCAGAAGAACGGTCGTCCAATGCGCGACAAAGGTTTCACCTACTCGTTTGATATGTTGGGTGAGGCGGCGTTAACTACAGCGGACGCGAACAAGTACTTCAAAGATTACCTAATGGCGATCGAAGCGGTGGGTCGCGAGACTTACGGTAACGACACCAGCCCTGCGCCTTCGATTTCCATCAAGCTTTCTGCATTACACCCGCGCTACGAAGTTGCAAATGAAGAACGTGTAATGACAGAGTTGTATGACTCACTAATGCAGCTATTGAAACGTGCAATTGAAGTCGACGTTGCAATCACAATCGATGCAGAAGAAGCGGATCGCCTTGAGCTTTCCCTGAAGCTATTTGAGAAAGTATACCGTAGCGATCTTGTGAAGGGTTGGGGCAAGTTTGGTTTGGTTATTCAAGCCTACTCAAAACGTGCGCTACCAGTCTTGGTGTGGCTAAATGCACTCGCAAAAGAACAAGGTGACGTTATTCCTCTGCGTTTGGTTAAAGGCGCGTACTGGGACAGCGAAATCAAGTGGTCTCAACAAGCGGGTTATGCAAATTACCCAGTATACACTCGCAAAGAAGCGACGGACGTTGCATACCTAGCTTGTGCTCGTTTCCTACTTAGCGAAGGTGTTCGCGGTAATATCTACCCACAATTTGCAAGCCACAATGCTCACACGGTGACGGCAATTGCTGTCATGGCGGAGCACAAAGAATACGAGTTCCAGCGCCTGCATGGTATGGGTGATTCACTGTATAACCATGTTATGAAAATGTACGGTCAGCCAGTACGTATTTATGCTCCTGTCGGTAGCCATGCTGATCTTCTTCCGTACTTGGTTCGTCGTTTGCTTGAAAATGGTGCGAACAGCTCGTTTGTACACCGTCTAGTTGATGCGCGTTGTCCGATTTATGAGTTGACCCATCACCCTGTGGATGTGTTGACGGGTTTTGACACGATACACAACGACAAAATTCCATTGCCTGCCGATATTTTCCCTGAGCGTAAGAACTCATATGGCGTCAACATTGATATCGACAGTGAGGCGAAGCCATTTGAAGCGCAGGTAGAAAGCTTCATGGACAATCAGTGGGTTGCAGGCCCGATGATCAATGGTGAGCGTTTTGCCGAAAGCATGATCAAGGAAAATGCGGCTGAGATCATCACCGCACCGTACGATCGCCGAATTGAAGTCGGCAAAGTGGCATTTGCAACACTTGATCATGTTTCCGCTGCAATTGATGCGGCGCAAACTGCTTTCTCTGATTGGAAAACCGTTCCTGTTGAGCAAAAAGCGGCTTGTTTAGAAAAGCTTGCTGACTTAATGGAAGAAAATCTGGCTGAGCTGGTGGCGATTTGTCACAAAGAAGCGGGCAAGACGATTCACGATAGTATTGATGAAGTTCGTGAAGCAGTGGATTTCTGTCGTTATTACGCGAAACAAGCGCAAAACCTACAGCCATTTGAGCTAGAAGGCTTTGACGGTGTGAAACGCATTTCTAGCCGTGAAGGTCTTGGTGTGTTTGTGTGTATCAGCCCTTGGAACTTCCCGTTGGCTATCTTCCTTGGTCAGGTAACGGCAGCACTGATTGCAGGTAACACTGTGGTTGCAAAACCTGCTGAGCAAACAAGCTTAATTGCCGCTCGTGCTATTGAATTAATGCTTGATGCGGGTTTCCCTGCTGGTGTGATTCAGTTACTTACTGGTCGCGGCGCTGAGATCGGTCATGCACTGACTTCTCATGATGCTATTGCTGGTGTGGCATTCACTGGCTCAACGGCAACGGCGCAACGCATTAACGTCACGCTCGCGGAGCGCAGCGCGAAACCAGTTCCGTTTATTGCGGAAACAGGTGGCCAAAACGCAATGATTGTGGACAGTACTGCATTGCCAGAGCAGGTGGTGCGTGATGTGATTCGTTCGGCGTTTGCATCTGCTGGTCAGCGTTGTTCTGCCCTTCGTGTTCTATTTGTACAAGAAGATGTAGCAGACCGTATGATCAACCTGATTCAGGGTGCGATGAATGAACTGCATGTTGGTTTACCTTACCTACACAAAACAGATGTTGGTCCGGTTATCGACAGCAATGCAAAACAAAAACTCCTCGCTCACCTTGAGCAAATGAGCAAAACACAGACTAAAGTCGCTCAGCTACAGCTGGATGAATCGTGCCAGCATGGTGACTTTGTCTCACCAAGTGCGTTTGAAATCTCGGGCATCGATGTGCTGAAAGAAGAACAATTTGGTCCAATCTTGCACATTATTCGCTTTAAAGCGTCTGAATTACCGAACGTGGTTGCGCAGATCAACAAAACGGGTTTTGGCTTGACGATGGGTATCCATAGCCGTAACGAAACCACGTACCGTTGGATTGAGAAACATGCACGAGTAGGTAACTGCTACATCAACCGAGACCAAGTTGGCGCTGTGGTTGGTGTACAGCCGTTTGGTGGTCAAGGCTTGTCAGGTACTGGCCCGAAAGCTGGTGGTCCACACTACCTATTCCGATTTACTCAACATCTTCTTGCTCAAGCAGAAAACGCATAAGGAGTCGCATTATGGTTCATCAGATCACCTATTTTAAAGATGCATTCTCTGCGTGGGAGCAGTGGAATCTGACTGATTTTGATTACAAATGCGAGCATGTTCTGGCATTTAAATCTGCACTAGAAGGGCAGCAGTCTACCGTTGCCAAAGTGGTTTCTTACCACTTGCAACAAGCATCAGCTCTTCTTGCAGAAACTCACCAGTTAGTTGGCCCTACAGGGGAAACTAACGAACTGTATGCCGCAGGACGCGGTGTGGCTTTGGTGATTTGTGAAAACAACATCGAGCCTGCTGATAATGCGTTATACAGTGCTTTTGCGATGATCACCTGTGCCTTAATTGCCGGCAACAGTGTGGTCGTTTGCAGTGACAATGCAGAGCTAAACCAATTGGTTAAGCAAGCTGTAGCGTTGGCAAACTTCCCATCTAACTTAGTCCAGGTTGTTGCGTACGATGCGTCTGCCCCGTTGCTTGAGAGCGATGTACGTAGTGTGGGTTATGTTGGGCGTTCACAGGTTGAGCATGCGCTCAATCTTCAACTAGCTAAGCGTGACGGTGCAATCGTCGGCTTAGTTTCTGAAACGGATTTAGAGTCACCGAAATTGGCTCATGATCCTCATCTCTCGTTGCGCTTCATTACTGAGCGCACTCGAACGATAAATATTACCGCGGTGGGTGGTAACGCAACTCTACTCGAGTTGGGGAACGAAACTCACTAACCTGACTTGTAATGCCAATCTGGAGTAACTGGACTGAGAGCCGGTCCAGATTGGTTTTTTATACTCTGATGTATTGCTGAGACGGTAAAATATCAGGGCAGGCAAGGAAGGAAATAATTATAACGAGGACTATCTAATGATAGAAAATAGCTTTGCTATCACGTCCACTTTTGTGGCGTATTTACTGATTATGGTTGCTATTGGCGTTTACGCGTATAAGAGGACTTCCAATTCATCTGACTACTTCCTAGGTGGCCGTAGCCTAGGTCCGTGGCCTGCTGCATTATCTGCAGGTGCTTCAGACATGAGTGGTTGGCTGCTGCTAGGCTTGCCTGGCTATGCGTACGCTGCGGGTATCGAGGCCTTCTGGTTAGCCGGCGGTCTACTTCTTGGTACATGGGCAAACTGGCTCATCAGTGCAAAACGCCTCCGTACCTACAGTATCCAAACTGACGCGCTAACGTTGCCAGAGTTCCTGTCACGTCGCTTCAACGATAAGTCGAAACTGATTCAGACAATCTCTGCGTTTTTCATTCTTCTATTTTTCCTTTTCTACACCAGCTCAGGTTTGGTCGCAGGGGGCAAACTGTTTGAGACGGTATTCGGTCTAGATTATACCTACGCTGTTATCATCGGTACGGTGTGTGTCGTTTCTTACACACTATTCGGTGGTTTCCTAGCGGTATCTTGGACTGACTTAGTGCAAGGTCTGCTAATGGCGGCTGCGCTAATGATTGTTCCTATAGCGGTAATGGACGGTGGTTTAGGTCAGCTAAGTTCTGATCTACATGACATCAACCCAGAACTTGCAACGCTATGGAATGACGCGAAAGGCGAACCATTGTCTGCGATTGCCATTATCTCTCTAGCGGCGTGGGGCCTTGGTTACTTTGGTCAGCCACACATCCTAGCGCGTTTTAAAGCGTCTCGTTCAAACAAAGATCTAACGACTGCACGTCGTATCGCAGTGATTTGGACGGCACTATCTATGGTTGGTGCAATGCTTGTTGGTCTTGTTGGTCTGGTTTGGGTTACGGGTCATCCGGGTACTCAACTAGAAGACGGTGAGAAGATCTTCATGCTATTGGTTAACGCAGTATTCCACCCTGTCGTTGCGGGTATGTTGTTAGCAGCAATCCTAGCGGCGGTAATGAGTACCGCTGACTCACAGCTCCTTGTTTCATCTTCAGCGCTTGCAGAAGATTTCTACAAGCAAGTATTCAAGCCAGAAGCGTCTTCTGAAGAAATCGTAATGATTGGTCGTATCGGTGTTATCGTTATTTCGCTTGTTGCGCTATTCCTAGCGATGACGCCTGATAGCTCAGTACTTGGTCTTGTATCTTACGCTTGGGCTGGTTTTGGTGCGGCATTTGGTCCTGCGGTTGTACTTAGCCTTTACTGGAGCGGTATGAACCGTAACGGTGCGTTAGCAGGTATTCTTGTTGGTGGTATCACTATCGTGGTTTGGAAGCAGCTAACTGGCGGTTGGTTTGATGTGTACGAAATCGTACCGGGCATCATCTTCTCTACGCTTGCTATCATTGTGGTAAGTAAAGCAACGGGCGGTGCTGCGCAAGACGTGTTAGACCAACACCAGTCGTTCGAGAAAAAACTGGTTGAACTAGACTAGTAACTTCCCGTATATGAACACAAAGCCCGCTATTTTAGCGGGCTTTGTTTTATCTGAAACTTAATTAACGTTAATGGTGGTAGCTTGAGATCAAAGCTTAGCATTGCTCGGTTAGATTGGAGTGTTAGTCGCGACGAATTTTGGCGTAAATAACGGTGTTACTCAACTCTCCCGATGTAGTCAGACGTTCGTTTCTGAGCTCTCCTTCGAACTCATAACCACAGCGCTCGGCTACAGCCCGGCTCTTTTGGTTGGTGCTATCAGCATGAATTGCGATTCTCTTGGCGCCCAAGTCATCAAACGCATAGCGCTCAACTTCGAGCACAGCCTCGGCAACATAACCATTGCCAACGGCAGCATTATCTAACCAATAACCTATCTCAAAGGATGGTACGTCGGGATCTCGAATCATCAAGCCGACCGCACCCAGTAAGCGATCGCTTTCCTTTTCAATGATGTAGTAACGCAGCTCTTCTTCGAAGTTTTCAAAGTTTGCGATGGCTTTCTCTGTCCCTTCTATCATCGCTTCTAATGTCAGCACATGAGGCACCCACGGCAGATAGACTTCGAGAGTCTTTTGGCTGCGAACGACAGCTTGATGCGCCTCTTCGGCTCGTTCTAAACAAGCAGGGATGAGTTTGAGACGTTTCGTTTCCATGCCGACTCTCCTATGGGTGAAAAATGAACGGAAAATCATTTAAACAGATGTACTTAGAATGATCTAGTCAACGCCGTCATATTATTCACTTGGTTTGCCAGAGAGAAACTGAGAGAATCGAACCGTTATCAAACCAACTAGGTTCATTATGAAACTTTTAGTAAGAAACTTGGCTCGTCACATGACCGAGCAAGATATCCGCAAATTATTCTCAGCGTACGGCAAAGTAGAACTGTGTTCGCTAGTGCTTGATCAAGACACGGGTTTGTCGAAAGGCTTCGGTTTTGTCATCATGCCGGACGAAGCAGAAGCCATTTCTGCTCTTGAAGCACTGAATTTGACGAACGTAGAAAAAAGCAAAATTCGCGTGAAAGTCGCACAAGACTAATACAGAGAAAAGCCAGCGTTATTGCTGGCTTTTTTGTCTTTCTATTTAGAGACCAAATTGGCAACATTCTAGAATGTCTTCTCTTTTCGTTTTAGCGAGATTGATCATCAATTCTCTCTTCAAGTTGTTTCATTAAATCCTTTAACTGTAGAGAATCGAAATTGTCTGAATTCGGCACTTGGTAAGCGTCGTTGACTGTGTAGAGCATCAAACTTTTGCTAGAGAGGAACTCTTTCTGTATTTGGACTTTGACAATGTCATCAAGAGGTAGACGGAAGTAAACCGTTGAGCCCTGGCGGTACTTCAAGGTGTTGGTGCTTGCATCGATATCTAGCGTTTTAGGATTGAACGCGCGGCGCGTGAAGTACGTTGAGAGCAGTTTCAATCCTATTATTGTGAGTGCTACGAGTCCAAACTCGACGATCTTGTCTGCTAGGTAGGAAAAATAGAACAGCGACAACAATACAGTTCCTAGCAAGAAAGGGTTGTTCTTGGGCAGATTTTGTGAAGTTTCATGGATGATCATCCGACATATCCCTCGACTTTATTCAAAAGCGACGAACGTGAGTTGGTAGACACAAACCTTTCGTTCTTTGCCTTGCATGCGCAATGTTTTGTCACCGATGTAAGGGATATTTAGTTTTTGGATCACTGATTTAGAACGCTGATTGTCCACCAAATGCATCACGGTTATTCCGTTTAACTCAAAGTGTATTCGAGCAAATTCGAGTAAGGCTTTGGAGGCCTCGAATGCATAGCCTTTCCCCCAATGTGGCACGCCAACCCAGTAGCCTAATGTACCGTAGCCCTCGTCGATACGCGGTAAACTCACTGCACCAAGTAACTCCCCAGTGTTTCGCAAGGTAATAGCGTACGCCACGCCTTGATGCTGCTGATACATCGGATCGTGCCTATCTATCCATGCTTGCGCCATCGGTCGCTCATAAGGATGAGGGATGTTTGCTGTCATGTCGGCAATTCGCTTATCTCCAGCGAGTAAAGCCACTTGTTGGCAGTCATCGATATTGAATGGCCGGAGGACGAGTCTTTCGGTAGTGAGAATCGGTTGTATCGTCATGCATTTCTTCCTTGATGAGACGGCTATAGCTGCTAGCAACTGGTTTGCGGGGTAAATCAAGATAACAAGGCGTCTCGAAAGCTCGATCTAGCCAGCTGTAAAGTTGTCATGCGCCTTACTAAATAATAAGCCCGAACAATTGCTTATGTGTAATGTGTCGTATTATTACACACATAAGCACGTTTGCTCATATTGATGGTACAAAAGTTGAGGTCTGACCAATGTCTCAGTTTTTGATACTTTCATTCAATTTTTTGAAGATAGGGCACAAAAAATTAAAGGAGCTTTTTAATTGTGGAATTATTTTGAACAAAATATGTCAATTGTCAGTAGGACGAAAAAGTAGGGAGAAGAGAAATGCCGGATATATATTGCGCAGCTTGTAGAAAATCAACGCAACATAAAGTGATTATGAAGCGTTGCGAGCCTCAGTCTGTTGACTCGTTAACAGGCAAAATGGTGAGTTTTACACAGCTGATGGCGAAATTTGTATCAGGTGAACATTATTACGAGATGGAGCCTCAATACTACTGCCGTTGTTGTAATCATCGTGCAATTGGAGAGGTTGTTCCACATCCTACACGGCATACATCGGCCGCACTCTAACTCTGAGTGATAGCCATGATTAATGGCTAAATAGGGCGGCGTTGCCCGAACGACAGATCTATACAGGCGTGTCATGCGCTTTCAAATTTGCGACTCCGCGTGAGCCGCTAGGTTGCTTTTTCTCTTCATATCACGGTTACTAAGTGAGCGGCAATAATCATAGCTCTTTCCCTCCTTCGTTGTTTTCTGGTTATTCTCTGCTGAATTTCACATGCTGTGCATTTGATAGTTTGCAATTGTTTGAGCAACGATTAATGTGATGCTTTCTAAGTGGTTACAAGGAAGTGGGTTAATGAGTTATCAATTGGACCGGATTGATTTACATATTTTGAGAGTGCTTCATTCGAGAGGCAGAATTCCAGTTGTAGAACTAGCAAAGCTGATTAACTTAACGACTTCTCCATGTTCTGACCGTGTAAAGCGACTAGAAAAAGAAGGGTATATCAATGGTTACCATGCAGAGTTGAATGCGGAAAAGTTGGGGCTGGATGTGCAAGTATTCATCCATATTCGTTTAGACCAAACCAGTTTTTCTATTTTTGAAAAGTTTGCGAAAGCGGTGGAATTGATGCCTGAAATTGAAGAGTGCTACTCGCTCTCTGGAGATTTCGATACCATGATAAAAGTTCGTGTTAAGAGCATGAAAGCGTATCAGGAGTTTATGTCGAGTAAGTTAGGCACGCTTCCGGGCGTGATTCAAACTCGCAGTGAAGTGGTCATTGAAGAACATAAAACGGGATTTGGCGTGAACCCTGAGCTCCTTGGTTAGGCGAGGCTGATGTCTATGACCGCAGCGCTAATGTGTTGAGCATATTATTTAGCGTGACTTGGCGTATTATTTTTTCAAGATAAAAAAAGGAGCCGAAGCTCCTTTTTAATAAATCGGTGAGCGATTATGCCCCGATAAAGGTGCTGATAACGCCAATTAAACCACCAAAAACACCGCCCCAAACGACTAGCCAGCCAAGGTGTTGTTTGATCATCTTTTGCACCATTTCTTTAACTAATGCCGGTGTTAATTCGCTTAAACGTTGATCGATGATACCTTCAATGTTCTGCTTTATCTCATCCATCATTGCAGGAGATTCGAATTGCTCTTTCAGCGCTTCTTTGATGTTATCGCTCTTGCTCAACTCAATGATGGATTCTTGCATCTTTTCGACGAAAGGTTGGCGCATGGGTTGTAGCGCTTCCGAGCCGCCAAACATCGCTAGCATGCCACCAAACTGAGAGCCTTCAATTACTTCCACTAGGGAATCAAATGCTGGATTTAAATCTACTTTCTCAATTACTGGTTGAAGATCGATGTTCACACCGCCCGCCATTTCTTTATTCAAGAATCGGTCAATGTTCGCTTCAGTAAAAAACTGTTCCATCATTAAGTTTTTGATAGCCAGTTTAAACTCTTCAAATCGCGCGGGGATCACGCCAGAACCGTATAATCCAGGCACTTTCTCAAACAGCATATGGATGGCAAGCCAGTTGGTGATGGCGCCTGAGAACGCAAACAGCCCTGCATACCAAAGATAGTCGTTTTGTAATTGATGACCTCCAGCCATCAAAGCGATAGCGAGGACATTCGTTAGCAAACTTTTGTTCATAGTGACCAGTTATATATGAATATCGGAAAGAATAAGTGGGCCTGATTCTATACCTAAGTCACATTAAGATGCTAGGTTTTGCCGTGATGAGTAATCTTGTAGAGAAGGGACAAAAAATGAATGCTCAGAAAAACAAAACCCGACAATCATTGTCGGGCCACTGCTTTTTCTTAGAAAAACTAAGATTCTATTTTTAATTTTAGATGCGGTAGATCTTACAACAAAGTTGGCATTTCCATCTTTCTGAGTAGCCAAATAGCTTGTCAGCCCAACTTGGTTTGAGTTGTACGATCTGCATTGAACCACATTTACACATAAGCTAATTACCTTATTGTTAATATAATAACTAAGCCATCTATTGAGTATAGCTGTTTCTCAAAAAGTGAAATGACAAATGAAGACGGCTCAATACTCTGTATTGTGTTCATTGCAATGGATACGCAACGAGGCGGTATATTAGCAGAAAAAGTGTGAGCTTTATCATGGAGAGTGTTTCATATATGAGAAACCACAATGGCTATATGAGCATCTAGCCATGGATTTAAATAAAAAACGGCGCTTAAAGCGCCGTTTTTATTGAGCTTACCACTCGTTAAGAAGCGTGTTGATTGTCTAGTTCTTCAGCGATAAATCCGCCAGTTTGATGCGCCCAAAGCTGGGCGTAAATGCCGTTATTCGCAATGAGTTCTTGATGAGAACCTTGTTCAACGATGCTGCCTTTATCTAGCACGATGAGGCGATCCATTTGTGCGATGGTCGATAATCGGTGAGCGATAGCAATAACCGTTTTCCCTTGCATTAATTCATTCAAGCTTTCCTGAATCGCTGCTTCGACTTCTGAATCTAGAGCCGATGTTGCTTCATCCAGTACCAGCAATGGTGCATCTTTGAGTAGCACACGAGATATTGCGATACGCTGACGTTGGCCGCCAGACAGTTTCACACCACGTTCACCAACTTGCGCATCGTATCCGACATTACCAAATGGGTCGGTCAGAGTTTCGATAAACTCATGGGCATGCGCTTGCTTAGTGGCTTTCAGCAAATCTTCTTCTGTCGCATCTGGATTGCCATACAAAATATTGTCTCGAATTGAACGGTGTAGCAGAGAAGTATCTTGGGTCACCATACCGATCTTTGAACGCAAAGAGTCTTGTGTGACTTCTGAGATGTTCTGTCCATCGATCTTAATGCTGCCGTCTTCGACATCGTGGAAACGAAGTAACAAGTTCACCAAAGTCGATTTTCCGGCGCCGGAGCGCCCAACCAAGCCTACTTTCTCTCCTGGTTTGATGTTGAGATCGAGATGGCTAATCACGCCTTTGTTCTCACCGTAATGGAAGCTGACGTTATCAAAGTGAATGCCTCCTTCAGTGACAACCAAGTCTTTTGCGCCTGGTTTATCTTTAATATCAATAGGCTTAGAGAGCGTTTTCATTCCATCGACAACGGTTCCCATATTTTCAAAGAGGGCGCCAACTTCCCACATTATCCACATCGACATACCGTTTACGCGCAATGCAAGACTAACAGCAATCGCAATCGCGCCAACGCTAATGGCACTATCCAACCACAGGTAAATCGATAAAGCAGCAACGGAAAATACCAAAATATAGTTTGAGATCTCTACAGCGACGTCGAAGCCGGTCACTAGGCGCATTTGACGATAGACCGTATTCAAAAATCCTTTCATGCCTTGCTCGGCATATTGGGTTTCGCGCTGGCTATGAGAAAACAGTTTGACGGTTTGAATATTGGTATAACTGTCGACGATACGCCCTGTCATTGTCGAACGTGCATCGGCCTGCGCTGAAGCGACGTCTTTGAGCTTAGGGACAAAATAGATTTGGATAGCGATGTAAGCGAGTAGCCAGACGATCATTGGGATCATCAAACGCCAGTCTGCCGTCGCTAACATAATGATCATGCTGGTGAAGTAAACCGTAACGTAAACAAACACATCCATAGCTTTCATTACGGTTTCGCGCACAGCTAATGAGGTTTGCATGACTTTCGTTGCGACTCGGCCTGCAAAATCATCTTGATAGAAGTTCAAGCTTTGATTGAGCAAATACCGGTGTGCAAGCCAGCGGATAGACATTGGGTAGTTGCCCAATAACGTTTGATGAACGAGCAACGAGTACAAGATCACCAATATAGGCATGACAACCAGCAATAAGGCTCCGTAGAAAATCAAATCCGATTTATTGTCTTGTAAGAACGTTTCTGGATTGCTGGTAGACAACCAATCAACCAATTGTCCCATGGCGCCAAACAACATTACCTCAACAACAGCCACAATTGTGGCCATCAAAGACATGATGATCAAAGGCTTTTCATAACCACGAGTGTAATAACGCAGAAAAGCGAACATCCCTGAAGGAGGCTGATCCGGTGTAGATTTGGGGAATGGCTCTGTAAAGCCTTCAAATCGTTTAAACATAACTCATCCTAAAGTTAAAACAGTGCCATTTGGGGTGGCTAAATCCATCGATTCACGCTGCTTTGGGCGAAACCGCGTGTATGAGAGTTTCTTGCCTGCTCCTCGATAAAGCAGACCGATTGACGAGAGGGGCGAAAAAATAGTCTAACCGATTGTGTCTTAAATGTAACTAGTTGGTTATGAGTGTGATTGTCTATGGTTCTGATTCTTATGATGAATTCTTATCATGTTCATCACGGTGCAATAAAAGCTTAAACCTGCAAAGTGACAATAAAATTTAGGGAAAAATGAACTTAATGCAGCAAAAATTACTTTTGGGCAATTAAATTAATTGTCAAAACAGCAAAACTGAAGTTAACAATAAATTTACAATCTCCTCATTCTAGTGATAAGGAATGTATTGGATGCTATTACACGAATCAGTGACCCAATTTGCTAATGGGAAAGAAGAAAGCACGCAAAGTGCTCAGCGCCAAACCGCGAACTGCGTAGTGATGGTGCCACCGAAAGAGTTTCGTTTTAATGAAGAAACCGCACAAGATAATGAGTTCCAACATAAAGTGTCACTCAGCCAAGAAGAAGTCTCACGTCGAGTAATGGCCGAGTTCGCGAGTATGGTTGCAACGCTGCGTCAAGAGGGCGTTCAAGTTGTTGAATTTGATTATCCAACTTCAGATGTTGCAACGCCAGACGCGGTATTTCCAAACAATTGGTTTAGCACTACGCCAGATGGCACGTTGTACACCTTTCCAATGGCCTGTGAAAACCGTCAAAAAGAAGTACGTCCCGATGCACTTGTGGCAGCACTAGCGCAAGCAGGGCGAGAAGTTCATCGACGCAGCAGTCTAACTGAATATCTTGACGAGCAAGCGTATTTAGAAAGCACGGGTGTGATGGTGTTTGACCACCTAAATAAAACGGTCTACGCCGCACTCTCACAACGTTGTGATCGTCTGGTTTTAGAAGATTACGCCGATCGTATTGGCTATGAACGAGTGATTTCTTTCCAAACTCGTTTGCCGTCTGGTGCGCCGATTTATCACACCAATGTGATGATGGCGGTTGGCGAACAGTTTTGCGTGATTTGTGACGAAGTGATCCCAGAATTTGAGCGTCGTTTTGTAATGAAGTCACTCGCCAAAGACAAGCAAGTCATCTCAATTTCGCTTGATCAGATGAACCAGTTCTGCGGTAACATTCTGCAACTAGAAACGATCAACGGCGACAAGGTGATTGCGATGTCGCAATCGGCGTACGATGCATTTTCACCAGCACAAAGAAACCAATTGGCAACGCACGGTAAATTGCTGCCATTCGACGTTTCTACCATAGAATCTATTGGTGGTGGTTCGGTTCGTTGCATGTTGGGTGAAGTGTTCTTACCGAATCGTAAAGCTGTGCTTTAATAAACTGCACATTTCTTTTCAGCCGCAGTGAAAGGCTGATGAAGCGTTCTCTTCAAGGGTTTTTAGCCGTTAGCTCTGTGGCAGTACAGACTAACGGCTTTTTTGCGCTTTTTAGTTTTCTGACGATTTGCGTAGGCGACGCTTGGTTTAAGCGCCTAAAATAGGATGGTTCACCTAGCAGATTGTGGTAAAGTCCGCGCCTGCGTTTTACCGCATCTTCATTATTTTTATTGCTTCTTCAACCCAAAGTACAAGGTTTCGCTAATGCCATTTTCTACTCTCTCATTGAGTTCTGAGCTGATTCACGCACTGCCAAAAGACTTCAAGAAACCGACCGATATTCAAGCGTTGGCCATTCCTGAGCTGTTGGCTGGTCAAGATCTATTGGCTTTGGCAAATACAGGCAGCGGCAAAACCCTTGCTTATGGTTTGCCTTTGTTGGAAAAGCTGGGTGTCAATCCAGAGCAAAAAGCGCTGATTCTTGTGCCAACTCGTGAGCTGGCAATGCAAGTGAGTGAAGCAATTAACCAAGTTGGTCAAGTTCTTGAACTCAACGCAGTGTGTTTGTGTGGCGGCGTTGATAAAGAGCAACAACAGCAGGCGCTAGCGACAAATCCTCATATCCTTGTCGCGACGACAGGTCGTTTGGTTGATCTGGCAAACAACGGTTTAGACTTAAGCAATATCCATTACCTAGTGTTGGATGAGGCCGATCGTCTGTTGGATATGGGCTTTTGGCCTGACGTGCAAAATATTGCGGGGCTGATTTCAAACCAGCGCCAAACCGCAATGTTCTCCGCAACGTTTTCAGATGATTTGAAGGGTAAAGCGAAGCTGCTTATGCAGGCACCAAAGCAAGTTGCAGCGCATCAAGAAAACAGCACCAACCAAGATATTGCTGAAACGCTGTACCTCGTCAACAAAGGCAGCAAAACCAAGGCGTTGATTGAACTTATAAAACAGAATGCTTTGGCACAGGTGTTGGTCTTTATCGGTGCGAAAGAGAACGCCGATGGCTTAGCGAAGAAGCTAAACAAAGCGGGCATCTCAACCAATGCGCTGCATGGCAATAAGAGTCAAGATGAGCGAGAAGAAGCTCTGGCGCAGTTTAAATCTGGGCAAATTCAGGTGTTGATTGCCACCGATCTACTAGCGCGCGGCATTCACATTGAGCAATTGCCTGTAGTGATCAACTTTGAACTGCCAATGCATGCAGAAACTTATGTTCACCGAGTTGGGCGTACTGCTCGCGCAGGCGAACAAGGTGTGGCGATGTCATTGGTATGTCATGGTGAAATGGACGCACTAAACGCGATTCGTCACCTGACTCAACGTGCATTGCCAGTGCAAGATCTGGTTGGTTTTCCAGTAACGGATAAGCCATCAACTGGCGAGAGCAAACGCGCGCCACGCGATAAAAAAGCCAACCGCCGAACTAATGCTAAGAAGAGCATTAAGCAGTTCCAAGGTAAGTCGAAACGCCCAGCCCCGAGTGCGAAGTAAACCAAAAAAACACGCTCTGACGGCATAGTCGGTTCAGAGCGTGGCTTAAATTTTACTTTGGGGTGTTAACCCACAGTTGGGCCAACCAAGCGCATTTCCCAATCTTCAACTTCGCCAGTTTCTAGGCGGCGCTCGACCAACTTGCCCCAAGACTCGACTAACGGCAGCTCAGACAGCTGAGTGAGTTCTTTTCTATCTAAACAGCCAGTGAAAACCGCGCCCATGATGCGAGCCAGTGGCCATTCTGGATAAGGTCTTTCGCACAGAATAATCTCGTCACCTGCACCGATATCGCCTTCTTCCAGCACTCGGAAATACCAGCCTGTTCGAAGCGTATCTTGCAGTCTTCTCGCCATGTCGTGTTGGTCAAAGCGTACGTTAAGTTTCCAACAAGGCATACGACCTTGCGACACTTCCAGTAGTGTTGAGCCGATGCGAATTTTATCTTTCAAGCAAATCGTGGATTCGGTGACGCCTTCGGAGCTGATGTTTTCGCCAAAGCCGCCGGCGGATTGGAAAATTGGTCTTTCGCCTAATTCTTGTTGCCAGATTGGGTAGTGTTCGCTTGGGTAAATATGAAGCGCTTTTTGAATGCCACCATGAAAGCGCGGATCACCTTGCTCATCACTGATAAAACCGAGCTCTGTTGCATGCTGGCGCTCAGGCAGCACTTGTTTGTTGATTGCGCTTTGCGCACCATGAGCATAAGGGACGGTTTTCCCTGCTAGCACAGCTTTTACGACGCCGATTTTCTTCATGTAACCTCCTTATTATTTGAATGAGAGATAAAGTGTTTACCTTCATTCGCGATGCGGAGCATGATAGCCTAGTAAACTTGTGTCGGTGTAGGGATGAAAAGACAACTAACAATGCTAACTCGCCAAATTGATTCGAAGTCAGGCGTCGTCACCTCCAATGAGATGATGGCCGCGAATCCCCATTCTCCTGTTTTAGTGAAAACCATCGACATGCCAAAAGGTTACATTGATGCGCTGCATCAACACACTTGGCATCAAATCATCTTTCCTATCAAAGGGTTATTGCAAACACAAACTGAGCATTATCAGCATTTGGTTCCGCACACCTCTGCGTTATTTGTTCCTGCGGGTGTTCAACACGAGTCGATTGCTCTAAGCAATACGATATTTGTTGGCATTTACCTCAACCCTGAGTTTGGCGCAACGTACGAGCCACAAGTGAGAACCATTGCTTTAACGCCGTTTTTAAATGAGCTTTTACAAGAGATCCGCAGACAGTGTGAAGGTGAGACAAGCCACGAAGAAGTGCTGCATTTGCTGGCGGTGTTGCATGATCAAATTTTGAAAAGCAACGTGCAGACATTTCAGTTATTGCTACCACAAGACAGACGACTAAAACTGATTTTCGAGCAGTTGACCGACGAGCCCGCGTTGAGCTGTTCGCTAAAAGACTGGGGAGAGAAAATTGGGGCGTCTGAGCGCACTTTATCACGGTTGTTCGCCAAGGAATTCAATACTTCATTTCTGC
This sequence comes from Vibrio sp. Vb1026, assembly GCF_033338745.1. Lineage (NCBI taxonomy): Bacteria > Pseudomonadati > Pseudomonadota > Gammaproteobacteria > Vibrionales > Vibrionaceae > Vibrio > Vibrio sp. Vb1026. The sequence continues at coordinate 154,249 of NZ_JAWOTH010000001.1, forward strand.
TTTGGCGGCAACAAATTCGGCTAATTTACTCGCTTTCTTTGTTAGATGAATCGTTGCCAATCCAAGCCATTGCAGACCTAGTGGGTTATCAAAACGACTCATCCTACATCAAAGCATTTAAAGCCTATTTTGATATGACGCCACAACAGTTTAGAGTGAACGGCGCATCGCGCAGGTAGAAATACAGAGTTTCGACTTCACTTAATGCTTTTGAGTAGAAGTTACGAAACTTCCTTTTTGAATTTCAATTACATGGTATGAATAACAATGGCACCAACGATAAATACTCGAGTGAATCAATTCTGTTTTGGTCAACCCAAAACGTCGCTGTCGTTGGAAAAAGAGCCCCTCAAACCGCTTGCTCAGGGCAAGGTTCGGGTGAGACTCGAAGCTACAAACATTAACCCAAGTGACTTGCTTTCCATTCATGGTGTTGGGCAATACCGCCGCGTTCACGTACCACCTCGCGTGCCGGGATTTGAAGCGGTTGGGCGTGTGGTGGAAGTCAGTGCAGTCGGTCAAACTGACCTTCAAGTTGGGCAAAAAGTGTTGGTGGCGATGAGTGGTACTTGGCAATACTACATAGATGCTTCGCCTGAGAATCTTTTTCCGCTACCTGAGAGTTTGGAGAACGGCTATGCCTGCCAGTTGTACATCAACGCGCTAACCGCGTGGGTGATCACCACTAAAGTGGCGAAGTTGAACAAAGGCGATGTGGTGATCATCAATGCAGCAGGGTCAGCGATCGGTAAGATATTTGCCCAGCTCGCCCATTCACTGGGTTTTGCACTGATTGCTGTGACCTCAAAGCGAGACGAGTATCCGTACGGTACCATTCCAGTGTTGGACGCGAAGAAAAACTTACAAGTTCAGCTGCAAACGCGCCAACTGCCACAACCAACGGTCGCTCTGGACGCGATAGGTGGTGAGGCTGGCACGGATCTCATTCGTACCTTGAAAGAAAACGGCCAATACATCAACTACGGAACATTGTCGTTAACGCCTTATACGCCTGAGTTTTTTGAATCGATGAAGGCCAACAACATCGACTTTAGTACATTCTTTTTGCGGTATTGGGAAGAATCGGTAGGCAAAGGCGGGAGAAAGACGGTGTTTGCTGAAATGTTAGAACACTTTATTAGCAGCGACATAAAGTTAAACGTTGCATATGATCTGCCGTTAGAGGACTTTCAAACAGCGATTGAAATGGTTGAGCGACGCTCGTCAGCAGTGTCAGGAAAAATCATTTTGACGCTGTGAATTACAGTGAGCCTGTTGAGAAAAGGGAGGATAAAATCCTCCCTTTTTTATGGGTTTACTTGTAATGATTGGGCTATTTTAGATGGAAGATTTGCTCTGTTTCGAGCGATGTCATCGCACGTACTTGACGCCAAATGTAATAAAAAATACCGAACATCATCAACATACTTGGGATGGCAATCATTGGGTAACTGTACAGCGTCATTTTTCCTAACTCTTCGTTAAAGGCAGCAGTACCAGAAGGGCTAGTCACAATCCAAGTCGCAAGGAAGTAGTTCATTGCAGATGAAAACGCAAAAGTACTTGCAAACAGGTAGTTAGAAGACATAAGGCAACGTTCGAACGCATCGGTTTTACCATTTTCTTTTAAACGTTGGTTAATCAACGCGAGGTTCAACACAGTGTCATTCAGTACTAACTTCTGCATCAGCGGGTAGCGGGTAAACGTTGAACCCAAAACCGCTAAACCGATCAGGCCAGGAATCAGGGCTTCTTTTAGTGCTAACCAGCGTGTATCAAGCTCTAACAAGCCGATGCCACCAGTTAGTAGAACACTGATAAAGCCCAGAGCAGAAATAAAGTTAAATTTCTTGTTACGGACAAGGTCCATACCGCCATAAATGATAGGAAATAGCAAAGCGACAACCAGCGCCATTGCTGTCCCTAGATGCTCATCGCCACTAAACTTCATCAAAATGAAGGAAGGGATAAATACGTTGAAAAGGATTTCAAATAAGGGATTCGGCTTTTTCGCCGTCGTGTTACTCATAATGTTTTACTGACTCTACTCTATGTCGGCTGTTATTGTACTTTGACAAGAAGTGTTCATCTAGTCGCGCTTGATGTAAAGCGTTAAAGCGTCGAGTTGTGTAACGACTTATGAAATAGACCGGAGCATAGCCAGTTAGTTTACATGATTGACTACTTTTTGTGTCTTAATGACTCTCCTTCTGTGCGATGATCTGATTACGCGCTCTGAATAATCGAGTCGCCACTGTGTTGTGGTTGAGCCTCAAGGCTTGGGCAATTTCATCATGATTCAACCCAGCCACTAAGCTCAAGAGCAACGGCTCTCGGTATTTGGGTTCGAGAATCATCATTTGTTTTTGAAGCCAATCTTGGGCCATGTCGTAGTCACTGCCAGGGTAGGTTTTTGTCTGTATTGCACACTCATCAATGTCGACAAAATCGTACTGTTTTCTATCAAAGCGCCGAGCATTCTCACGACGCAAAATAGTAATGAGCCAAGACTTCGCGGCGTTGGGGTCATTTAATTTATCAAAGAATCGCCACGCTTTCAGAAAGGTTTCTTGCGCTAAATCTTGAGCAAGGTGGTGATCTTTGCATAACCAATACGCGAGACGGTAAATCTCTTGGTATCGATCTCTCGTCAGTGCTTCGTAACGTTTATGTTTTTCCATAGCATTAAGATAAAAAGTTTGGAGAGCACGTTGTGTCTGCCAGATGAACGACAACCCTTTTTATCGCTTTTACAGTGATAAAAAGGGTTGTTCGATTAGGAAGACAAATTCGAAGAGTTAACCTTCCAAATATCGAAGGGTGACTCTGATTTCTTTCTTACACGCTTAAAATGGTTGGTTGGAAAAGCGTGAGTACTGGATGGCATCTGCGACTTCCTGAGCTTTAGACTCTGAAGTCATAAGGTGAAGTAGCTTAAGAGCAGCTTGATAGCTAACTAGGCTACCGTTCGAAGTGATAACGCCATCATCAATGACAAAATTCTGGTCGACTTGTACTTTGACTGCTGGGTAATCTCTTTGAAAGCCGTTTTCACCTCCGGCCCAAGTTGTTGCTTCTTTGCCGTTTAAAAGGCCAGCTTCGGCTAACAAATACGCGCCAGAGCAATTACTTGCCATCCAATCTGCCGCCTTTGAGGTAGTTTTAATAAAGTGAATGAGATCTTTATTTTCGATTAGTGCATCCATGTCATAGCTGGATGTTAAAACCAATACGTCGAGTTCCGGCAGATCACCAATCCAAGCATCCACACCAATTTTTAATCCTTCTTCAGTGGTGATGGTTTTCTGATCTGAGACGGAAATGGTGAGCACGTCATAATCACTAAACCAAGTGAGACGACTTGCGACGCCAAAAACCTCTAAAGGCGCAGTAACATCAGAGGTCAGTACGCCATCGTAAACCAGAATACCAATTCGTTTATCTGCGGCATGTGCTGTTTGAAGCACCCCAAAGAATAGGACTAGTGTCGCTATCAATAGTTGTAGTGCATTCTTCAATCCGTTTTTACCCATGGTTTTTTCCTCGCTAACAGAGCATCAAGTTATTGAGGTTCATTATATTTAGGCTAATTAGTGATTGAAGAGCCACTTGGTCTTTACTAAAGTGAATAAAATTCATGAATAGAGTTCATTGGTTATATGGATAAGATACGGTCCCTACGATTTTTTATTGCCACTTTAGATGGCGGTAGTTTTGCTGCGGCTGCCAAAGTGTATGGCACTGACCCTTCGACCGTGAGTAAAGCCATACATCGTCTTGAAAGCGATTTGGGTATACAGCTTTTTCAACGTTCTACGCGACAGAGCCGCCTGACAGAAGCTGGTCGTAGGTACGCAAATACTGCTAGGTTTGTACTGGAGGAGCTGGCGGCATGTGAGGATTCATTAAAAAGTCACAATGATGCGCTTTCAGGGCAGCTTAAGATTAATGTGCCAGTCTCGTACGGTCGCCTCTATATTCGTCCTTTATTAAAAGAGTTTTGTCGCCGCTACCCTAACATCACTATCGATATTCATTACGATGACGCCTACGCTGATATTATTGAGCAAGGTATTGATGTGTCGATTCGCTCTGGTGTCGTTCACGATAGTCAATTGATTGTGCGTCAGCTCAGCCCTATCGATTTTATCATTTGTGCCAGTCAGGATTACTTAGCGCGCCATGGTGTTCCGAGTGGCTCGGATGTATTCAATGACCATTCTTGGGTTCGTTTTCGTTTTAAACAAACGGGGAAACTGTTGCCGATTCGGATGCCAGAACCAGACGGTGCGAGTGAATATGACCCCGAAAGAAACTACATTGTAAATGACGGTGAATCTATGGCAGAGCTTTGCGCAGAAGGCTTAGGATTGACTCAGATCCCTCATTTTATCGCGAGAGACTGGCTTAAAGCGGGGCGTTTAGTGCCGATATTTCCGAGCATGCGCCAAGCAGGAAATGGCGTGTATCTTCTCTATGCCAACCGGGAATATGTGCCTGCCCGAGTGAGGGTGTTCATCGATTTTATCACTCAAGCAATACAGGATATGGATGAAACGCCATTCCATACTTGGGCTGAAACGTTGCCGATTTATCGACCGAACCAAGGCGATTGAAAACTTCATGTGAGTCTTTGGTTAAAACCCCCTAAGCTATATGGCGCTTTTATTGGTTTTTGTTAGTTTATTGGGCGTTATTATCGAAAAGCGCAGTTTGCTCTTCGTCACTCATAAAGGAAAGACAATGCCAACTAAGATCTTAGTGCCTGCTTTGGCCCTACTTCTCAGCGCATGTGGCGGCGATGGGGAGTCGTCAGCCCCAACAGAAAGCGGCTCACAAAACACAGGTTCCACATCGTCACAAGGCACATTTGCCAAGCAGATGCTTGCAGCGGTCAACAGCGCCCGCTCTACTACACAACAGTGTGGCGCAACCACCATGCCACCTGTTGGGGCCCTGACTTGGAGCTACGATTTGGAAAGCGCCGCTTATCGACATTCAAGCGATATGGCGAACAGCGATTTCATGAGCCACACAGGCTCTGATGGCAGCAAAATGTCAGATCGAGTTAACGCAACGGGTTATGCTTGGAGCGCCATTGGTGAGAATGTCGCCGTAGGGCAAAGTACCATTAACGCCGTCGTTAACGCGTGGTTATCGAGTGAAGGTCACTGCCTTAATATCATGAGTGCGGATTTTGATCAGATGGGCGCGTCGCTTGTCGAAAATCACTCTGCACGTTACGGGTATTACTGGACTCAGGTTTTCGCCAAACAGCGCTAATGCGATAAAGAAGCCTGATAGATAAAATAAAACGCCAGCAGTCACTATCTGCTGGCGTTTTATTATTTACATCTCTTTTAGCTTGTCAGGTTACGAAGTTTTGGGTCATCCGCCAGGTATTCAACAAATTCAATCTCAAAACCGGCAGGGTCAACAAAATACACATTTTTGCGGTAAGGTTCATCAGCACCAGGTTGGGCAATCGGATAACCTGCATCGGTTAGTCTTTTGATGATTGCATCGACGTTGTTGGTCACATAAGCAAAATGCGCTAGCCCAACTTGGTGCCCGCTCAACTCGCGGTTTTCTCCTTCGCCATGGTCACTCATGGCTATGTATTGATACTCGTCGCCAAAATGTAGCCAGTTTCTTGGCTTGCCACTCCATTCGCCTTTACCTTCATCACGCACGTACCAATGTGGAAATGCAGTTTGGTAAAACTTCAGCATTTCAGGGATATCTTTCACGACTAAGTTAATATGTTCTAGTTGGATCATGATGTGCTCCTTTTTGTCATTTTCTAGCCAACGATGAATATGCTAAAACCTCAAGTAAAGTTGAGGTAAAGGGCTTTTTTGATTTTATTTGTAGACGCCATTTATAAAGGTCAGGCAGCTGACACTGAAGAGTTGGCTCACACAGAAATCATTGAAACCTTGTGCAAGATTGGAAAGATGTTACATGATGGGGACTTCCAGTTAACCGTTTGATTTAAGTAAGCAAAAGATGAAAGTTTTTACACTTAATCATGATGTTGAGAATTTCCCTTTTTTACAAGAAGCTCAACTAGAGATTTCTATACAATACTCGGATGGCGATTTGCGGGAGTTATGTGGTGAGCGTGTCGCTGATACTTGGATGATTATTGATTTGGAGTGGGTGAGTGATAACCACATGCTTACAACAAAACCTGATTTTGCAATCTGGCGTGCAGGCGAGTTTGCTTGTTCTGAGTCCGCATATAATCAAATAAACGAAGCTCTTGATTCCAGTTGTGAGTTTTTGCCATTACGCGTCGCTGGCGAGCGTTGGTATGCTATAAACATACTCAAAACTTGCGATGCCATTGATAAGGATCGCACTGTGTTAAATGTAAGAGCTAATGGTAAGCCAAGTCGTGTAAAGCGGTTTAAAAAATTAGTGTTGAGTAGTAAATCAATCAAATCCGGAGGCTTGTTCAGGATTGAAAATAACGGAAGCGGTGTTTACTGCAATGATGAATTAGGTGGTTTGTATGAAATTTACCATCGTTGTCAGCTAAAAGGCCTGATATTTGAAGCAGTAGAAACGAGTTAAAGCCCGCAATGTTTCACCCTAAGTGTATTTCGGCAGCTTTATTTTACGCTGTTATTTCTAGTAATAATTTGTTTCCCCCCCCAAAAAAAAAACAAAAAAGCCAGCAGTTAATACCTGCTGGCAAAGTCTTTGGGCTTCTAGGTTTTTTGATTTTATTTCTTGTTACTCATCGCTGTCACGGTGCCCCGATTGGTTTTCCGGGGAAGAAAACACAGCACCGTGCGCTTTGTGCTCAAGAAATTGGAGATTAACCTTGCTTACGGATTAGGTAGTCAAATGCGCCTAAGCTTGCTTTTGCACCTTCACCCATCGCAATGATGATCTGTTTGTAAGGAACGGTTGTTGCGTCACCTGCTGCGAACACACCTTCTAGGCTAGTATCGCCACGGCTGCCGACTTCGATTTCGCCGCGCTCAGATAGCGCTACTTCTGAATCTTTTAGCCATTCTGTGTTCGGTACTAGACCGATTTGAACAAAGATACCTGACAATTCAATCTCTTTGATTTCGTCTGTGTTGCGGTCTTTGTACTTCAAGCTTGTTACGCGAGTACCGTCGCCCACTACTTCTGTTGTTTGCGCCATCGTGATGATGTCTACGTTTGGTAGTGAGTTCGCTTTGTCGATAAGCACTTGGTCTGCACGAAGTACGTCTGCGAATTCAAGAACCGTTACGTGTTCTACGATACCAGCAAGGTCGATAGCTGCTTCGATGCCTGAGTTACCACCACCGATAACTGCAGTTTTCTTGCCTTTGAACAGTGGACCGTCACAGTGTGGGCAGTACGCGACACCTTTGTTACGGTACTCTTGCTCACCCGGAACGTTCATTTCACGCCAGCGTGCACCAGGGCTTAGGATGACACTCTTACTCTTCAGCGTTGCACCGCTTTCAAGTTGGATGTGAATCAAGCCATCTTCAGTGTGTGCTGCGCCCATTAGCTTCTCAGCTTGTTGCTCAGTCACGACGTCTACGTCGTATTCTTTTAGGTGTTCTGCTAGGTCTGTTGCCAGTTTTGGACCTTCAGTGCGTTTTACCGAAATGAAGTTCTCGATTGCCATGGTGTCCATAACCTGACCACCAAAACGCTTAGCAACAACGCCAGTACGAATACCTTTACGAGCAGCGTATAGTGCAGCTGCGCTACCACCAGGACCACCGCCGACAACAAGTACATCGTATGGGTCTTTTTCGCTCAGTGCTTTCGCGGCTTTCTCGCTCGCGCCGTCATCCACTTTGTTTAGGATTTCAGTCAGAGACATACGGCCTTGACCGAATAGCTCACCGTTCACGAATACGCTTGGTACGGCCATGATGTCGCGTTGTTTCACTTCATCTTGAAACAAACCACCGTCGATCATGGTTGCTTTTACTTTCGGGTTGATCGCCGCCATCATGTTGAACGCTTGAACCACGTCCGGACAGTTTTGACACGAAAGTGAAATGAAGATTTCTACGTCTAGATCTTTGTCTAGTGCTGCGATTTGCTCAATCACTTCTGGTTCTAGTTTGATTGGGTGACCGCCAGAATGAAGCAGTGCCAATACTAGAGAGGTAAATTCGTGACCCATTGGCAAGCCTGCAAAGCGTAGTGCTGTGCCTTTTGCTGGGTTAGTTACCGCCATCACTGGTTTACGTGCGCTTGCGTTGTCGTCACGTTCAACGGTGATTAGGTCGCTCATCTCTGCGATTTGGTTCGCTAGAGACAAAATGTCATTCGATGCTTTGCTTTCATCTAGACTAACCACTAAACGAACTTCTTCTTTTACATTAGCCAGATATTGTTTGAGTTGTTGTTGGATCGCTTGGTCTAACATAGTTGTTACTACCCTAAAAATATTAAAAGTGGTTACTGTAGATAAAACCTGAGGGGGAGAGAGCAAATCAGGCAGAAGGTCGTCAAGGTATCTAACCTGAAGTGCTCTCTAATTCAGTTCTAATCAGAAAAAGGAAATCGGAACTGATTAGAACTTAAATTTCAGTGGCTTAGATTTTGCCAACTAGGTCTAGTGATGGAGCTAGTGTCTCTTCACCTTCTTTCCATTTAGCTGGGCAAACTTCGCCTGGATGTGCTGCTACGTATTGAGCTGCTTTCACTTTGCGTAGTAGGTCTTCTGCGTCACGACCGATACCTTCAGCAGTGATTTCCATTGCTTGGATAGTACCTTCTGGGTCGATTAGGAACGTTGCACGGTCTGCAAGACCTTGACCTTCACGCATCACACCGAAGTTGTTTGTGATGTTGCCTGTTTGGTCGCCAAGCATGTAGTACTGAATCTTACCGATTGTGTCTGAGCTGTCGTGCCATGCTTTGTGAGTGAAGTGTGTGTCAGTTGATACTGAGTAAACTTCTACGCCACGTTTTTGTAGCTCTTCGTAGTGGTCTGCTAGGTCGCCCAGTTCTGTTGGACATACAAACGTAAAGTCTGCTGGGTAGAAGAAGAATACTGCCCATTTACCTAGAACGTCTTGTTCTGTTACTTCAACGAATTCGCCGTTTTTGTACGCTGTAGCTGCAAATGGTTTGATTTGAGTATTAATCATAATTTACTTTCCTTTGAATGTTTTAAGCTGAGCTGTTGTTGCTTTCGGAAAGTATATTCTCATCGGAGTGTGTTTAAGGAAAATCGCTTGTAACTATCCTATTGATAGCCATTTCCTATTTCACTTGATAGGGAAATCCGATGTAAGAGGGGTTCCTTTGATAGGTTTTATTGAAGATGAAGGCAGAGTAGCAATAGAGAATAGCGGTGATGACCTTAAGTGGATCGTCTGAATAAGATCGAAAGAGCCTGCATCTCGGCAGGCTCTTTCTAATAGGAAGTTGGGAAGCGAATGCTTCTATTTTTTTAGCTCAGATTGTCGAGCACTTTGCCACACAACTTCTTCAGCATGATCATTTCATCCAACTCTAAGGTGATTTTACACATCATGGCGTTTGGCACTGACTTGGCTTGTTCTTTAAGGTCACGACCTTGTTCTGTTAGGTTGAGTACGCGAACGCGTTCATCGGTTTCACTTCGGCCGCGTTCTACATAACCTTTTGCTTCTAAGCGTTTGAGCAGCGGTGTGAGTGTGCCAGAGTCCAAATGCAGTTGTGATCCCAGCTCTTTCACGCTGGCACCGTCTTTCTCCCACAGCACCATCATCACTAAGTACTGCGAGTAAGTCAGATCAAGCTCGTCCAGCAACGGGCGGTAAGCTCGGATCACTGCATTTGCTGCGCTGTAGAGCGGGAAGCAAACTTGGTTTTCGAGTAAGAGTTTATCGTTGTCGGTCATGGTATTGTCGGTGTAACACTGGCTCATTGGTGTTGCCTACCTGCTTACAGAGAAAGAGAGTTATAAAATAAATTGTGCACAATATAGTTGCAAACTATCTTCACTTCGATGTAAGATTGCAAGCAATTAAATTGTGCGCAACTTAAATTAAGAAGGACACTCGCATGACTACTCTATACAAAACTCAAGCTACCGCTTTGGCTGGTCGTAATGGTCAAGTAAAAACTGATGACGGTCTTCTCGATCTAGAGCTGTCATACCCGAAGGAAATGGGCGGCACAGGCGCAGCAACTAACCCAGAACAGCTGTTCGCAGCGGGCTATTCAGCGTGTTTTTCTAACGCGATTTTGCACGTAGCACGTGAAGGTAAAGTAAACCTGAAAAGCGCTCCTGTAACGGCAGAAGTGGGCATTGGTCCAAATGATAACGGTGGCTTTGCACTGACAGTGAGCCTAGCGGTAGAGCTAGACATGCCACAAGAACAAGCGCTAGAGCTAACGCGCATTGCACACCAAGTTTGCCCATATTCAAACGCAGTTCGTGGCAACATTGATGTGGCAGTAACGGTAAACGGCGAAGCAATTTAAGCGGTTTCAACCACTGCACAAAGACAAGAAAGCCTGCAAGTACGCAGGCTTTTGGTTTATTTGATAGCAGTGCAGAAGCTAACGTCTGCATGGTGCGTTTGTGGGTCGAAGCTGTGGTAAAGCTCAAAGCAAGGACGGTCGTCGTTCTCAATACCGGATTCAATCACTTTGCTCATGACATCATCCCACGCTTTTGAGTATTGGCTCGGGTCAGTAATGTGCTGGCGCATCACCGCGTATTGACCGCCGGGGAAGTCTTGCAGCTCAATGCCTTTCGGAACTTCGGTATCTTCTGGCACCATCAAGCAGATATCAGTGCGACACTTCTCGTCTGGCGTGATTTCAGGATTATCATGGTAGATGAAGATGCAGGTATTGCCTGCCAAACCTTTCATTCCTGCCCATTGATACAAGCGACCTGATGGCTCCTCATAGCCTTGGCCGTAAGGGCCGTTTACGCGAATGTAAGCCAGTTTTGCTTTTTCAAAGTTTTGCGTTTCCATTGTCATGCTCCATTTGGTGAGTTCAGAGCCAGTATATGAATCGCTTGGTGTTACTTCGTTTCCATTCTTGCGCAACGTGTGTCCAATCTTGCTGTTTCGTGCTAATTCAGAAAACTGCTGGTAGTTTTCGCAGTCGCGAAAGGCCGTAGGTGTAACGCCATAATGTTGTTTGAAGGCTTTGGCTAAGCTCTGTGAGCTAGAAAATCCGTACTCTAAGGCAATGTTTAATACCGGTTGCTTGGATTTGAATAAGTCATCGGCGGCGGCTTCTAGACGCAAACGTCGAATGAAATCAGCCAATGTCTCGCCTTGCACGGCTTTGAAGGTGCGATGAAAGTGATAAGGAGAAAGGTTCGCCAGCGCGGCCACTTCTGGCAGATTGAGTGGTTCATTAAAGTGTTGTTCTAAATAACGAATCACAGGAACCAGTCGTTGGTGGTAGTCGACGCGCATCGGGGGATTTCCTTGTTCTGTTCAGCTTGTTTTCTCTGCTCAAAGCCTACCGCAATCCAACAAGCTTGCAAGGGAGCAGCGTGAGAAATGCGTGGCGAGATGAGCGTCAATCAGTCACACTCAACGAGCAGATGTTTAAGCAAAAACGTTGCGCCCATTATCTTTACTAACCGCTAGGACAATCATGATAGCTTGGAAACAGTCTCTGCCAGAGTACGAATGGCTCATTCATCAAGTTTGGTACTTGGAAGTGCCAGAGGGTGAAGTCATTGACCCCAAGCCGCACCTTATCCCAAACCCGCGTGCTCATTTACTCTTTACGCCACCAGAGCAAGGCTACAGCTACGACACGGGACACACAAAGCTTGCTGGCAAAGGCTGCCACTTGTTAATGGCTAACGAACATTTACTGTTGTTGGAAGATACGGCTCCCATCAAGCGTATTGGTATCACCTTTCGCCCAGAGGGTTTGTATGCCATTGAATCACGGTTTAGTGATGCACCCCAAGTAGCTGCAATTAACCAATGCGAATGGTTTGATTGGCTCAACACGGCGTTTGATGTGCGCTTTCAACAAGGGTTATGGCAGCTAGAGTTGCAAGATTCACCGCAATGTTTGCTGAACTACATCAAACAACATTTAGATGCGTTAGATATCGAACCTTACCGCACCAAACCGTTTTTGGCATCGCAAAAAGCAGTGTCCGTGATGGATGCTCAAGCGCTACGCTCACCTGAGTTAGCGATGGATATTGATGAGATAGCCAAACAGTGCGCCTGTTCTCGCAGAACGCTTGAGCGCAGTTTCAAACAAGTGGTGGGGTTGAGCGTTAAGCAGTATCAACAAATGGCGCGTCTGGAGCAGATGATTTTGACCCTCTACAAGCAACAAGAGGCGATTGATTGGGCGAGTTTCTCACAACAATTTGGTTTCAGTGACCAATCGCATTTGATTCGCACCCTCAAACAGCAGCTACGAAAAACGCCGAGCAAATACTTGAAAAAGCGTGACTTAACCATCGATATCTATGGCGATTTTGAGTCGTAATACATTGCTAATCAGCCCGAAAGTTGTCGCAAAAATCCAATTCTTCTCTTATCCGCTGGGCTACTATTTTCAGCAGATAACGAGGTAACACATGTCATATCAAAAACTAAAACAAGGCGAAGCCATTCCATTTAATGAATCGTTGACTATCCAACTGATTCAAGGCTCTGATCTACAAGATATTATCGAGATGTTGAACGACGATAAGGTCAATCAATATCTGTTCTTCGCACCTGCTGACAACAGCTTATATGAAGGCTTCTTTGGCCCTATTATTGAAAATACGGCACAAGCGATTAAAGACGATGTTTGGCCAGATAGCCCAACGTTCGTGATTCGTGACCAACAAGGTCAGTACATGGGAATGTGTGCAGTGACCGCGGTGATGTTCTTAACTGGCAACTACGAAGTGGGTTATCAGTTACCTACTTGCGCATGGGGTAAAGGCGTTGCGACTCGCGCTTGCCAAATGATGACCGAGATTGGCTTTACTGAGCTAAATGCCCATAAAGTCAGTGCCAATTGCTACGCTTCTAATGCTGGCTCTTACAAGACGTTAGAGAAAAATGGTTTTACTCAAGAAGGCCGTCAGAAAGACTACTACAAACTAACGCAAGGCTTTGACGACAAGCTCTACTACGGCATGACAGCAGAGCAATTCGCGTCTTTAAATCGCTAATAATTAGCCGACAAAAAAGTAGCTAACAACAAAGTAGCCAACAAAAAAGGCCGTTAACCCACATGCTCGGGTTAACGGCCTTTTCTATATTCAGCGCTAAATGGCTAACACTTAGTTGCCTTGGTTTTGGCTTTGAAGCTTCTCTTTTGCTTCTTCAACCTTTGAGAAATCCAATCCCAACTCGTCTACGGCTTCTTTGATTAGCGCAGGGTTTTGCATCACTTGCGCCATCAGCATTTGTAGCTTGTCTTGTGGCAAACCTAGTTGGCTGATTGTTGCCATTGCCGCTAGAGGGTTTTGCGTCAGAGTCTGAAAAATCTCGTTGATTTGCTCATCGCTGATGTTGTTCTCTTTCAGCAAGGCGATAATTGGGTTCATCATATTTCCTTTCAATCAGTGTATGACTTGGTTGCCAGTATTTGTTCTAGTAGAATAATTGGGGCTCCCGCTCAACATTTCAATACCCCGTTAGCTCCATGTAACCAGTCCCAGAATGAGAGCCCTCAATACGTACTGGGCCTTCCCAATAAGGTACCGAAAGCGGCATTTTCGCGTTCGGGTTGAGAGCAGAAACGGTAAGCTCAATTTGCTGATTTGGAATCGACACTTGCCACTGGGTTGGATACTTTCGCCCTTGGATTTCTGTTTGCTTGGTTGCTATTAAGCGAATGTCTTTTTGAGAAATGGCGATGCCAGAGCCATCTTGCTGCATCAGCTTTGCGCTGGCGTAACTAGCTTGTCCGGTTTTGGAATCCCGCAACTGGAACACCACCAAGCTGGTTTTGTCACTCAACCTCAGAGCAAACCAGTCCCAGCCTTGTTGTGAGTCGAGTAAGAATTGCGAGCTCCACTCTCGATCTATCCAGCCTTCACCCGACACTTGATGAGTTTCGCCGTCGATGGTGACTTCACCGGAGACATCAATAAACGGTTGGCTGTAGTAATACGAAGCCACCTGACCATCGGCACTTTTGGTGCTGTAACCTTGCTCGCCTTGCTTTTGATAAGGTGCGCTGCTGGTCAGTTTTAGTGAGTAGCCAAACTGCTCTGAATTGGCATTTAGCGTGGCAGGGAAGAGGTCGTTGGTTGAAGAGGTCCACTGCCAATCATCGAGGTAAACACGAAATGGAGAGCTATCGACGCCGGCTAAGGACGCTTGAGCGCGTGACCATTTTTCATCTGCATAGTGTTTGTCGGTTGTCGTGACTGCGCTGTGCGTCATGTAGATTTGCTGAGTTTGCCACTCGGTTTTCTTCACGTCATCTTCGCCCGTTGGCGGCGCAGCAGCAAAGCGAAATTGTGTCCATTGAACGCCAAGTGGGTTGCCTTCTTCATCAATTAAGTTAGCGGTTAAGTACCACCATTCATGACGAAAGTTTGGGTGCGCTTGATGATCGGTAGGAAAGGTGAGTTCAACCCCTTTTTCTACGGGTGTGAATAGGTTGCTTTCGCTTTGCATATCTCCACTGCCCAGAAAAGTTCCCATATTTTGTTGCTGCGCATCTTCACAACCGAATAGGAATAAGCTGCTTATGAGTAGAGTAAGCTTGCTTGCCAATCGAACCATCACAAGACCTCGCTTTGCAAACTGGAGACGACAGGCTTACTGACCAATCGCCACAGCGGAATCAAGGTTGCGATCACTGCCACCAAGATGGTGATTGCCGCAATGCTCAGCGCATCACTCCAATTCCACAGATAATTTAAGCTCCAACCAAAAGCTCGTAAGGTGACGATGTCTGTCAGTACATAACCCACCATCGCACCGAGGGGCAGGGCAATGACCAGCGTAAAACTGACCAAAGCGACGATCTGCCCGACCACCATGGTCATTAATTTACGACGGCTGACGCCAAGTGCATACAGCCTTGCAATGGCGGCTTTGCGCGCGTCGAGCAACATAAAACAAGCACTGAACAAACCAATCACCGCGACCATCAACGTCACGCCGTTGAGTGCGCGTGTAATGGCGAAGGTCTGCGAGAAAATATCCAACGCGATGGATTTGATTTGCGCCTGATCGTAGAGCTGACTTGGATGCAGATTCAATTGCTCGCGCAGTTGCTCGTATACGATTTGTGGGTCTCCTGATACTTTAATGCCAAGGCTTGTTGGCAGGTCGGTAAAGCCACTCTCTTGCCATAATTTGGGTGCCAATAACACTTCACCGTTGGGTGAGCCGTAATCGTGGAATACCGCACCCACAAGCAGGTTCTTATTTGGAACGGCATCAAGCGTGAGCGCGCTACCCAGTGATAAACCCAGTTTGACCGCGGTTGGTTCACTGATAGCGACCAACTCACCTTGGTAAAAGCGTGACCAGAAGTTCTCCAAATGCGATTTGAACACCATGGTTTGTTCTAAGGTGTCTTTGTCTTTGGTACCAAGCAAAATCGGTAAGCCTTGCAGGTTATCGTCGACGTAGTATTGCTTGTAGACGGTCTCAACATTATTGAACTGCCCTAACGCGCGCTCTACATCAGCGATTTCTCCTTGGGCAGGGCTGACGTAAATATCGGCGTGTAGCCTTTGTTCTAACCACTGTTTTAAGGTGGATTCAAAACTGCCCACTAGCGTATTCATCCCCATATTGGCTGTAACGGCGAGTAGCAGTGCCATCATGGCGAGAGAAAGCGGAGAAATCAGCTCGCGCAACTCAGCAAAAAGATACTGCATCAAACCGGAATTGGTGCGTTTTTCACACCAATTGGCTAAGACGCTGAGTGTTTTGGTTAGATATAAAGGAATCGACACCACAAGCACGCCGAGCCACGCCATGGTGAAGCGGTGATGCTCACTCAACCATAACCCTGCGAGTGCGAGAGCCGTCAACGAAGCACCTATCACGAACAATTGGTTTTCGTTAGAGGCTTCCGGCGCTTGATAAAATCCGCCATGAGAGGAAAGCGGCTGGCGCACTCGCTGTTTAAAGTGCTGCCAACATGCCAACAGGGTGGCGACTAACGTGAGTAGCAATGCTTGTGCCCACCATTGCCACTGCCAAGTTCCGGGCAGCAGTGTCGCGCCATAAAGTTGCTTTAGAGTCAGTGCCACGGTCGGATGTAACCAGTGGCTAAGCTGCATGCCCAATACAAAACCGAGGGAAGCGCCGATGGTAACGAGAAGAGTGAGCTCAACTAACAGCGCAGAGAACACAATGCTCGGCGCAACACCCGCTTGTTGAATTTGCACTAACAGCCGATTGCGTTTCAGCAAGCTGTACTTTACGCCGTTGTAAGCGATGAACAGCCCGACTAAAAACGCGAGTAAGCTCATTGCGGTGAGGTTGAGGTGAAAGCTTTCGGTCAGCGAACCAAGGTCTGTACTTTGGTTATTGGAAATCCATTGCCCTTGATCGCTAATCAGCTTCTGCCAATTTGCCTGCGTGTCTTTATCCCCTTTATCACCCGAATGGAAAACTGCAATGTAACTGAGCTGCCCTTGTTTATTGAGCAGTTGCTGGGCAAAGCCAATGTCCATCAACATTCGGCTACCTAACTGCCATTCGTCTGGTAGCACCACCACTTGGGTTGGAATGTCATCCAGAGTTAGGGTTTCTACTTCCCCTAAGTTTTGATGTTGAGATTGGCTCATCATCACGATTGGCTTGCCGGCTAAAAGCTCAGGCAAAGGTAAAGCACTATGGAACAAAGACACGTTCTGTTCACTATCTGATGAATAGCGAGAACGTGAAGAGATAGCGGCAATCAACTCGCTACCTTGTACTGACCAGCGTCGACCTTGTTCGTCTCTCACTCGCCCTTCGATTACAGGTAGCGCTGCACTGAGTCCGTTTTGTCTAAGGGTGAAGTAGATCGATTCAGGCAGGTAGTTTTGCCCTGCTGGTGGAATAATTAAGTTCTGAGCTTGTGCGCTGAGCTGCTCGGTAGACTCAGCATAACTGCGCTTGGCATTGAGGTTGATGGCTTGCACCGCAACAAACAAGGTCACGGCCAGCACGATACCGATCAGAATTGCGGCGGCTTGCAGTGGCGCCTGCCGATAGTGCGCTGCAAACAGATTCAGGGCGAGTCGAGTATGAGTGAATCTGTTGTTTGATGGCTTAGTTTGCTTCATGGTGAAGCTCATGTTTGTTTACTTGATGGCTGTTCTGTAGCTGACTGTTATCCAATCGCAGCCGTGCTTTCATAAATTCAGCGCATTCATGGCTGTGGGTCACCAAGAGCACGGCGGTATTGCCTTGGGTGGTGATTTCACTCAGCAGTTTCATCACTTCTAACCCTGCTTTTTGGTCAAGGTTACCTGTGGGTTCATCAGCAAGTAGCAGTTTAGGTTTGTGTGCTAAGGCGCGCGCAATAGCGACTCGTTGTTGTTGACCTCCGGAAAGGGCAGAAACATGTCTATCGAGCAGTTGGCTGATGCCTAGAGTCTCGACCAAATAATCGCACCAGTCATTCCATTTCTGTTGATTCAAATGCAGAGGGAATGCGATGTTCTGCTGCACGTTGAGCGGCGTTAATAGATTGAATTGCTGGAAGATAACACCGAGTTTTTGGTGTCGAAATCGGCTCCATTGTGGGTCTTTCCAAGCCGCTGTGTTATCGCCATCTAACCACAACTCACCATCGGAAAGCGGCTCAAAGCCAGCGATGATGTTGAGTAAGGTACTTTTGCCGCTGCCACTTGCGCCCGTCAGTGCAACACTCGCTCCTGTGTTCAACGTAAAGTCGACCCCTTCCAACACGCGATGTGTCTCTTTGCCATCAACAAAGCTTTTGCTGGCGTGTTTGAGTGTGACAAGTGGGCTTTCCATTTCCTCTCCCTGTATTCAAAAGGTGTCGTTTCTTTTGGCAATCGCTATTGCAGTTAGTTCTCTAGAAACTTTAGACAACAATTAGATAAAAACAGCGATTTACATCGATTTCTTAATAACTTGTACTGAAAAGAAGAGGGAAGAGATTAAATGAGGAGGGATATGACAGGCATTAAAAAAGCCCGAGTCAAACTCGAGCTTTCAAATACATTCAGCGTGGTCAGCTTACACGTAGTACGCTTCAACTTCGCCTTTAAGTTTGATTAGCATTGGGTTACCGAAACGGTCTTTTGCTTTAGGAGAAGCAATTTTTACCCAACCTTCGCTGATGCAGTATTCTTCTACGTCAGTACGCTCTTGGCCGTTGATACGAATACCGATTTGGTGCTCGAAGCATTCTTTGATGAAGAATGGGCTACGTGGGTTACCCGCTAGGCGATCTGGTAGAGCTGGTTTAGCTGTATCTGTCATTTTGTGTGACCTAAATTCCGTAAAAAGTGCGCTATTGTAGTCAGTGCACTGTGTGTGTTCAAGATATGTTGAGAGTCGATGCGTTGTTTAACTTTCAAGTACCGCCTACAACCCCTTCAAATACTGCGCGTTGGCTGTTGGTTGAATCATGGCATTCAGCGTTTGGACGGTTTGTTCGCTGTACTCTTCAAGTAGAGCTAAGAACGCGTCAATCAACTCAGGTTTGCTTGCTGAGACTTTCGTTTCGGTCTGGATATCACGCAGATCGATCAACACATCGGTAAACAATTGCGGCAGATCGTGCAGCACTTGCAGGTTTAAGACGTTGTGCTCGCTGTAGATTGAATTGTGGCTACCTTTTTGTTTTTGCACCACGTAAGGATTGTCTTTTAAGTTGATGATAGACGTGCGTTTATCACAGCGTTTCAAACAACCTTTGTTGACCTTCACCTTACGGCATCCTTCGGTTTGTTGGAACAAACATTGGCGGCTCGTGAGTAGGGTATTTGGATTATAAATGCTGTAGAAGCTGCGCATGTTTTTCGGACGCTTGATATGGCGCATCTGCTTCATATTCAGCTCGTTAGAAACAAACGCGCCACTTGCCGCGAACTCGTCTTGAAGGCATTTAAACGCGTATGAGTTCACCGTGTTCATTTGTGGGCCTGCCACCCAGCCTAAGCCGAGCTCTTTTGCGATCATGCCGACGCCTGAGTTGCTGGTGATCAACAACTCAGGTTGGATGGTTTCCAAAAATACGCGCGCGGCGTGGTAGTCTTCGCCAATCAAAATGGCTGGGAACCAAGGTTTGAGCATTGGGTTGGCTTGGAACAACTCAATCATCGCGCTCAGTTCACCAGGCAATCCCATTGGCAGTTGATAGTAAACATCAATGTCGCGGTATTCGCACAGCATGGCTTCTTGTGCTGACGAGATCAGAACCGATAATTTTGGCGCACCTTGGCGAGGTTCTGGTTGAGGTAATGTTGGCAGAGTTGGCACATCAATCGATCCTTTCAAGCTGCTGCCGGATACTTGTGTCGAAGTGACATCGAACGACTTAGTTTGCTCTGCCACTTTCTCAATGATCGCGGTTTTGTCGTCGTAGAGTTTCTTTTTCACCGCTTGCACATCATCAGCAGACTGGCATTGATAAACCTTCGAAAAATGCTTTACAGCGTGGTCGCGCGGGTTGTCGATGTACATCGCCTTGCCGAAATCGCCTTGCAAAAATGCGTTGGAGAAATCACGGTTGAACACCGTGTATAACTCTGTGGTGTCTTCAGAGAGTTCCAAACCTTCGCACAAGCGATCGATTTGCTGACGCCAATTATCGACCACGGTATAGACGTAGTGCGATTTCTTGATTCGTCCTTCCACTTTTAATGAATACACGCCAGCATCGGCAAGCGCTTTCAAGTCCCCAAAGGCGGAGTTGTCTTTCATATTGAGTGGGTAGTTGTTGCCCGTTTTGGTCGTTTCGTACTGTTCGCGACAAGGTTGACTGCAGCGTCCACGGTTACCTGATGCACCATTGCGAGCGGAACTGATATAGCAAATTCCGGAGAATCCGATGCAGTATGAGCCGTGGACAAACACTTCCATCATTACGTTGTGCTCGCGACCAAATTGCGCCAGATGTTTTATTTCATCGATGTTAAGTTCGCGAGATAAGTTTACTCGGCTTGCGGTGAGCTGGTTGAGAAAGAGGATCTGGCCTTCGTTATGCGTATTTAGTTGCGTTGAAGCGTGCACATCCAAATCGGGGAAGTGATGTTTGAGAATGTAGGCCAGACCGAGATCTTGCACGATCACGCCATCGATTTTGGTGGTGTTCAGTTGGCTGAGTAAGCGAACAATCGCCGGAATTTCACTTTCTAAAATCAGCACATTCAACGTTAGGAAAATCTTACAGCTGTGCTGATGGGCTAACGTTAACACGCCATTTAAGTTATCTAAGGTGAGGTTGGTCGCTCGGTTACGAGCATTGAAGCGGTCGAGCCCACAGTAAATTGCATCGGCGCCAGCGGCAATGGCGGCTTTGATGGAATCTAAATCACCACCGGGTGCTAATAACTCAAATAGATCGCGTGTCACTACTTTTCTCTTTCTTACTAAAATAGGCTGCAAATGTTACGTATTTCACGCTTTTGATGCTCGGCTAGTTAACGCTTTATTAATCTGAATCAATTAATCCGTGTTACACGGTCGACTCTTGAGTGGGTAGAGTGCAATTCGCGATAGCGGAATCTGACTTCTATAGTTTTCCTACACTTGGTTTTTCTATATCTAGTTTTCGACTCAGAGAGAGGAAGGGACGACAAATGAAAAAAGTAATCATCGGGTTGGTAGTGGCGTTGACGTCATTGAGTGCGTTGGCTGGTGAGGGTGTGGTAACCGTTGCGAGCACGCATTCAGCAAAAGATACGGCGGATAAATTTGTCGCTATCGCGCAAGAAAAAGGGTTGAACGTCTTTGCGCGCATTAACCATCAAGAGAATGCCACGAAAGTCGATATGACGTTGCGACCAACCGAAGTTATCGTGTTTGGGAACCCTAAAGTGGGCACGCCACTGATGACCTGTGCGCAGGAAGTGGCGCTCGATTTACCCCAAAAAGTGTTGGTGTATGAAGATGATGAAGGCAAAACGTGGTTAGCTTATAACGATCCTATGTATTTAAAGCAGCGCCATCATATTGAAGGCTGTGACGAGGTATTGAACAAAATCAGCGGCGTGCTGGGCAATTTAACCAACGCGGCGGCGAAGTAGGACTGGTTATTGGCTTCGCTTTTTTTACCCCAAAAACGAAAAAGCCAACCTCACAAGGAGGTTGGCAAATCTTACCTAGATTGGGGGAGGTAAGATCAGGAGGTGGCGAGTACGCTGTGCACTTCTGACTTAATGGAGTCTGACTGCGTACCGAAAATCGCTTGTAAACTGTCGCCAATCACTAAAACATCTCGCGCGCCGAGTGCTTTTAGCTTAGCAACATCAACGTTGGCAATGTCTTTCACCGAAACACGTAGGCGAGTGATACACGCATCAACCGATTTGATGTTGGCTTTCCCACCCAATGCCGCCACTACATCTACTGCAATTTCATCAGGCTGTCCGGCGATCTTCACTTCTGCAATGTCGGTTTCGCGACCCGGCGTTTTTAGATCCAACTTCACAATTAGGAAGCGGAACAAGCCGTAGTACAGCGTCGCCCAGATTGGACCGATGATGATGAACATCCACGCGTTGGTCGACATTGGGTAGTAAAGGAAGAACTGAATCGCACCGTGCGCAAAGTCCGTACTGTGTTTGATTTCCAAAAATGCAGTGATCGCAAACGCAATACCAGTTAGGAAAGTATGGATTACGTACAGCACTGGCGCGACGAATAGGAAGGTAAATTCGATTGGCTCTGTGATACCAGTTAACCAAGAGGTCAACGCCGCAGACATCATCAAACCGCCGACGATTTTCTTACGCTCAGGAGACGCGCAGTGGTAAATCGCCAGTGCCGCTGCTGGGAGCGCCCACATGGAGTACATAAAGCCACCAGACAGATAACCTGCGGTTTTATCGCCCGCGAAGAAGCGAGTGAGCTCACCAGTAAACTCTTTGCCGGTTTCTGGGTCTACATAGCTGCCAACTTCGAAGAAGAACGGCGCATTCCAGATGTGGTGCAAACCAACAGGGAGTAATGAACGTTCGCCCGCGCCGTAAACCGCCCACGCAAGTACAGGGTTTTGGTACGCTGCCCAATGAGAGAATGCATCAAGAAGTTGTCCGACAGGTGGCCATGCAAACGCGAGAATCGCACCAACGACGATCGCCGATAAACCGGTGACAATGGGCACAAATCGCTTACCCGCGAAGAAGCCCAAATACTCCGGCAGTTTGATATTGTAGAAGCGGTTGTACATGATTGCCGCGACCGCACCGATAAAGATGCCGCCAAACACCCCGGTTTGCAGCGTCTCAACGCCCATGATGGTAGCATCAGTTTCTAAGCCGCGCAGACCTGTCACAATACCGAGCGATGCGTTCATAATAATTAGGCCAACTAAGCCTGCGAGCGCAGCGGCACCGTCATTGCCTTTTGACAACCCGAGCGCCACACCGACCGCAAACATCAACTGCATGTTGCCGAACACGCCTTCACCGGCGGCGAGCATCACTTTGTTGACCGCGTCTGGAATAAACGCAAACCCCGCGTTACCAATACCCAGCATCAAGCCAGCCACCGGTAACACCGCCACAGGCAGCATCAACGACCGCCCTATTTTTTGTAGTTGTCCAAATATACTTGCAAACATGGTTTCCTCCTGACGAATGCCAGTGTTGTAGGACCTGATTCCTTCAGGTCATGTTGTTTCACGTAAGGTCAGGATGATCATAGCGAGCAAGGCGGCGCCTAAGGTTACAAAAGGCAATCAGTTTGTAAGTGGCCGCTTACAAATCTCTTACACCGAGAAGTGAAAATTGCAATCGGCTCGATTGTGAATGTGCGTTTAAGAATGCATCATATTGGCCAGCGCCAAACTCAGGGGCAGGCACAGGGACGGACACAGGGAAAGTAGGATGGAAAACAAGCAGATACTGGTCGTCGATGACAACCTCGACCTTCGCGAAGCATTGTCAGATTACCTTGGTCGCGCAGGGTTTGAAGTGCTTTGCGCAGAAAACGGCGGCGTGATGTGGCAACTGCTCAACGATCACCATCCTGATTTGATCATCCTCGATATTATGATGCCCGGTGAAGACGGTTTTACCCTGTGCCAGAAACTGCGCAAAAACTCCGATATCCCGATCATCATGCTGACCGCCGTCACTGAAGAAGCCGACCGAGTCGCAGGGCTAGAAATGGGCGCCGACGACTACATCACCAAGTCATTCAGTCCGCGCGAACTGCTCGCGCGCATCAAAACGATTCTGAGACGCAGCCAATCGACCGCCAATAGCAAACTGACGCGTAAAGTGCGTTTTGACGATTGGTTATTAGATACCGTAACCCGGCAACTGACCCACGTTGCTAGCCGCGAGGTTAAGCAACTGAGTGGCGCGGATTTGTCGCTGCTCGGTTTGTTCGTCAACCACGCGCAATCAATATTGTCTCGCGATGACATTGCGCGCGAGATCTGGGGACGCGATGCCGACCCGTTTGAACGCGGCATTGACGTGCAGATCAGCCGCTTGCGTCATCACCTTGAAGATAAAGACCGTTCGCTGATCCTAACGGTGCGCAACAAAGGCTACATGCTGACCACGGATGTACATTATGAGAATTAAACGCTGGACGGGATCACTGGTCGTTCGTACCAGTGTGTTCCTGTTGCTGGTGATCATTCTGGCGCAGGTATTATCCGGGATTATCTGGTATCAACACGCCAGCGAACGCGACAAAGAAGGCCTGACCACCACAGTCAAAAGCTTAGCACTGAGTGCTTCTTCTACCATCGCCTTCTTTCAAACCCTCCCTTCGGAATATCGCCACTTGGTGCTCAATCAACTACGCAACATGGGTGGTACGCGCTTTTTCGTCTCACTCAACAATCACCAGATTGACGTCGACCCACTGCCAGAGAGCGAGCGCAAAACGTTGGTCATCAACCAAGTTCGCGAGGTATTAGAAAGCGAGCTGAGCGGCATTCCTAATATCGAGGTGGAGTTCACCCAGCGCGACAAACTCAAAGTGTTCAACAACGAGCTACCTATCGACGAACTGCCGTTATTGTGGGCGCATTATTCGCTTTCGTTTGGTGACCTCAATCCGCCTATTCTGGTGATGCAGGTCGAAGTCGCACAGAACGAATGGTTTTATCTCGCGGCGGTGCTACCCGCGCCTTACATCAACCTAGAGACTAACTATTTTGAGCTGCGCCAATGGCTCACGCTATTACTGTCCGCGCTAATGCTGTTGCTGTGTACCTGGTTTATCGTTCGTAAAGAAATTCAACCCATTCGAGAGCTGGCAAAAGCCGCAACCCTGATGTCGAGCCGATTAGACGTGCCCGAAGTCTCTGAGCGCGGCAGTAACGAACTGAAAGCGGCGGTACGTGCGTTTAACAAAATGAACCGACGCATCGACAGCCACATTAAAGACCGCGAGATGCTGTTCAGTGCCATTTCACACGATCTGAAAACGCCGATTGCTTGCCTAAAACTACGGGCGGAAATGCTGGATGACGACGCCGACCGAGAACGCTTTATCCGCCTGAGTAACGACCTAGATTTGATGGTCAAAGGCGCATTGCAATGCATTAAAGAGACCGATATCCACGAGGAAATCGAGCCGATCAATTTCACCCAACTGATTCAGCACATTTCCGCCAATATCGCCGATGCGCCGGACACAATTCGCATCCACGGTGAAATCAGCACCCACTTTGCTGGTAAACCGTTAGCGATTAAGCGCTGCATTCAGAATCTGGTCGATAACGCGCTCAAATACGGCCATCAAGCGGACATTACGCTGAGTGAAAGCCCAGAGTCGATCCAGATTGAAATTGAAGATCACGGTGACGGCGTTGACGATTTATTACTTGAAAAGCTCTGCCAGCCATACTTCCGCGCTAGCAACGATAAAGAAGGCAGTGGGCTGGGGTTAACCATTTCACAGAGTATTGCAAAGGCTCATGGCGGCAACTTGTTGCTGAGCCATTCTCAGTTTGGCGGCCTCTGCGCCACGCTGACTTTCCCGAGAGACTGACTATGAACAAACTGGCATTCTTGTTCCCACTGTTGCTCGCCCCTTGCGTCGCTCACGCTGAGTCGCCACAAGGGGTAGAGTTTTTACATTGGTGGACTTCTGACGGCGAGCAGCAAGCGCTGCAAACACTTAAAGCTCAGCTAAAACGGCACGATATTGAGCTGCTGCAAAGCCCGGTGTTAGGCGGTGGTGGTGACAGCGCGATGACGGTACTGCAAGCTCGCGCGCTGGCGGGCAATCCACCGAGCTTCGCGCAAATCGAAGGGCCAAGTATTAAAGCGTGGGATGCCATCGGTATTTTGCACAACGTCAACGCGGTTGCCGATGAGCAGCGCTGGGACGAGGTGCTCTACCCACTCTCTATCGAAATCAACAAAACACAAAACGGCTATATCGCCCTGCCACTCACGCTGCACCGCTTAAACTGGTTGTGGGTCAACCACAAACTGCTTAAACAACTGAATCTGTCAGCGCCGAAAAATTGGCAAGAAATGTTCGCCGCCATGGAGCTTGCGAAGCAAAATGGCATCGTGCCAATCGCGGTCGGTGAGCAGCCGTGGCAAGTCGCCCAACTTTTCGAGAACTTAGTAATCTCCACTGGCGGCGTTGAGTTCTACACCAATGCAATGGTTAAACTTGAGCGAGACAGCATCGACAGTGATACCCTGCGCCAAGCGTTGACGCAATTTCGCCGCCTGAGTTTGTTGATCGACAACCAATTACCCGACAGTAAGTGGGATACGGCGACCCAAGCGCTAGCCGACGGTCAAGCGCTGTTTCAAATCGGTGGAGATTGGATTTTAGGTGAGCTGCTCGCCAATCAAGTCTCAGTCCCGCAAGAGGTCGGCTGTTACCCAACGCCTGACAGCGATGGTGTATTCCTCTACAACATGGACAGCTTGGTGTTTATGTCGAGCAAGTCGTTTTCTGCCGAGGCGGCTCAGCAAACCGCAAGCGCGCTGGCAGATGTCGAGTTTCAAGCTAAGTTCAATAAGGTAAAAGGCTCGATTCCGGTACGTACCGATATCGACATCAGCGATTTTAATCCGTGTCAGGTCCAGTCATATCAAGACTTTCACTACGGCGTTAAACACAACCTCGCTGTGCCGAGTATGATTGATTCGATGGCGGTCAATCCGGTTGCCCAGCAAGCGATAAACTCGGAAATTTTCCGTTTTTACCGCAATCCCAAGATGGAACCCGACGAGCTGATAAAACGCATTATTGCTATTTCGCAAAGCGGTTAATGGCAATGAATTTGTGCCGAGTGGAATAAAAAAGCCCCAATGATTGGGGCTTGAATGAAGCGAAGTATGCCGTTTAAAAATAGTGGAAGATCGGCGGTTCATGCATCAAGAAGTTTTGATGGGAGATGTTCCACGCATACGCGCCCGCTAAGGTAAACACAACGTAATCACCAATATCGACGTGGGCGACGTGTTGATTGCGTGCCAGCACATCTTTGGGCGTACAAAGCTGGCCGACAAAGGTCGCTTGTGCATGCTGAATTGGGTGAGAAATCTCATGGTGTTGCTCGCTTTTCAGGATGACGAATGGATGATCATGGCTCTGCGCTGCTGGCGTGCGGAAATGGTGGGTTCCTCCGCGCGCGATGACAAAGTTTTCGCCAAGATTTTGCTTAATATCCAGCACTTCCATTACGTAATAACCGCATGCCGCCGTGATGAAACGTCCGCATTCAAAACGCAGTGTCCAATCTTGCACTTGCTCTTTAGCGATGAGGAATTCCAACTTGTCGCAAAACTCCATCCACGGAAAGTGTTGCTCAGGGTTTTGGTAGTTGATGCCCATGCCGCCGCCCAAGTTGATCATCAGCTCACCGAGTTCGAACTCCTGCTGCCACGCCTTCACGACTTGGAAATAGCGCTGCATCAACGCTAAGTGACGTTCAACATCGAGCTGATGCGACATCAAGTGAAAATGGAAGCCTTTGAGTGACACTTGCGGGAAATCGCGCAGCAACATCAAAGCATTACTCAGTTCGGACTCGTCCAAACCAAAAGGAGTTGGCTTGCCGCCCATCGCCAACTTGCTGAGCGTGATGTCGCCAATATCGATGTTCATACGCAAAAAGATCGAAGTAGGGCGGTTGAGGCGCTCGGTTAGTGCTCCAATGCGCTTTAGCTCGGTGAGGCTTTCGACATGAATTGCATCAACATCCAGCTCAATCGCTTGTTGCAATTCACTTGGCATTTTTCCTGGGCCACCGAAGATCAATGGCTTATCGAGTTGTTGTTGGTGGAGGTGTGTCAACTCCCCGCCAGATGCCGCTTCAAAACCATCGACATACGGCGCGAGCGTTTTGAGAATCGGGCCCGATGGATTGGCTTTGGCTGCGTAAAATAGCTCGACATTTTTCGGCAAAACGTGACGCAGTTGTTTGATGTGTTCTTCTAAGGCGTTTAGGTCATACACGTAAGCGCACAAGGGTTGATTTTGCTGCTGTGCGAGCGTGTGAACTTGTTGGCTAACGCGTGTCGGTAGAGAGAGGGAATTAGACATTTTGCGCTCCTTTTTCGTGTTGCTGCCAAGGCGCGGCGACTTGGGTATAGCCCGACTCCTTATCGGCTTTTTGCATCAAACGAGTGGTGAAATTATTTTTGCTTGGGAAGTGACCGCCATTCAGCAACGCTTCTAGTTCCGGCTGTTTTCCATTCACTGACTGCCAACGCACAATGGCACTTTGCACCGCATTCCACAGCGTTTGCTCTAGTGGCTCATCACCTTCTGCTATGAAGAAAATCGCTTCGCTGATGTTGTTGATAAAGGTGCAGTATCCGATGCGATTCCAGCCTTGTTCGCGACTGTAGTAAACCGATTGTCGCGCGCGTTCAGACAAGTCAATTAATGTTTCTTCTGGCCAAAACTCCGGCAGTAACTTGGTGCCTTCCAAATCACGAATCCAGACACAACACGGCATCTCTTGCTCAAAGCCAATCAAGGTGTTTTGCAAATGCGGCTCAAACGCCACTCCGTGTTTGAAGTAGTAATTAAACACGCCCGGAATTAGGCAATGCAAATAGCGTTCAAACCACAGTGTCGCGATATCGGAATAGCGAATTTGCGTAGTACGCGCTTTGTTTTTAAGGCGTTGAGCAATACAACTGTCGCCGTTTTTGTCGTAAGCAAACAGAGCGCCAGCGAGGGTTGGTTTTAAGATGTCGACTTCGCTCAGCGAGAAATTTTCGCGATACAAAATCCCAAACGATTCGCGCGCTTTGGTGTTGTCATCCCAATTACGCTCAGCGACACTTTCTAGATTTAATGTGGTGGCGTAAGGCTCTGTCATCACTTTAAATACAGGGTTGTGCAGCTGTTCGTTTTCTCGAATCGGTTTGAGAATCGACGTGAGCTGCACGGCGCTGTCGAGTTCGTACCACGCGTTTTTGCGCACGCAATTGGTTAATCGTACGTTGATGGAGAATTTCGCAAACCAATCCATATCTGGGTGGTAGAGGGTACGAACTGAAGAGGTCGGCTGCATCTTTTCACCACCTAAACCCAGTGGCGTGATCTTGCCTTGTTCAATGGCACGCTTCACGCTTGGGTTGCTCAAAATGGTGTAGCTTTCCCAAGGATGACAAGGGTAGAGGGTCTTCCCATTGCTGGTGGCGTGTTGTGGCGCGAGCTGTTGTAGCATGTGCTGAGCAGGGTTAGCTTCTCCGTCGGAACTCAGCACATCAAGTAAGGACGTATCCACTTCAAACCAGTACAGCGGGACTTGCGCGCCGACTTCTGGAGAAAACGCCAAGAGATCATCCATGGTGACGCCCGAACGACTTTTTGGGGTCGGATGGAAAGTATGCCCCCAAATCAGAGACTGTTCCGAAGCGATAAACTCGTTGTGATGCGATTTGGGCGCGACGTTGAGAAACTGCTCGGTAACCAGCACGCTATTTTCCAGTTGTTCGATCAGCTCATGGTTAAATGGGATCGCCAATACCTGCTTGAGATAGTTAAGCAAAAGCGTAAGAGTTTGCGTGGCATCCAATTTCGCCCAACCAGATCCCGGCATTTTCGCCCATGGCAGTTCTGCCAATTTGATTTTGCCCAGTTTGCTCGCGTAGTGAATCGGCAAAACCAGCACGCCATTTTGTTGAGAAAGATAAACGGCTACCCGCTGCTTGGCGGAATAGTTGCGTTTTAACGTTTGGGGTAGCGATGTCGATTGGTAGTGCCATTCCACTTGTTGATTCGGTAGCGCAAATTCACGTAAGTAACAATTAAGAACACCCATAATCGTGTTGAGTTGGGCCTTCTCCCGATTGAGCTGCACATCATGCGCGCGCAACTCGCTAGTCTGAGAGGATTGAGTTTGTAACATGTTGATTTCCAAATTTTGAATGGAGAACCAGCGCGATCAAGGTGATTACGCTGACTATCGCAGAAAGTAGGAAAGGAACCTCAAGTAGCCCCAAGCTAGAAATGAAAGAAGCGCAAAATCCCGCTGCCACGCCACCCCATTTGGACATGGCATCAAAGCGAGAAAATACTTTGCCACTGAGTTTGCGATCCAGATGGCTCGCAAGATGCTGATGCAATCCGTGATAGCAACACACCATCGCGATGCCGAAGACAATTCTCGCAGCAATGAGTGCGGTTTCGGACGCAATCAAATGCAAGGCAGAGCTCACGGCAAGCAATGCAAACCCGAGCCACAACGTGCGCAGCGGTTGATGGCGATTCAGCCCATCTGACAACACGTGGATTTTGCCTGCCAGCAACAGATAGATGCCATGCGGCAGTGCGTACAAAAAACCGATCCATGCGTGGTGAGTGATGCCATATTGCTGCACAAACGGCGAGAAATAAGGAAAGGTCACCACCATGGAAAACGCAAACCCGAACTGAGCAAAGAAGATCCAACGAATGGCATGCATTGCGTTTTTCTGTGCAACCGGTTTTTCTTGCTGAGATTCTGAGTTTGGCTTTTCGAGGTTTAGTTCGGCAGGTTTATCCGCAGGCAGTGTTAGCGTGATGCCCATAGCAATTAAAGGCAAAACGCATAACCAAAGATACGCGTTGAGCGGGTTGGTCTCTGACAAGCTCCAGCCGAGCCCAATGGGCGCAACGATCAGCGCCAAGCGAGCAGATAGTTGGGTTTTATTGAGTGACTTGCCGAGTGTTTTGGCTTCTTTAATTTGACTAGATAAGTAGCTGTTCGAGGCGGCCATGGTGCCGCCAAAGGTTCCTTGAACAATAAGACCAAACACAAACATGGCGAGGTTGTCTGCCAAGCCGCACAGCGCAAACCCTGCTGCAAGGCCAAGTTGTGCACGCAAGAGTGAGCGGCGGCGACCGTAGCGATCGGCAAAGTTGCCCCAAAATCGCGCCGCCAACGCAGTACAAAACGTAGGTAGGATAAACAATACCCCTGCCCAGTCCGCATCAATGCTTGCGCCTAACGTTGGCAACACGACGGGTAGAAATAGCGGCATACCTAACGCGGCAAACGCAGCGATAAAGTGGCACAACAACACACTGTAGATGAGTTTGGTCATAATCGTTAACGTACGCTTTTTTTGATGGCTTCTATGTAGGCGCGTTGCGCTTCTTCGCTAGAAAGCAGTAAGAAGTTCGGGGCCGACAAACCATAGAACTTATTGATGTCGCTCGCGCCGGAGGCTTCTTTCGAGAGCAAACTGCCAGAGCTCAACAAGTACTTGGCGTACAAATCAGGCGCCTCTTGCAGTAACTCGCGTGCCAGTTTCGTCTCTAACCCTTCGCCTTCTAATCGGTTGAGTTGTTCTGAAATGCTTTTGGCCACGATGGCGTAAAGCGATGCTGAAGAGGCAATGCCCTTCGCTGCCATGGCTTCTACAATCGCTGCGATATCCAGTTGTAATGTGATGGTGGTAAACATCTGACCGAGCGCCAATTCATTGTCGACTTTGATGCGTTGATCGAGCAGTTCATCGCAATCCACTGGAAGTAGTTTTGCGCCGTGTTTTTGGGCAGCATGCTCTGTTGCAAAGTGGAAGCGCTCTGGCCAAATTCGCGCTGCGTCGTTGTCTT
Source organism: Vibrio sp. Vb1026 (assembly GCF_033338745.1). Classification (NCBI taxonomy): domain Bacteria; kingdom Pseudomonadati; phylum Pseudomonadota; class Gammaproteobacteria; order Vibrionales; family Vibrionaceae; genus Vibrio; species Vibrio sp. Vb1026. The sequence goes on from NZ_JAWOTH010000001.1 coordinate 185,361, forward strand.
TCATCGCGAGCGTCATTTTGCCCTGTTGATCAAATGCAATGATGGCGTTTTGCTGGTTGGACTCCAATGCAATGCCATAACGAAGCCACAAGGTAAGGTGTACTTGGCATAATAGGTCGACGTAATCTTTGAACCACGCCAGCGTATCTTGTTGATAGTACTGCTCTGCCAAGTGTTCTAAGAACAAGCGGTCGTCAGGCATTGGGCTTGCCAGTGCGGCAACCGGAACTAGCGCTTTGTCTTCGCAATGAATAAGTGGATACTCACGTACGATGTACGCAAAGGTCTTATCCTCGCCGACGTGTCCACCGTGTTTTTCGTTGCAATGGAACAAGCGACTGTTTAAATCGGCGTCCGTTTGTTCAAGGTGGCTGAGTAGGCGTTCAAACCAGTGGCCGTCATACAGTGTTGAAGGCTTGATTAAGCGAATATTTTTCGTGCCTAGCGATCGCATGATCAGCGGAACCTTGATGTGAATGTGCGGTGCCTCGTTGACGACCACAGTACGAACGGAAAGCGTCGGCGTCACGTCTAGATACGTTAAAGGCGCTTCTATCACACCTTCGGGTAAGGCTTCTAAAGATCGCAGGGTGAGCGGGTGTGCAGGGAACAGAACGTGGCTCAGTGCAAAATCAGCAGGAAGCCCCACTTGCTCCATGGTTGGCCAGCAATCAGGTTGTCCGCTGGTTAATGTTACCAGTGATTTTTCAATCGCAATCCAATGCAGAGCAAAGCTTTGTGCGAACTCGGGCGCGTACTTAGCTAGGTCTTTATCGCTCAGACCAAACTTCGCCCGCGCAGTTGGATAGTACGGATGGTCAAGGTAAGAAGCGATCTGGTCGGCTAGCAGCAGCTTTTTATGCCAAGAACCAAGCTCGGATATTGGTTGAGAAATGTGGTCTGCGTGATGATGAAACGCTTGGTCACACAGCGCTTTGTGTTTCTCTGCACATTCCAGTTCTTGAAGGTATCCCGCCAACAATTCGTGAGAGCTGTCATGCGCCAGTGTCGTTAGTAGTGCAATCCACTCTTTGTAATGTTGTTGATGTTCGACTTGGCCATTTTTCTCCACCCACCAACCTTGTGGTGCTTCTTCATTGGCGTGACCGTAGCGCCAGTGCTGCATGTAATACGTTGGCGCAACGGGTAAATACAACGTGAAATCAGAGTTGGCAAATATCAGCCAGACTTGCTCGCCTTGAGGAACAATTCCCCCTTTTGGCGCGTCGCTACTGAACTTGGCTTTCGACAAAATGCCAAACATGTCTTCGCGTAAGCAAGTGTCGATCAATCGTTGCGTTAGATACAAAGCGTCGTTATTCATGCTGCCACCTCACGAGTCGGAGCTAGATCGAAATTGCTAAGCGCGTTCTGCAGCGCTTGGTCGAGGTTTCGCCCTGATGGTGAGACAATCGAAATTCGGGCGAGATAATCCTTATTGGAATAACTCTGTTGGAAGTGTTCTCCAGCGGTTTTTAGTACCTGTTGCTGGGTGATGATATCGTCATCGTTTTGGATGAACGACGTCGAACCTCCGTCAATCACACCACAGTGTTCCGCAACTACGTAGTGCACGTGCGCTGACCCGTGAATTTGGTAATCGCCGTCCAATCTTCGACCCAGATGCAGACCCAAAATCGTGCTAAACCAGCCGAAGTGAGCGAGATTGTTGAGCAAGAATTCGCGGCCATCTCCAATACTGCGGTAGTTAATTTCCACCAGAATTGGGCCATTTTCCGTAATGATAAATTCGCTGTGGCAAACTCCAAAACCAACGCCGAACGCTTTCAGTTGAGCCAAGCAAGCTTCTCGGTGAGCAATGCCGTTTGGTCCGTTCCAGTCTGCGGCGGTTTCGATGAAGTAAGGCGGCTCAGAGAGCGACACATCAAAACCGCCCACGGCGATAAGTTGGTTACCGTCTCCTAAAGTTTCGAGCGTAACCAACGGTCCTTGAAGAAACTGCTCCACCAGAATGGCGGCGTTTGGGTGCTTTTGCCAAAACGCCTTGCAGTAAGCATCGAGCTCGCTTTGGGAGTCACAGCGCTGTACATCTAAACTTGCCACGCCTTCTTTGGGTTTTGCTACGACAGGGAAGGCCATGCCTAATGCCACATTCGAATGGCGATGCAGCAAACAGCTTTGTGTGTTGGGTAAGGATTTTTCATTTAACACTTGTCGAGTTAAGTGTTTGTTTTTGGCTTTTAACGTGACAGACCAATCTTTGGATGGAAGGCCAAAAAATTGCGCGCAGATGGCGGTGGAAGTTTGTAAGTGATCACTATTGCTGAAAATAGCGTCTGGCTTTAATTCATGCTCCGTGATGGTTTCGATGAGTTCTAATGGGTTGAAGACATCACATTCTAGAATGGTATCCGGATTAAAGTGACTATCACGACTCGCCAACTCTAAATGGCTGAGCTTATGGTCGGTGATAAGAACGACGTGAAGGTCCATCGCTTTAGCTGCAGGCACAAAGCCGTGAGTGACTGCATCGTTAACGACATGACTTACGATAATCATCGTAGATTTCATGAGCTTTCCTAATTTTCTAACATTTTCTTCTAACGTTGATAAAGTCGCTCACGGTCGTCTTCCAATGTGCCTCTCTCGAGACGGAGGGCAGAAGTTTTAGTGTTTATTGTTATGATATTTGGTTTTTTTTGTTGTTAGTTGTGTTTTTAGGGTAAATAAATATAGAGCATAAAATTAATATTGCAAATAGAAATAATATTTGTTCTTATTTCCATCCGTTGGCTTTATAACAACTAAACGGAATTATGGAATGAATAAATTATTGACCCTGACCCCCTTGGCGGTCGCGATTGGTTCTTCATTAGTAGCACCAAGCGCAGTGGCTTCAGAAGAGACGAACTCAACCCCATCAGCAACTGAAACGATTCAAGTCTTCGGTCATCAGTACGAAGGTTATGCTGAACACATGCCTCAATCAGGCACCAAAACCGATGTGGAATGGCTTGATGTGCCACAAGCGGTATCCGTAGTAACGAAAACAGAAATGCAAGACCGAGGCGCGGTGCGTTTAGTGGATGCGCTAGATGGGGTAGCCGGGGTCAATAACACCTTGGGCGAAGGCAGCCGCGATCAGTTCATGATCCGTGGTTTTGATTCACTCAACGATATGTACCGTGATGGCTTGCGAGATGACGGTACGTTGCAGTCTTACCGCAGCTTAGCAAACGTTGAACGCGTTGAAATTGTGAAAGGCCCTGCGGGTGCTTTGTATGGCCGCGGTTCGGCTGGGGGCATCATCAACTTGGTGACGAAACGCGCTAACGGTGAGAATTTTACTCACGTAAACGGTAGTGTAGGCAGCAACAACCAGTATGTTGGTCAGGTCGACAGCTCAATGGCGTTTACAGATAAGGTCAACGGGCGTATTAACTTGGAATACCGTCAAGCCGACTCGTACGTTGATCATGTTGATTCAAACGATTTCTTCATTGCACCGACCATTCGTGTGTTACCAGCGGAAGGTCACACCATTGATATTGACGTGGAATACGCCCATCAAGAACTAGTGCCGTATCGTGGTGTGCCATCAAAAAATGGCAAGCCAGTTGATTTACCAGTAAGCACTTACTTTGGCGGCACAAACGACTATCAGGAGTCAGACAGTCTCCGTATTGCGGTGGATTACGAATGGCGTCTGAATGATCAATGGGTATGGAACAACCGAGCGGCATTCAACCATATCGAACTTGAGCAAAAAGGCACGCGTCAGGGCAAAGTGACGGGTAATGAAGTGTCTCAAACCGTCAACAACTTTGGTTACGATCCACGTACTACGACCACTTTACAATCTGAGTTGGTTTGGGAAACCAGGGACAATCAATTGATGGTGGGTGCAGATTTCAACCAGATCGATATCGACCTAACGTTGGCAAGTGACAAAACGCTTCCTCCGCAAAATATCTACGACCCAGTCGTTGGTCCAACGCCTGATCCGGGCTTTAAGCCATTTCGTGACAATACCACCACCACGACAGGTTTGTATGTGCAAGACGTCTATACGTGGGGTGACCTTTCTTTGATCGGTAACGTGCGTTACGACTCGATGGAGCTAGAACAACAAAAAGCGGGCTCAGATAAGGAAAAATTGGATGATGACAAAGTCAGCTACCGTGCTGGTTTGGTATACCGCATCAATTCCGACACATCCGTATACGCCAGTTTAGCGCGCTCTTGGCAGTTACCGTACGCTGGTATCTACATCAATCCAAAATTGGCGGAATTCTTCCACACCGACTTAAAAGAGGTGGGTGCGAAAGCGTACCTTTTGGATAACGCATTAATGTTGAATGCGGCACTGTTCCAGATTGATCAAGAGCAACCACAAACTAACGTGGACGGCGATGTGATCGATAAAATTGAAGTGCGTCACCAAGGCATTGAATTAGAGGCTCGCGGCCAAATCACCAAACAGTGGGACATCTCTGTGGGTTACAGCTACTTAGATGCGGAAGACAAAGCCACAGGCAAAAAGCCTAACGATGTATCAGACCACTTGTTCTCTCTTTGGAGCACTTACCAATTGGATGACAACTGGCGTTTAGGCGGTGGTGTGAAGTACGTGGGCGACCGTTACGCAGGTAACGACGAAGCCGTCGCACTTGGCGATTACACAACGGTGGATTTGATGGCGGCGTACACCACTGGTCGTCACAAAATCCAAGCGAACGCTTACAACATTTTGGATGAGAAATACATTCTTGGCGCAACAAACGGCACGTCTGGCTTAAACCAGATTGGCTACGGCGCACCAGCCGAGTTCATGCTCAGCTACGGATATCAGTTCTAGGCTTTTTGTGCGTAGTTAGCGCCTGTTAGCCGATTTTTTCCTCATATTGAGGATGTTTAGCCCCGAGAGCCTACGGGATGTATTCTGCCCGAGGCTCAATTTCTCGCAAAGGAGATCTTAATGTCTTACCAGAATTTGGATGGTAAAGTGCGTGTACGTGCTGGTTTGTCTACCACTTACAGTGTGCTTGCGATTGCAATCGCTTCTGCCACATCCATGAGCGCGGTTGCCGCTCCTGCTAAAAAAGAACAAACTACCGCGATGGAAACTGTCGTTGTCACTGGTAGTGTGATTGGTAACTCTGAAATTGAAGACGTCAAAGAGTACCCTGGTGCTCGTACCGTCATTACCCGTGATCAAATTGAGAAAACCGCCGCAGGTTCGATTGATAACGCGCTGCAGCGCGTGCCGGGTATTAAAGTTCAGGATGAAAGCGGAACGGGCGTATTGCCTAACATTTCCGTACGTGGTTTGAAAGCAAGCCGTAGTGGTCATGCTCAGTTTTTGATGGATGGTGTACCGCTAACACTTGCGCCATATGGTCACACTGGTCAGTCTATCTTCCCAGCAACACTGTCGATGCTTGATCGTATTGACATTGTACGCGGTGGTGCCGCAGTACAGTACGGCCCAAACAACGTCGGTGGTGTGATCAACTTAGTGACCAAACCGATTCCACACACGTGGCAAACTGAAATCAGTAACCGCCTTACCGTGTTTGATGGCGGTGATGCGCCGCTGAATGATTTTTACCTACGCACGGGCGGCTGGTTAAGCGACACATTTGCACTACAGTTGGAAGGTAACTTCCTAAAAGGTGAAAGCTTCCGTGAACATTCCGATACGGACGTGAAGAACTTCCAAGCCAAAGCACAGTGGCTACTGAGTGACACTCAAGAGATTCAAGCATTCCTGCAACGTTACGATGCTGAAACGCAAATGCCGGGCGCACTTTCGCCACAAGATTACGAGCAAGATCGTCACCAATCGAAACGTCCTTACGATGATTATGAAGGTAAGTCGACGCGCTGGAGTGTTAAGTACATCCACGATTTGCCATTTGCCGACAGTGCCGAGCTAGAAGTGCTAACGTTTGGCCATAAGTCAGAGCGTCTTTTCAAGTGGGGCTTTAACAGCGCGGGTGGCCATTGGGCGGATCCGGCTCTGCCAGCGACGGACGTTCGTACCTCTCCACGTGAATTTACCGTGTATGGTATAGAGCCAAAAATGGCGATGTACTTTGGCGAAGGTAAATCCGTTACTCAAAACTGGATCGTGGGTACCCGTTATGTTAATGAAGACATTGACTACAAACTCACTCAGACTCCAATCGCCGGTGGTGCAACCAGCGTTCCGCGTGATTGGCATCTAGATACGGACGCGTTTGCTGGATACGTTAGCAACGAAATTGGTTTGTTCAATGATACATTGAAGGTAACGCCTGGGTTGCGTGTTGAGTCGGTTCGAATGACGTTTACCGATCGTGGTAAAAAACAAACGGCAGACAACACCGTGACGGAATGGTTGCCAGGTTTGACGGTGGCATACAACTTAACTGACCAGTGGGTGACGTATGCGAACGCGCAAAAATCACTTCGTGCGCCACAAATTGCCTACATCCGAGGTTTGGGTGAAGAAGGTAGCGAACTGGCTTGGAACTACGAAGTCGGCGCGCGTTACACCCAAGATGCGACCAGCTTTAACGCTGCACTTTATCGCATCGACTTTGAAGATCAATTGCAATGGCAAAGCTCAACGCAGACCTTCGATAACATCGGAAAAACACTTCACCAAGGCATAGAGCTTTCTGCTCGTTACGTGCCTGAAGCACTACCTGCACTGAGTTTAGGCGCAAGCTACAACTATCTAGACGCTACGCTTGAAGAAGAAGGCGCGAATAAAGGTAATCAACTGCCTTACACCTCTAAGCATCAGCTTGGTTGGGATGCAACCTACGCATTTTACGGCATGGACACCACGCTATCGGGCTTCTACTTTAGTGATTCGTATACCGATAACGCCAACACCAGTGCCGAAGATGCAACTGGCGCAACGGGTAAAGTACCATCTTACATGGTGTGGAACTTCAACTTGGGGACGGATTTATACAAAGACGACAAAGGCAAGTTACGCATGAATGTTGCGGTGAACAACTTGTTTGACGAGGAGTATTACTTCCGCGGGATTGATACAAGCCCAGTTGGTCGGTACCCAGCTCCGGGACGCTCTTACACACTGGATCTGAACTATCAGTTTTAAGCGTTTCGTTCACCGAGTTTGAAAAGAAAAGTCGCCAATTTACCTTGGCGACTTTGCCGATCTTAGGTAATGGAAAACTCTTAGCACTGGAAAAAAGCAAGATGAAAAATAAAAAACAATTTACGATCAAACACTTTTCAACAGTTTTGCTGATGCTGTTGAGCTCAGCTTTGATGTCATTTAGCGCATTTTCTCAGGCGCGCAGCGTGCAAGATGAGCAAGGCACTTTTGAGCTAGAAGCGATACCTCAACGTATTGTGGTTTTAGAATTTTCGTTTGTCGATGCATTAGCGGCAGTCGATGTCTCACCTGTAGGCGTCGCCGATGACAACGATGCCACACGAGTCATTCCTGCTGTTCGTGCCAAGGTTGGTCCTTGGCAATCGGTCGGCATGCGCTCGCAACCGAGTTTAGAGGCGATTGCGGTGCTCAAGCCGGATTTGATCATTGCTGATGCAGAACGTCATCGCGCGATTTATCAAGATTTGCAGCGAATTGCGCCAACTTTGCTGTTAAAAAGCCGTGGTGAGACATATCAAGAAAATCTCGAATCCGCACACAAAATCGGCGTGGCAATTGGCAAACAAGCGAAAATGACACAACGAATTGAGCAGCACAAACAGACAATGGCGGAGTTCAAACAGCATTTTGCAACACAGGAAACCATTCAGTTTGGTGTGGTTTCTGACAAAGGGATGTGGTTGCATAGCCCGGTTTCTTACGCTGGGGGCGTTTTGAGTATGCTGGGCATCCAAAGCCCGCTGGCTCCATCTGAGCAAAAAGCGTATATCCCAACCAGTTTCGAACTTTTACTAAAAACCAACCCTGATTGGTTGTTAGTTGGACTTTACTCTCAACCAAATATTGTGGATGAGTGGCGCAAAAATCCATTGTTTAAGTTGCTAACTGCTGCGAAAAAACAGCAACTTGTTGAGGTTTCTCCTGAACTGTGGTCGTTAAATCGCGGCATGTTGGCTGCGGAAGAAATTGCCCGCAATCTTGAAGCGTTATTGGAGCGCTCATGAGTGCGGCGATAAGCTCGGAAAGCGCGTCTTCGGTTAGCAAATCGCATTGGAAAGCGAGCTTGTTTGTCTGTGCTATGGCGTTGTGTACGCTCTCAGGCTATGCAGCCTCAATGATTGGCTGGTCCAACTTTTCTTTGAGCGTTAATGATCTGACAAGCTATTGGTTTGCGTTTGATGAGGGCAATATGCTGCATCAAATCCTCGCGACGCTGCGTGCGCCTCGTGCCTATGCTGGGTTATTAATTGGCGCTTCGCTTGCGGTATCCGGAGTGCTGATGCAAGGATTAACTCGTAACCCTTTGGCGTCGCCATCCATTCTCGGCATTAATGCTGGTGCGGCTTGTTTTATGGCCTTGGCGTCCATCGGCGTACCATTCTTTAGTCAATTGAACTCAATCATCAACGCAGTACTCGGCGCGCTACTAAGTGGTGGTGCGGTCATGTTGTTGGGCGGTTTTTTTTCCGCGCGTTCTCACCCATTGCGTTTAGTGCTAGCGGGCATTGCCATCAGTGCACTGCTGATAGGGTTAACTCGTGCGTCGGTAATTTTGGCGGATGACATGGCTTACAGCGTGTTGCATTGGTTAACGGGTTCACTCTCTGCGGTAGATTCTGAGCAGTGGCAGCAACTGTGGCCTTTTGCGACTTTAGGTTTGGTGCTCGCCATGGGCTTAGCGCGAAACTTAAATTTACTCGCGTTGGGGGACGAAGTTGCTGTTGGGCTAGGTGGTAACATTCGTCTTACGCGATTTATCAGTGGTTTATCGGTTGTGCTGTTGGCAGGAACTAGCGTAGCGATTGCTGGACCAATTGGCTTTGTCGGGTTGTTAGTGCCGCACTTGGTGCGCCCGATTGTTGGTCACAACTATCACATTCTCATTCCGGTTTCCGCCTTGTGTGGCGCGACATTAGTGACGTGGTCAGATGCTTTATCACGCGCGATTGCTTTTCCGGCTGAAACGCCAGTGGGCGTGATTACCGCGCTGTTGGGCACACCTTGCTTTATCGCGATTGCAATGAGGAAATCATCATGATGAATCAAACCAAACTGTTTGCATTAGTTGGATTGTTGCTGATTACGTCTTCTCTCACGCTGTTTGTTGGCGCGGCGAACATGTCGGCTCAACAGGTTTTTGCATTACTGTTTTCTTTCTCTGACTCGGACTTTGTGATTCACCAATATCGATTACCGAGAATGTTGCTCGCCATTGGCGTGGGCGCTGGGTTGGGGCTGTCAGGCGTTTTAGTTCAAGGCGTCATCCGTAATCCTCTTGCCTCACCAGATTTAATGGGGATAAGCGCCGGAGCAGGACTGGCGGCTACCGCTTGTTTGGTGCTGTATCCAAATGCGCCGGTGGCAATGTTGCCGATGGTCGCTATGGCGGGAGGCTTGCTTGCCGCAGGCTTTATTGCAGTGTTGGCTTATTGGTCGAAGCCAACGCCTGCGCGCTTGGCGCTGATTGGCGTTGCTGTCAGCGCGTTTTTAGCCAGCGGTATCGACTTTCTTCTGATTGTGCACCCTATCGAAATCAACACAGCGATGGTATGGCTAACGGGCAGTTTGTGGGGACGAAACTGGCAACAAGTGCCGTTTATTTGGAGCGCTCTAATGCTGCTACTGCCATTGGCGTTTTGGCTGGCTTGGCGGTTAGATGTGATGGGACTGGGAGAAGAAAGTGCCACTACACTTGGCACGAAACCAAGACAGATCCAAATTCTTGCGTTGATTGCTGCCGTGCTATTGGCGAGCATCAGTGTGTCTGTGGCAGGCACGATCAGCTTTGTTGGCCTGCTTGCGCCGCATCTTGCGCGTTTGCTGTTTGGTCACAACCACAAGTTGTTGATTCCTGCTTCTGCAACCCTTGGCGCGCTGTTGGTGATTTGCGCCGATGGTCTAGCGAGAGGCTTACAGCCACCAATTGAGCTGCCAGCGGGTGTGCTGACTTCTGTTATTGGCGCACCATATTTCATTTTTCTTTTGTATCGTTATAGAGGTTGGTAAGCATGTTACGAACGCAGAACTTATCCGTCGCGTACGGCAAACAGACCATCATTCCAGATCTCTCTTTGTCGATTCCTCAAGGTAAAATTACCGCACTAGTTGGTCCAAATGGTTGCGGTAAATCGACACTATTAAAAACCTTGGTACGCATCAATAAACCCGCTTCTGGCCAAGTGTTGTATGACGACAAACCACTAAGCAGCTACGGGGATAAACGCTTGGCGCGTTCGTTGTCTTTGCTGCCGCAGATTCTTGTCAGTCCTGAAGGTATTACCGTCAGAAAACTGGTCGAATATGGCCGCTCGCCTTATCTCTCTCATTGGGGCCGGTTAAGTCAACAAGACAAGACCTTAGTTGAGCAAGCAATGCAAGATACTGGCGTGATTGAGTTTGCTGACAAGCCAGTTGAATCGCTGTCTGGCGGTCAAAGGCAAAGGGCGTGGATTGCGATGGTAATGGCGCAAGATACCGACGTAGTGATGCTTGATGAGCCAACCACTTACTTGGATCTCTCTCACCAAGTTGAGCTGATGAAACTCATGAGGCAGATGAACGACAAAGGCAAAACAGTGGTCGTAGTGCTGCACGATCTAAACCAAGCGTGCCGTTACTGCGATCATTTGGTGGTGTTGGAAAAAGGTCAGTTAGTCACGCAGGGAACACCGCAAGAGGTACTGACAGAAGGTATGTTGGCATCGGTGTTTGATTTACAAGCGAGAGTATTTAACGACCCAATCTCAGGCACGCCGATGTGTGTGGCGGTGTAGGTTTACGTCTTTCGAAAGCTATCTTCAATAAAAACGTCGATCCATAAAAACAAACCCCGCTAGTAACAAAGTTGCTAGCGGGGTTTGTTATTTTTAAGAGTGTCCTTAATGTGGCGTTTAAGCCAGTTTAAACGTTGCCACTTTCGAGTTGAGATCCTCAGCTTGCGATTTCAGCTCAGCAGATTGATTCATCGATTCTTCGGCACCAACTACCAAGTGATCGGTCACATCTTTAATGGACGTGACGTTTTGCGTGATTTCATTGGTTACGTGCGTTTGCTCTTCGGCGGCGGTCGCGATTTGCGTTGCCATATCGCTGATCAGCGCAACGGCCGCGTTGATTTCATCCAGAGCCAGTGCTGCGCGATCTGCATCTTCTACCGAACCTTGCGCGAGCTGAGAGCTTTTATCCATGATAGTTACAGCGCGTTGTGTGGTTTGCTGCAAAGTCTCGATCGTCGAGCGAATCTCTTCGGTTGAGGTGTGTGTGCGTTGTGATAGCACGCGAACCTCGTCTGCAACAACGGCAAAACCGCGACCTTGTTCACCTGCACGCGCCGCTTCAATCGCCGCATTCAGAGCCAGTAAGTTGGTTTGCTCTGCGATGTCTCGAATCGTTGATAGCACGGTTGAGATGTCTTGCGCGTGCTGGTTGAGCTCACCGATGACAACGCTCGCTTGGTTGACTTCAGAAGACAAATTATTGATGGACGATTTGGAATTGATCACCAACTCATGACCGTTTTGTGTGCTTGCTGAAGAGTCTTGAGCGGCTTTAGCCGTCTGCTCTGCATGTGCTGCAATCTCTTGCGTTGCTGATGCCATTTCAGTCACAGCGGTCGCCACCATAGTGATTTCTTGTTGCTGATGGTTCAGATCGGAAACCGATTGATTCGCGCGAGTCGTGCTCAGCTCCGATTGTTGGCTCAGTTCTTCCGCTTGGTGACGAATGTGACCAATAAGTTGCTGCAAACTTTCAACGAACTGGTTGAAGTTTTCAGCCAGCTCACCAACTTCGTCACGGTTTTCTACTTTGATGCGTTGAGTCAGATCGCCGCTACCGTTGGCGATTTGCGCAAGCGCATTCGAAACATTGTAGAGCGGACGGAACAAGATGTTACATAGCAGGTTAAACAAAGCCACACAGATAACGACGACGATAGTGGTTGCGATGATTTGATCCCAAACTGCATCGTAAAGTGGGGCAACCAACGAGTTTTGATCTAACACTGTGACCGTTGTGAGTTTGGTACCCTCTATGTGGCGCGCGTAAATCACATATTCGGTGCCGTTAATAGAGACGCGACGCTCTGTACCTGAACGTGCGGCAGACGTAATGTCGTTGTTGTTGAGGCCCAGCTTGCTAACCGGTTGATTCAGCAGTTTACCGTTGTTATGAGTGAAAATATTGCCCTGTTCATTGGCAATAAACATATAACCTTCACCCGGTAGGATCACTTGGTTGAGACTGTTCAGGATATCACCGATCTCTACGTCAGCACCCAGAACGACGGTTTGACCATGCAATTGCAGGGCTTTACCGAGCGACACGACGTTAGCCCCCGTGGCAGCTGCGACGGTCGGGTTATCCATAAAGACTTTCGATGGGTTGGCGATTGCATTGGTGTACCAGCCCCACTTACGAGGATCGTTATTACCTGGTGGCAAAACCACCCCATTAGCGTTGTCTTGTGACCCGTCCGGGTAAGCGAGGAAAACGTTATCGAACGCGCCAGAGTCTCGGACTTGTTTCAAATGCGTAACCAGAGAACGTTTCTCTGAATCAGAAGAGAGTGAAGTTAGTGCGCGCTCTTTAGAGAGTAGCCAGTCCTTTACGTATTGATTGTAAGATGCGCTAGTGCTTTCTAGTCGCTGTGCGACTTCGACATCGAGCCTATTTAATGAATCTCGAAAAGACAGCCCCTCTACCAGCACTCCCCCTAGAATGATGGCGGCACTGGCAGAGATTGCCAGTTTGTTTTTTAATGATAGATTTTTGAACATAAAGCGAATAATAGATCTTTGAATAATAGTTGTTGTGTTTTTATTCTCATCAGTGCTCTCTGCGCTGTTGAATATGCAGCAGAAAGTCAGATTCGAATCTGTTCAATAATTATATTTTATTGCTCAAAATAAATACTGACTCCATGTCGCGAATTTGAGTTTTACACCAAATAAGCAAAAGGATTTGGAACGATATTATTTATGTATTTGTAAAGTAAGGATTTGTCGATTTTTGTAAATGAGAATTGATTTCAATAAAAGGTGATCTTTATCACATTTGCGCGTCTGATAATCCATTAAAAATGTGAAGGTTATAGCACCGGATATATATTGATTAGCTTAATCATTGTTATGGGCAATCGTTATGCGCAGTATATTGTTAGTCCCCGCGTTATTAGTGTCAGGGTGTGCTCTGATACAACAGTCGACGCCGATTCAACCTGACGCCAACTGGCACGTGGACCAGTTATCGAACGGTATGAAATACCATCTTTATCCAACAGAAGACCAAGAAGTCTCGGTCCGTTTGGTGATGAATATCGGCTCATTCCAAGAAACATCTTCTCAAAAGGGTTACGCTCACTTTGTTGAGCATATGGCGTTTAATGGTAGTGAGCATTTTACCGGTAACGACGTTGTCAAACTTTTCGAGCAATCTGGTGGTAGCTTTGGCGCTGATATCAACGCTTTTACCAGTTATCAGCAAACGTCTTACCAACTTGACCTTGCGAATAATACGAAGCTAGAAGATGCCCTGAAGTGGATGAGAGATATCGGTAACGGACTTGAGTTTGCTCCTGAGCAAGTAGAAAAAGAAAAAGGGGTGATTCTCGGGGAATGGCGACGTGCTAATCCGGATGATAAGTCCTTTTCTATGCATGCTTACCAAGCCTCGATTGAAGGCACTATGTATGGTGAGCATGACCCAATTGGTACTCGTGAAGCGATTCAAAATGCTTCCTCAAGTAAGTTAAAGGCGTTTTACGACAAATGGTACCAGCCACAAAATGCCGAGTTGATTGTGACTGGTAATATCGACGTAGATTCACTGTCCAAGATTATCAAAAGCAAGTTCTCGAACTGGGAAAGTACCTCGGATACGGTAATAGAGAAGCGCCGCGATATTCGAGTGAACAACGAAAACAGAATCTTGCCAAGTAACACGATGGAATCACCAAGTCTTCATTTAGTGATTGAGCGTGGTCTAAGTGGCGGCACGACGATTGAGCAACAACATGAAGTGTGGCGTGATGAAGTCGCAACACAACTCATTCAACAGCGTTTGATCCGTGTACTCAGTGATGCCGCTGAACCTTTTCAATACGCTTATGCAGAGCCCTATTACTCTAACTATCAGCGTATGATGTCGGCAGGGATTTCGTTTGCACCAGATCGCCGCGAACAAATGCACCAGACTTTCATTCGTACCTTGGCGTCGTTGAGAGATTATGGTGCGACTCAATCCGAGTTAGATAGCGTTATGTCAAATTGGCAAGGTGAACTTGCAAATATTGATTCAGATTGGAGTCAGCGCAAGCCAAACAGTTACGCAGAAGCACGTGTTTTTCAAATTGGACAAGACAGTGTCAGCCAATCAAAAGAGAATTACGCCCAGAGTTTGGCAGAATTCATCAACAACGAGAATTTAGAGAGCATTAACACACAATTGGCGGCTTTGTTATCTCAGCAGCCAAGCTTTTTTATTGGTTTGGGGAAAAGCGAAACGTCAGAACAGTTCAATGGTGTATTTGCCGCTCTAAACAGTGCCTATCTTCAAACTGGCGAAAAACCGTTAGAGATGTATGACAAAGTGGATGGATTCTTAAAGCCTACCCAGGAAGGCAGCATCACGAGCATGCGTCAGGAAGCGGGTGGTTTTCAAGTCTATACGCTATCAAACGGTGTCGAAGTGTGGTTCCAAAAAGATACTAAAGCGGGTGGTCGAGCGTATATTTACTATGCGAGCCAAGGTGGTAAAGCCGCTGTTGATCCGATGTTGTATGCCGCTTATGAAATCGCAGCAACAACGGCAATACGCAGTGGGTTAGGGGCATTTTCTGGTTCAGAGCTAGATAGCTACTTACGCAAAAACAACATTGCGCTTGGCGCGATGCTTGATGCGACCAGTCACGGAGCGCAAATTACGGCGCCAAATACGCACCTAACTGATGCTTTGAATGGACTATACAACCTAGCGACGGAGATTAAAGTCGACGAGCGCCAGATGGCGGCAGCGAAGCAAGAGTTTAAACAGCAGAGCGGCGCTTTTTTTGAATCACCGATGGGCAAACTGATTCAAAAAGCAAACGGCAATTCTTATTTGCCGGGGAGTCGTCATCGTATAGTGTCCAGTGATGATGTTGAACAAGTGACTTCCGAGCAGATACTAGCGGTGCATGAGCAACTTTTCAAAACCAATGATGGTTTTAAGATGGTTATTGTTGCAAACGTAGAGCCGGAAGAAATTACACCACTTTTGCGTAAGTATGTGGCCTCTATCGAAATGAAACCGAGTCGTTCGATTGATTATCACGTTGCGTTTAACCCGGAAGTGCCGGAGCGAACTGTGGTTGCGGATGGGCATGAACCTTCATCGTTGTATGTAATGCGTTTGACTAATACGAGCGATTACCAACGTACGGCAAGAGACACGGTTATCGAAGATATTTTGCAACGTATTAGTAATGCGCGTGTTTTGGATATTGTGCGAGAAGAGTCTAGCCTTGATTACAGCCCAAGCATTTACACCATGACACAAGATCGCGAACCCATCTCTGATTGGCTCTTGGAGTCTCAAGTTGAGCCCGAAGACGTGGTACTTTTAGAGAGTAAACTGGGCAAAGTGTTTGATGGTTTAGCGTCAAATATTACCCAAAAAGAAGTGGATACGGCCGCGAAACAACTGGCAGTCGCGATGCAAGGATTGGATGACAACCCAGCACAGAGATCATGGGCATATACTCGTTATTTGGTGCATGATTACGGCGTCGATGTGTTGCTTGACGTTGAGAAAGTGGCTAAGAGTGTGACGTTAGATGAAGTGAAAGCGCATGCAAAATCAGCTTTTGGTCCACAAGCAAAACGCTCGGTGATGGTTTTAAATCCGGCCGAATAATCACGTAGTTTCTGACGAAAATCGTGGCAATAGTAATAAAAAAGACGGCGTGAAAGCCGTCTTTTTTAAGCACTTTAATCAGAGCGTTTTATGCTGATTTACGCGCAAGTCGCTTTTCATTGTTGGTGTTGTTTTCTTTTGTGTTCGCACTGTCTTGAGCCTTACCCTTTAACGTTACCACTTCCTTTTCAGGTAATTCGGCTGCTTCACCAAAGAATTTGCCACCAGGTTCAATGCTGAGGTTATTGCTCCAGATCCTACCGCTTACGCGTCCCTTGGCAAGCACTTGAATGTGTTCTGCGTGACAGTTTCCGTCCATCATGCCGTTAATGATCAGCTGTTTAGCGTAGATTTCACCGTTTACTCGCCCGCTTTCTGCGACAACGAGAGTGCCTTCCACGTTAATTTGACCATCGACGATGCCATCAATCTGGACATCGTTTTCTACTTTGAGTTCTCCGCTAAGAGAACAGCCTTTGGCGATGAGAGTTGAAGCTGCTGAGCTACTCGTTGTTCCACTGTTTTGATTAAAGATTCCCATCGTATTCTTCGCTCCTTAGTAAAAATGTCTTCGAAATCATTAAGGCTCCAATCGACAAATGGTTTCGGATTCAGTGCTCGCCCAACAAATCGCACCTCATAATGCAGGTGAGGGCCAGAAGAGAGCCCACTGTTGCCGGAAATTGCAATCAGCTGCCCTTTTTTGACGAACTGACCACTTTTTACTTTGAACGCTTTCAAGTGCGAATAAGAACTCGAAAAACCGAAAGAATGTTGTAGCCTGAGGAAGTTACCAGAGCCTTTATTACTGCGGCGGGTAACTTCCACTACCCCATCGGCAGGGGCATAAATTTTGGTACCGATATTTACGGCAAAATCGAGCCCACGATGCATTTTGGCAACTTTTGTCACCGGATGGATACGCTTACCGAATCCGGAAGATAGCCGTACGTTGCCGACTGGAGAGCCACTTGGTATTTGGTTTAATAACACCATGCGAACGTTTGAGGTTATCGCCGCTGCATCGAGCCTAGCATCCAAGTTATTTGTCGAGGTATGTTCTCCAACCCCAAGCACTTTCTCTAATTCACCCAAACGTTCCGAAACAAGTTGTACCCGTTCTTCCCGTTCTGAAAGGTCATTTTCTAGCTCTGATTTAAGTGTTTTCAGTGTGCTGAGCTCTTCACCCATGGTGCGTGAATGCTCTGTCAATTCAGCTTGTTTTAACGCTGCATTATCAACGCGAGTGTATAAGTGATGAATTAAGATTACGGTCGCGGCCAGAGCAACAACAAAAAAAACGAAAAACGTTTTTATGTTGCGTTGCATCCTTTTACTGAAGTACCAATGTCTTGAGCCATTGATAGTTGATATAGAGATCGTCAACTGGTCTTTCATCGTCTTCTATTGCTCGTATTTGGTATACGTCTCGTCACTGAGTTAGTAGGAATGTAAGGAAAACGAGTAGGGACTGCCAGAGGCAAATTGGAAAGAAGTGTCAGGTCGTGAGGCGTTTTCAGATATTAGATAAAAGACTCAATAAAGATTTAATATTCTGCTGATTTTGGTCGTAATTACTCCAAATCGCTTCATTTAACTGAATATTATGATTTTTAAGGCGGTTATCCGAGAAATTGGATTGTGAATATTGCCAATAGCATCCGCACGCAATTCAACTTACTTCACGGTTTGCCTTATAAATGTTGGATAATTTATCAAACCGACATTCATTACATCGATAACTTGTTTATGATAGCGGTTGATATAAAGCACTATTCATTGGCTTTAAACCTAAGCGTTACATTTCGTTTAGGAACACATAACTATGACAACGGAGTTGGTCGTGAAAAAACTACTATTGGCTACAGCAGTGGTCGCAGCAGCAGGGGGCGCTGGCTACCTGTACCAAAACAATACTACCGCGAGTGATGCAGGCTCACTGTTAACGCAAGTTCCTGCAGATTCACTTATGGTGACGTATCAGACTGAACCTTTTAACCATTATAAATACATGAACGCATTCGGTACGGCGAACCAAGGCTCGATTGCAGAACTTTTTGCCGATGAACCACTGTCTCCACAACAGCAGTTTGCAGTTAATTTATTCGATGGATACCTAGAGAGTGCTGCATCGCCAGAAACATTAAAAGCTTATTTGGGCACCGGGGAAAACATTAATCCTGTGTTGTACACAATTGGTATGGTACCGGTGTACAAAGTGGATATTGAAGACCCTGCCGCGTTATGGAAAACACTGGATCTTGAAGAGCAGATGAGCGGCGCTAAGCATGAGTTGGTTAAGCTTGGTGAAGTCGAGTATCGTCGTTACGAGATGACTGATTCAATTGACCCGCAGGACGGTATTGGCTTGGTTGTAGCCGTGGTTGATAACGTGCTTACGTTAACGGTTGATGTTCCGCAACTGGGCGTTCAAAACCCGATTAAAATGGCATTAGGGCTTGAAGCACCAAGTCAAAATATTGCTGACAGTGGACGCCTTGAGGCGTTGCAAGCCAAATACGGTGAAAACAACAACTCTTTTGGTTACTTTGATCATCGCGAAGTGATTAAAGGTTTGACGACGAAAGATGGCAATATGTTTGCTAGTCAAATCAGCACGTTGGATGCAATAGATCCTGAACCAACTATTGAGGAAATGCGTTCACCAGCCTGCCATACTGAGCTTACTCAAGTTGCAGAAAACTGGCCTCAGTCCGTCGCGTTTGCAGAATACAAGATGAAAGGCGATCAGGCGTTCATTAAAGGTTCTTTTGTTGTTGAGTCCAACAATAAAGTGATTCTAGATGCGCTCAAGTCGATTCGTGGTGTATTGGCAGAGTCTAAAAGTGATAAGAGTTTCTTTAGTATGGCGCTTGGTTTAGACATTAATACGCTAGCGCCATCGATTGGTCAGATTTGGGCTGACTTGACTCAGCCTCAATACCAATGCTCTTTATTGACGCAAATGCAGCAAGAGATGGGTGGCCAGAATCCAGCAGCCGCTGTAAGCATGGGGTCAGGCATGGTTAACGGCCTCAAAGGGTTAAGCCTGCAAATGTTTGATATCAAAGTAGATACTAATGCTCAGCATGGTGAAGTATTTAGCCAGCTAGATGGTATGTTGTCTCTTTCTGCCAATGATCCAATGATGCTTATTCAAACTGCGCAAATGTTCGTTCCTGAACTTGCTCAATTGCAAATTCAACCGGATAACCAACCTGTTAATGTCAGTGACCTATTAGAAATGCATACTGGCATGAAGGTGGACGTGTTTGCTCGTCTAAACGAAAACCATTTCACCCTTTACAGTGGTGATAGTGCTGCGGAAGCAAGCAAAGAAGTGATGGCGCAATCACTTTCTCCAAATGGCCTGTTCAGCTTTGATTTTGATTCAGAGCGTATTTTGGAAGTGCTAGAGAGTGCGTCGTCAATCACTGGGGAGCCGGTTCCGGATGATGTTGTCAAAAGCTTACAAGGCGAGCTTGTGGGTGGTATGACGATGGACGTGACAGACCAAGGTATTGGTTTTGAGTTTGATTACCGCGGTGCAACTAAACCTGTAACGGTTGCACAGCAGTAACACATTGAGTAGAAAAGGCGGCGCAATGCCGCCTTTTGTTATTATGTACCGTATTAAAAAGCGAGTGGGAAGAGCGACGCTTACTCATCTATTTGAGGATGAGAGTATTGCTGATATTCAGGTAACTCTTTTCTTAAATTACTAAATGTCGCCCATGCACTTTCTTTTGAGAGTTTGTTGATCAGCCAGTTTGGCAATAGACCTCCGGGGTCAGCAAACGCCTTGTATTCCACGAGTGTTGTATCGTTTGTGAGTTTTTGTAACTCCCAAGTCGCATCAACCGAGCGAATTCGAACATAACCATTTTGTTCAGCAAGATATGAGTCAGGTGCGCTTTTGATTTCTATGGTGAATCCCAGCTCATCGACCCAGTACTTTGAGTAGGTGACCATATCCCGATTTTTGGCAGGCCATGGTGCTTTAAACTGGGTGTAAACGATGTTCTCGGTGGCCGATATCTGATTTAAAACCCGGCTATGACTGGCATTGTCAATCCAGTTCGGGATATTGTCACTGTCTTCCAGTAGCGTTAAAAATGCACCATAGCTGGTGGGTGTGAACATCCGGGCACGGATCTCAACTAAACCGTCACTATGTTCTCGGGAGTAAATTGTGATTCCATCCTTGTCACTCTCGAACTGCCAGTTCTCGTTGGCGCTCGCATCAGTGCCAGCGGATATCAATGTGGCGAGTGTTAAGGCGCCCATTCTTAAATGCAACATCATGTTAGTATCCGCCAACTTTTCCTAAATTTAAGTTTATACGATTTGTCGTAACTATAAGGACAATAGTATGTTTTTTGTTATCGTTCTGAAGGTTGCTCTGCACTGAAGCCACGTTGAATGTTGGTGAAGGTAAGCGATGCAAATATTACGATAACGATCGCTAGATGCCATGCTTGACTCAATCCAAGCTGCACCAGAGTTAAGCTGACCAATGAGGAGACGACCATTTGTCCACCACCAGACATTGCCGCTGCGGCACCTGCTTGCTTTTTATAAGGTTGCATTACCATCGCTTGTGCACAAGGTAGGGCAATACCATTACCCAAGATCATTAATAGCTGTCCCAGCATCAGAAATAGAGGCTCAACGGGACAGAAAAATAGCCATATTGCGGCAGTAAGGTGAAGAAATGGGGTGCAAAGCAGCATTTTTTTATTGCCAATAATTGGCCTTACTCGGTTACAAATCGTGGTACCACATAACATACCCAAAGCGGGAATGAGCGCCCACATCGCGTATTGAGCGGAGGTCATGCCAATTTGATCTTGCATGATAAATGGCATCACAGAGACTGTCGTAATCATTAAGCTGAAGTTTAACCAACTGATACTGGCGAAACTCATAAAGTAACGAGACGTAAGTAAGTTCTTGTATTGGAACAACATTTTTCGGGGTGACGGAATGACAGAACGTTTTGCGATGGTTTCTGTGAACTTAAAGGCGATGATTACCCAGGCCAGCGAGACATAGCCCAACAGAGAAATAAACACCATACTCCAACCGAAGTGGAAGTTGATAAAGCCGCCAATCACAGGTGCAATAAGTGGCGTGATTGAAGCCGCCATGGCGATGTAAGACATTGCCACTGGGAGTTCATCCCCGCTAAATCTATCTCGAGTCGACGCCCTCGCGAGTACCGCGCAGCATCCTGTACCTAACCCTTGTAAAAAGCGCCCCATCACCATCCCTGTAAATGTGTCACTGAAGAAAATAATCATCAGCAGACCAGACATCGCGATGAGTAAACCGGTAAGTAATACTCTTTTTCGTCCTAAAGCATCTGACACTGGCCCGTAGATAAATTGAGAGGGGCCAAAGCCGAGCAAATAAATACTCACAAGTAGTTGAGCTTGGTCGAGGGAGATGGAAAAGTCTTTTGCTATCCATGGCAAAGAGGGCATGACTAGCCCCATGCTCAACTGGCCAACGCTAATAATAAGACAGGCGAGTAGTATAGTATGAAAGTTGATTGGGCGACTCATGACTGGTCTCCATTCAAACAACCTTTTTGGCGTCGTGATCTTAAGCCGCCTTCGTCATCCACTTCATTTAGCTTTGCTTTGACCCGCTTCACAGTCGATAGACTGACTTCGCATTGCTCTGCCACGTTTTGCAATGTGTAGCCTTCTAGCAGTAACGTTGCGATCTGTTGGTGTTTGGTTTTGTTTGCGGGGCGGCCGCGAAACTTCTGTTTCCATAATTCTGGCTGCTCTTTAATGGCCTGTCGCCCTTGCTCTGCGGCAAACAGGCGATGTTCAGTCTGCACTTTCCCATATCCAGATAACACTGTGAGTAGTGTTTGAGTTTGAACAGAATCTGGCTCAAAAGTTATTGATTCACATACGGTTTTCAATGTTACCCCTTTTTCGAGTAGCATTTTTATTGTGTTCAATGCTTGACTAAAGTCGCGACCAAATGCGGTCAGCCACCAGAGCACAATCGTATCCCCAGCTCTGACGGAATCGAGCAGTCGTAAGAATGCCTCTCTCTCGGTTGGAGGCATGCAACCACGAACCTTATCCTCAAAGTGCTGAGCTTCGGGCGCAAAAGCTTTTAGAGTATTAAGGTGCTCTTGGTAAGCTCGATTTTTTGGCGAATAGCGAGTGTAAAGATACGTGGTCATAAGGATTATGAGCCTCTTTTCTTTTGGTTCATATAGTGTAATAGCTCATAAATATACATGGGTTCATTAATGCTTACAACACTAAATGAGCCGTTTGGGATTCAGAGGCACATAAAAAAGCCAACCGAATGGCTGGCTATAGCTATTTAAGCTTTTGTTGTCTGTCGCTCGATTAACTTCACTGGCACCATCATTTTTACTAGGCTTCCGTTTTTCGTATTAATTTGATCAACAATGATCTTCACGCACTCGCGAGCGAGGCGACGGAAATCCTGGCGGAATGTGGTTAATTGATAGCTTAACCATTCTGTCTGAGGAATATTATCAAAGCCAATGACTTGTAAGTCCTGAGGAATGCTCAACCCGCATTCTATACGGGCGATATCCATGACCGCCATAGCAAGGTTATCGGTTGCACAGAACACCGCTTCAGGCCGATTTTTGTCTGCCAGTATGGCACGGACTTTATCAAGTGAGCTCGCGTAGTCATAGCTGGCTTCAATGATGCGTGGCGTCTTGCCGGTTAGGTCTTCAAATTCAGAGCAGAAGCCGCTTTGGCGTTCGTCATTCGTAAAGGTTGGCACTTCTCCCGTCAAATAAACCGCGTTCTTCACGCCACTTTTGTGCAGAAGTTGCGCGGCTTGTTGGCCTGCTTCGTAGTTGTCACTGATAACGTAGCTACTCCTAGTACCTTCAACAACTCGTGCGTATTGAACAATTGGGATATTAAACTCTTCACATTCTTCATAAAGGGACTTATTGAAGGTTGCGGAAGCAGCAATGACACCATCGACGCGATACTGGAAGATATTTGGGATTGAGTGGCCCTCTTCTTCATCCACTTGCCATGGAATCAATACGGCAGAATAACCTTTTTTCTGTAACTCACTGGAAATTAATTGCAGTGTTTTCATATGGATAGGGTAATCCGCATCAGGAAACACCAAACCTATCAATTTCGATTCGTTTGTGGTCAGGCTACGTGCAAAGGCGTTAGGGCGGTAGTTAAGGGCTTTAGCCGCTTCAAAGACTTTTTGCTTGGTCTTTTCGGATACTGAGCTACCCGGAACAAACACGCGCGATACAGTAGATTGAGAGACGCCTGCCATCTTTGCCACATCTTTTGATGTGACTACGTGTTTAATTGATTTCATGAATAAAACTTAGTTGCCAGTAATTGAGGTCATAAGACTAGCATAAATAGGTACGTATTCATAAATGTTCTGACGGGGTATCCTAAGTAGAATAATGGCTTTGGAGTGTTAAAAAGCAAAATGTGGGTTAACCCATTTGGTTTGCTTTGAGCTAGCACTAGATCTAGAGCGTAGATACTGTCCGTTTGTTGGACGTACAGTATCTACGTAAAGAACATTAATTTGCTTGTTTGACTGCAACTTTACGTTTTGGGGAGAGGAGTGAATACCCCATGTATCCGATGCAAGCGGTAGCGACAAGAATAGAGCAGCCACGCATAAAGTTAATCAGCATAGGAGCGTTGTCGGTAAACGCGTTGATCCCCCAAAGCATCACGAGAGAGAATACAAACATCACCAGTAAGCCATAACATGGAGCATCGATTTTGCCGGGAACGACATACCAACCATCTTCCTTGATTGGTTTATTTAGACGAGCATATTCCGCTTGCTGGCCTTTCACTGTGTAAAGATGCATTTCATCTTGTTTACCCGTCAGGAGAAGGCTAGCAATGTAAGCGACAACGGCATTCACAAGGACGCCAATCACGCAATACCAAGGCCACGCAATATCGGTCGCAACGGCTACATACCAAATCACCAAGAAGCTAGCAGCAACGCCAATCAACAAGCCTTTTTCAGTAATGTGTTTTGAGTAGAACCCAAGGACAAACATACAGAAGCTTGCACCGACAAAGTAAGAGCCTGCCTTACTCAGCACTTCCAGTACCGAGCCTGTGCTGGTGGCAAACATGATCGCTGGAATGATGACCAAAATCGCCCACGCCACCGTGAAGAAACGCGATACCTTCAAGTAATGCTCTTCCGACTCGTTTTGCTTGTAGAAGCGTTTGTAAAAGTCAGCCACAGAAACGGTCGCCATTGAGTTGAACGCAGAGTCGAGACTCGACATACTTGCCGCCAGAATCGCAGCGGCAATGATGCCCATCAAGCCTGGCATTCCATATTCACTCGCATAATGAAGAATGATGGTGTTGCCGTTTTCAAACTCTTTACCGTCGTAATAAGCGTTGAATAGGACACCAAGCAAGATAAAGACAAAGTAAATAAAGAAGGCCACGTAGCCCATCATCAACATTGCCTTTTTCGCATCGCCCATGTTTTTCGCGGCCATACAACGTTGTACCATCATCTGGTTACCGCCATACACGGTGGTGTGGAACATCGTCATTGCGATAACGCCAGCCCATACCGTCGTTACTTGGCTTAGGTCAAAACTTGTTTGTAGGGCATCGGTCATTCCTTTCGCTTTGAGCTCTGCCATGACCTCCGTCATTGGAGAAGGCATGCCATTCCAAACGGCTTCAATGATGATGAATGCGCCAATAAATAAGATTACTGCTTGAATCACATCGGTCCAAATGACAGCCGCGATACCGCCCATTACGGTGTAGATAAGGGCAATTGCAGTGACGATCATGATGCAGTACATCACGTCGATACCAGTAATGAACTCTAAAATCATTGCTGTCGCATAGAGTACGGCTGCCGAGCTCAATGCTTGTTTGATAAGGAAGATAAACGACAAAGTCAGTCGTGAAGCCTTACCGAAGCGTCGTTCTTGATACTCGTAGATAGAGGTTAAACCGTTGTTGTAGAAAAACGGCATAAACACAGCCACGATGAAGAAGATCACCAGCGGATAATTGAGGTGAATCGCGATAACCGACAGGCCTTCTTTGTAAGACCAAGCTGGCCCGCCAAGGAACGACATGGCACTCACGTAAGTACAAACGACAGAAATACCGATCGCCCACCAAGGGATGCTCTTATCACCCAAAGCGAATTGGCTAGCTGAAGTTACTCGCTTACCAATCACCGCACCCAATACTAGCGTTAGGGCGATGTATCCACCAAGGATGCTCCAGTTAAGTGCGCCAAACTCATGCATAATTAGGTCCTTCTAACTGTTCTTTCATTTGTGCAAACACGTCATAGCCAAGTTGCAGCAGGATATGAACGATGTCGATCGCCACCCAGTTTTCCTTCAGTAAATCGCCTTCGCGTCGCCAAATGTCCATAACGCGAAGTTCGATGTGTTTTCCGGTTGGGGCAAGACCGAGCCAGCCACTGTGACCAGTGTGAGTACCATGCATATGTGGCCAACCACCTGTGGATACGTAGTCATTTTTGGCCAAAAAATTGACCTCAATATCGACACTTCGGTCAGGGAAGGCAAACACAAATGGCGCTTGATGGTGGTTACGGAAACCTTTGATACCGCGCGTAGTACCAATACCAGCAGGGCCGTACCACATGAAGTCATTGTGCCAGTAGTTTTCTAAATCCATCGAGAAAAGATCTTGACCATCAAAACGACCCAAGCAAGACAGCATATCTTCAACCAGCTGGGCGCTCTTTTCACTTTCTTCCAAAGACACAACAGATTGTTGAATACCGTTAGAAGTTGCAGGAGAAGGAACCAAGCCATCGTGACCTAAGCTTTTACGAAGAGGGTTGCAGCCTGCTTGATTCATCGCGTCGATGAAGTCTGGAATCATGTAAGATTCGGTGATTTGGTCGTTCTCCACACACACCATTTCGGTGTAACGCAAGTAGAGTGTTTTCCCTGTTGCTGGGATGCCAAACAGTGGTTGTTCAAATGTACCGATAAAGTAGCCGGTAGAGTTGTACCAAGTGCGGCCTTCGTATTCGCCGTGCATAACAATTATTGGTCGGCGCTCGGCGTCAGGCAAAGCATTAACAAGTGGTGAGAGGAAAGATTCGTGGGTTGCATCTGGGCCATTAAGATCGTTCACAGGGTGCGCCACGCACCATTTTACGTCAGGGTTCAAAGCTTGCAAAGCGGCTTGTTTCTGCTCGATGTCTGCGGCTTTGAAGTAGTTCTGGTAGAACTGTTCGATGATGTTGAGTGACATGTTGCTTCCTTACTGTCTGTGATTTCAATAAATAGTGTTTAGTCGGCCGTTAGCCTTGCTGAAGCAGGATTTGCTTCCAGATTGCGGTCTCGTCAAACAAAGTGAATTCGCGACGAAGACCCCAAGGGCCAAACTCAGCGTGGCTGATCCCCATGATGTAAACCTCTTTTCCTGAAGGTTTACCAAACATCCCATACCCTTCATGCTTACCGTGCAAAGACCATCGAATTGCAGCGCGTGGTGACATCATGTCGTCATCTCGGCCAATACGATGGTGAACGGTAAATTGAGCATTTGGGAAAGACGCACGAAGTGCCATCCAAAAATGATCGACTTCCGAGTGTGATAGGGCAGTTTGACCGCCAGTGTATTCGCCGATGCAAGCGCGGTCGTACTCTTTCGGTACTATTGAGAACTCGGCATTCATAAGGCTTCTGAGAATTGCTTCGTATCGCTGACCATATTCGTTGTCGTTGCCTACGCCCAAATAAGGTCCAGGAATGTCGACTTCAGGTGTGAACGGAAATGGGCTTGATTCCACGCCACCTTCAAATTCGATTTGTTGGCGTGCAAACTCTTCTGACGTCATACCCAGTTGTTTCGCGATATCGGCTTGATCGCGAACCAACCATTCGTCATTGATTTGGTTATTGATGGCGTGGCAATCCGCGATGATACGGAAACGAAGTTTGCGGTTCGAGGCTTGCCCATAGAAGCCGTTGCCACTGTGTGTTGCAGTAGAGATGATTCGATGAGAAGAAAGCATGCCTTGTTCCGGGGTGCCTGACCAAATGACGTCTTCGCCATATAGCGTGCGATCGGGAAACTCGGCCAGTGTCGCCATTGTTGCACTGATCACCCCTTCGTTTCCTTGAACGATAGAGAGTGGAGTACGCACAACAATGTCGGGAGAGTAGTAGTGTTCTAAGGTGTTTAAACCTCGGTCTTCCCAAATCTCTTTTGTGATACCAAGAATGTAGTCGGGAAAATCACGCCACTTTTCATCGAAGCCAACCATGGCCATAAATCACCTCCGTAATTGAATAATTATGTTTTGATTACGTATTCAAAATATATCATGTTGCCATTTTGTCAACGGATTGTTTTTAGATTGTTTAAATAGCGTGCTGATGATCAGATTTTTAACAATTGAGCGGAAAATAAACTAAAAAAGTACAGGAGAGATGGAAGCTATCTCTTATCGAGACGTGTTAATAAGAAAGGAGGTCAAAGTTTTTTGTATGAATTTCCTAATATCTTATTGTTTTTTAATCGCTTAATTTATTTTTATCTGTTTGAATGGAAACAAATGATTAAGCCAAAACTGATAATCATGCAGATCAAGGCACCCAAATAGACTTTATCGCTAATATTCAGCTATTTTGGTGTCAATTATCCTTATATCTTTCAAATTCTCCTTTTGCATACGAATGCTTAAAGGCTTTTTTATTAAATCGGAAGTAGATAACGAATAAGCCACTAGAAAGGTATTTATCTAGTGGCTATAACAGTCATAAGCGCTCTATGAGTGCAACGATCAGGATAAAAGCGCAGGTAATGATAGCGAGATGGCAGGGGTGAAGGTAATCAACATCAAGGCCACTATCATTGCTCCAATCCAGCCCATGATGGCTTTAGAGAGCGACTCTATCGGTACTTTGCCTACCTGACTTGCCATAAACAGGTTGGCACCCAGAGGAGGCGTAACAAAGCCAATGGCTAAGTTCACGATCATCACGATACCAAAATGAACTGGGTCCATGCCGAGTGCTGACGTAATGGGTAACAGAATTGGTGTGAGAATAACAATCGCTGCCAGCGTTTCCATAAAGGTACCGACGAGCAACAACAGGACATTGATGCAAAGCAGTATCAGCAGTTTGTTTTCGGTAATCGATAGAATGAACTGAGCGATCTCGGTCGGTAGACGTTCTAGGGTCAATATGCGGCCAAACGTCACGGACGCACCCACAATGACGAGCACAGCGCCAACTAACAGTGACGACTCTAGAATGATTTTCACCACTTGCGCTGGTTTGAGTTCTTTATAAACAAACATGCCAAAGAATAAGCCATAGAGCACACCAATGGCGGCTGATTCGGTAGGTGTGAAGATACCGGAATAGATACCGCCGAGAATGATCACGGGTAGTAGCATTGCCCAACTGGCTTCTTTTAGCGCATCAAGACGCTCTGCCCAGGTCGCTTTGCGCTCGTTACCTGTGTAGCCCCGCATTTTTGAGACAATTAGACAGTAGCCGATCAATACCATACCGACGACCAAGCCAGGAATGATGCCCGCCATGAACATCTTGGTGACCGAGACTTCAGCTGTGATCGCGTAGACGATCATCACCACAGAGGGTGGAATAATGACGCCAATCCCGCCGGAAGAGGCGATCAAGGCACCGGCAAAGCTGCGGTCGTAGCCTTTCTTCACCATAGAGGGAATCATCGTCAGGCCGATAGCGGCAACGGTGGCAGACCCTGTACCAGAGATGGAAGCGAAGAACATGCACGCCACAATGGCGACGATGCCAAGCCCACCAGTAAAGTGGCCAAAGAAGACCTCCGCCACGTGTAATAATCGTTTTGAGATCCCTCCTTGGCTCATAAGGTTACCTGCCAAGGTAAATAGAACGACGGCGAGGAGAGGGAAAGAGTCGAGCCCTGTTACCATTCCTTGGACTAAAAACTCAATGTTAAGAAACGGCAGACTGAGTATCGCGACCATACTGGCTGCCGCCAGAGCAATACCGACCGGAACGCCAATGAGCAGAAGCAGACCAAAGCTGCCAAACAAAAGTGCAGACGTCATGCGTTAAACTCCAATAGTCGGTTAGAAGTACGGTACTTTGCTTTGATATGGCGATAGCGTTGGCGTGAAAAGCGAACTCGTTCATTGCTGGTGGAGCACGCGTTCACACGTTGATAAATGCTTGTCACTAGGCGCGCGCAGCTTAATAGTGCGCAAACTAAAACAGAGGCATACAAACACGCAATAGGAATTTCCATTGCGGGTGCAATCTGACCGAGTTGCAGGCTGCGATTGATCACCTTAAATCCAAACCAGGCGACAGTGGCACTAAAGGCAAGGTAGATAAGATCAGAAACAATCAAACTGAATTGCGTCCAATTGCCCGGAAGTTTATCGATGAACACACGAATGCGGATGTGTCGATCATCTCGGATACAATAGCTGATGCTCAGGTACATCGCCCATACGAATAAATAACGTGCCAGCTCTTCAGCCCACGCGATCGTTGCATCGAACAGGCGTAGGGCGATTTGCAAGCACAGTAAAGTTGTCATCGTTGAGATCGCGATAACAATAAGGGTAGGTTCTAGGTATTTGTCTAGTAAGCGAAACCACTTCATATTCACCTCCAAAACGGAAGCACAACCTGTTTCCAGATCGTGCAAAAGAGTGGGAGTTATAGGCGTTCTATCTCGGCCATCACGTTGTCAAACAAGTCTTTACCCGTTTTACTGCGCAAGTCCTGGTACACGGCCGCATTCATTTTCTCTTTCATGATGCTGCGTACCTCGTCTGGGACGATGTTAACCGTCATGCCTTTTGCTTCGAGCTCTTTGATTACTTCTTGGTTTTGCTGCGCGGCGAGCTCACGCTGTTTTGCGATGGTTTCTTTGCTTACTTCACTGATCAGCGCTTGTTGTGCGGCCGGCAGTGAATCCCAAAACGATTTGTTCATGAACAACACGTAGTTGGTGTATATATGGTTAGTTAAAGAGAGGTACTTTTGTGCCTCGTAAAAACGTTCGGCATAAATAGAGTAGATAGCACTTTCTTGAGCGTTAATCAGGCCTTGTTGTAACGAGGTGAAAATTTCTCCCCAAGACAGAGGTGTTGGCGCAGTACCAATAGATTTCCACGCGCTTATTTGAGTGGGGTTAGATGCCGAGCGAATCTTTAGCCCTTTCAGGTCCTCAATACTATCAATTGGCTGTTTGTTGTTGGTCACGCTACGAAAGCCGACCTCCATAAAGCCAAGTCCATGAAAGCCTTTTGATTCCATAGCATTCAACAATGGTTGTCCGATCTTCTCACTGTCGAGCGCTTTGTGTGCTTGCTCTTCGCTATCAAAAAGGTAGAACACGTCGAGCACGTTAAACTCTGGGACGTAGGGAGAGAGTAAAACTGACGCACCAAACGTCATTTGTAAGTTGCCTTGCTGTACGAGTTCAGTCGTCTCACGCACATCGCCTAGTTGTCTCGCCGGATAGATTTCAACTTCTATCTCACCGTTTGAGCGAGCTTCCACTTCTTGTTCGAAATAGAGCATTGCTTTGTGTACGGGAGAGGTTTCTTGACTGTCATGAGCAAGACGAATAACACTGGTTGCAAACGTATTCATACTGCTAAATGCAAGCCCCAGTGCGGTAAGTGAAGTAAGGATTACTTTCTTCATCGTTCTTCCTTGTTTCTGGTATGACCTGCCATTGGTATTCGTCGGCAAGTCACACAACTTTTTATGTTTTTATAAATTAGTTGAGCAATTCATATCCATTTTGCATACGAATCCAAAATAAAACATTAAAGTAACAAGTCAATAACAAGATTGATAAATTGATGAGGAATTAAATAACGATTGGTGAAAATTTAATCGTGATCACAGAAAATGCCTTACTCGAAAGCAAGGCATTTTGTTTATGAAGAATGAATAAAAATGGATTTATTAAATGGTGCTACTACGTTCGATCAAGGTGCCTTGCTCGAAAAGGTATTTGCCAGTTGCATCCAGGTTGCCGTTGATTCGATTCATCAAATCTTCAACCGCTCGTTTAACAATTTTGTCGACTGGTTGAGCAATGGTGGTCAAATCATAGCTCGGCCATGCAGACATCGGAATGTTATCTACACCCATCACAGAGAAGTCTTGGGGGATCTTTGCTCCGGCTTGGCGTAAACCATCCATCACACCCATGGCGAGGATGTCGTTTGCACAGAAAATCGCGTCGGGTTTACTGGTATGTGACAAGATTTCTTTCGCCGCATCTAGGCCAGCTTCAAAACTGTATTTAGCTTGAATAAAGGTCGGGGATGGAGCGCCGAGTTCTTGCAGTTTTGAAGAGAAGCCAAGCCAGCGCTCTTCACTGGTCATTGAACCTGCATCACCACTGATGTAAGCACATTGTTTCGCGCCTTTCTGTGTTAAATACTCGGCTGCTTGTTGGCCCGCCAATCGGTTATCAATACCAGAGCTGTTGGCATTAATGCCTTCGGCATAACGGTTGATCAGGCTTAAGTGAACGCCAAACTTCTCGCATTGGGCAAACGCGCGTGAGGTCAAACGGCTGGTGGCGATAACGAGCCCGTCCACTTGGTATTCAATGGCGCGTGAAATGGCGAGATCGAGGTCGTCTTTGTCGATAGGGCAAAGCACAACTTGTCCGCCTCGCTTTTGAATTTCGACAGCCAAAGCACGAGATTGCATGTCATACATTGGGTTTGATTCGCTATCTAACGCAATCGCCACTAAGCCTGAACGATTCGAAATCAGACCTCGGGCGATGGCATTCGGTGTGTATCCGAGCTTAGCTGCGGCATCCATCACCATTTTGCGTTTCTTCTCGCTAATACTCGCAGTCGGGCTGAATGCTCTAGATACCGTCGATTGAGAGACGCCGAGCATCTTCGCGACGTCGATCGAAGTTACTTTCGCTTTAATGGTGATACTCCTTATTTAAGGCCATTGAACCTTCTCATACGTGCTGAGTGTATGGGCTAGGGGATTTCTGTGTCTAGAGCATTACATTGATAAGGCGTAAATATCAGAGAAAACTCAAGAATTCATCACATTTCTCTCTTGCTTGAAGCCATCAATGATCATTTTGTGTTCAGAGCCAACACAAAAGAAGCTAACGCCGAGTTCACGCCATTCCCGAGCTTGTTGAGCCGTCGCGACAAACATGCCAACAGGTTTATTGGCGGCTCTGGCCGCTTCGATTACTCGCATACTTGCTTGTGCGACTTTCTCATCATGAACGCTATCAGCACCATAAGCGACAGTGAGATCAACTTGGCCAATGAAGAGCGCATCAATTCCTTCAACATTGGCAATCGCTTCAACATTTTCAACCCCTTGAGGGTCTTCAATTTGTGCAATGACAATCGTATTCGCACGGCTGTCTTTTAAGTGTTCAACCATGGGCTTAGTGGCGTATTGCGCTGCTCGACTGGAACCAGCATACCCTCGGCCACCTTCGCCGTAATGGCAGATTTTCGCCAGTTGCGTCGCTTGCTCAGCAGTACAAACATGGGGAATTTGTACACCCGCCGCGCCACAGTCAAGCGCGTTCAAAATGGTTGAAGGGGCGCTGTCTTGTACTCGTACCACGCACGCGAGGTCATTCGCTCTGGCCGCCATGATGCACAGATCAAGCGAGGAACGATCGAAAGGTGCGTGCTCTGCATCCAGTACCACAAAAGGCAACTCTGCCAGTGCCAATACCTCGATAATGTGAGGATGAGGGGTTTTAACAAATGTACCTAATAGCGTTTCTTTAGTCAGACGTTGCTTAAAATTGCTCATGATTATCTCCTTTGCAAAGGTATGCAAAAGCTAACACGGCGAAATGTAAATGATGAGTAAAAATGATGTGATCTAAAACTCATTTTTGATTAAAAATTAAACTCAATCAAGGTCCTTATTACTTGCTTTTATTTGTTTAAACTAATAAATACAAAGGCTTAAGGATTGTTTTTGTGGTTTGTTTACTTAACTTGTCAAATGTTAATTAAGTGTTTAATCTTATTTTGCATTCGTATCCAAAAGCATAAAAATAACCGTTCGTCAGCCTCAATGTTCAAGGAGAAACCCAATGGCACGCATTTTAAAAAACGGAATCACTGAAGAAGCATCAGCATCAAATGACGCAAAAGTGCGTCAGATTGTCGAAAACATTCTTGCTGATATTGAATCGAAAGGTGATAGCGCTGTACGTGAGTTGTCTGAAAAGTTTGATAACTGGTCGCCGGAGCAATTCCGCCTGTCAGAAGAGCAAATCCAAGCCTGTGTGGATGCGCTTGATGAATCGACTCGTCATGATATCGAGTTCGCTCAGCAACAAGTTCGAAACTTTGCTCAAATTCAACGTGACTCAATGAAAGACGTCGAAGTAGAAACCATGCCTGGTGTGGTACTGGGGCATAAAAATATTCCAGTCAACAGCGTGGGTTGTTACATCCCTGGCGGTAAATACCCATTGGTTGCATCCGCTCACATGAGTGTACTGACGGCGAAAGTCGCGGGCGTAAAACGTGTTATTGCTTGTGCGCCACCGTTTAATGGCCAGCCGAACGTCGCGATTGTCGCTGCGATGGCAATGGCGGGTGCGGATGAAATCTATTGCTTTGGTGGTGTTCAGGCGGTAGGTGCAATGGCTCTGGGGACGGAGACTATTGCACCGGTCGATATGATTGTAGGGCCGGGTAACGCATTTGTAGCAGAGGCAAAACGTCAGCTGTTTGGTCGCGTTGGTATCGATTTGTTTGCAGGCCCAACGGAAACCCTAGTCATTGCCGATGAGAAAGGCTGTGACCCGGAATTGGCAGCGGCAGACTTGCTTGGTCAGGCTGAGCATGGTTACAACTCTCCCGCTGTATTGTTGACCAATAGCGAAACATTTGCGCAAGAAACCATCAAAGAGATTGAACGTCAGTTAACCATTCTTCCAACGGCTGAAGTCGCGGGTAAAGCGTGGGCAGATTACGGACAAGTGATTGTGTGTGATAGCTACGAAGAAATGGTGGAAGTGGCAGACGATATCGCTTCTGAACACGTTCAAGTGATGACGGAAGATCCTAAATACTTCCTAGATAACATGACCAACTACGGTGCCTTGTTCCTAGGTCGTGAAACCAACGTTTCTTACGGCGATAAATGTATTGGTACCAACCATACACTGCCAACGAAGAAAGCGGCGCGATACACCGGTGGTCTTTGGGTAGGTAAATTTATCAAGACCTGTACTTACCAGCGTGTAACGGAAGCTGCGTCGCTAAAAGTCGGTGAGTACTGCTCTCGCTTGTGTGCACTCGAAGGTTTTGCTGGCCACAAAGAGCAAGCGGATATTCGTGTGCGCCGTTACAAAGGCAAAGTGGAAGAGGCGTAATATGTCGAAACTTGCCTTAGTCACAGGCGGCAGTGGCGGACTGGGTGCCGCCATTTGTCGCAAGCTAGCTGAATCGGGATATCGCGTAATTCTAACTTACAACAGTAATCAGAAAGCGGCCGAGGATGTGCTTTCCTCGCTGCCACGTAACGAGCATCTAGCATTCAAATTGAACGTGGCAGATTCTAGTGCGATTGAACAGCTTAAACATCAAGTCAGTGAAATAAGCGACAAGCTGGATCTGTTGGTCAACTGTGCGGGGATGACGAAATTCGTCGCGCACTCTGATTTGCAAAGCTTAGATGACCAGCTGTTTGACCAAATATTCCAAGTGAATGTTCGTGCGCCTTTTGCCATGGTTCGAGCGTTTGAGCCTTGGCTTAAGCAAGCCAATGGTTGTGTGGTGAACATTACTTCTATCGCGGCACAGACTGCGATGGGGAGCAACATTGCTTACTGTGCAAGTAAATCTGCCGCGGAGAACATGACCCGTTCTTTAGCTCGCGCTCTGTCTCCCGAGGTTCGCGTTTTGGCTGTTGCTCCAGGGCTTGTCGACACTGAGTTTGTCAAAGGCTTGGATGACGCATGGCGTAATCAACAAGAACAATCCACACCGCTTAAGCGTTTAGCCAATGATGAAGAAGTCGCTCAAGCCGTGTACGCCGCGGCAGATCTTCTGACCTTCTCGACAGGCAATACCATCGCGGTTGATGGTGGGCGACCTTTAGGTCTGTAACACACTTTAGGTTTGTAACTAACTTTAGGTTTGTAACTAACAATTCAAAGGCTAGGTCCAAACAAGGACAACAAGGATTTACAATGACTCTACAATCTAAAATGAATAATAACCTGGTCCGCTACATGGAACTGATTCCGGGTACCAGTGCGTTTATTGATGCGCGCACGCCAGGCAGTGATCTCAAAGATAACTTTTGCATTATCGGTGCTGGGGTGGCAGAGAGCAGTCGTCAGCATGTTCATATTCGCGATACGGCGGGCTTTAACATTGGTGCCGCAGGCCAACCGCCGGGCATCAAAAATTCGTTGCACTCTCATCGTACCGCCGAGCTTTTCTTGGTGTTCAAAGGTCAGTTCCGTTTTTATTGGGGGAACGATGGAGAGCATGAGGCGGTGTTGTCTCACGGTGACGTCATCTCGATTCCAACCAATCTCTTCCGTGGATTTGAAGTGGTTGGCCGCGATTACGGCTTTATGTTCTCGGTACTTGGCGGCGACGATTCAGGTGGCGGCGTTATTTGGCATCCAAACGTTATTAAAGACAGTCAAGGTTATGGTTTATACCTCAAAGCCGATGGCACACTCGTGGACACCATTAATGGCGACCCGGTGCCACAAGAATCAGAATTGATGCCGCTGCTTACCGAAGAAGAGCTCGCGACCTTCGATACCTACACCGCAGAAGAGATGATGCCATTTGTCGCTCTGCAAAAAGATTATCGTGAAATCAAAGGCGATTTCGGCGGAAGCAACGTGAAACAATACGCCTTAACGGGTCATCCTTTGGCGAGTTATGACTTCCAAGTAAAGAGTGAAGATGAAGTGAGCATCATGGCTTATGAGCTTTCTGAAGGTGGCTCGATTCCTCAACACTGCCGAGAAGAAAAACAAGTACTTATCAACTTTGATGGCGATACAGAGGTGGTCCTCACGCATCAAGGCGAACAAGCTAATGTTGTTTTAACGCGCGGTGATGTGCTGAATGTTCCAGAAGGTGCGTCATACTCACTGACGAACTTGCGTGGTAATAGTTTGACGTATTGCATTCTTGGCTCTGATCAACCAAAGCCGCTGGCAGGAGAATAAAATGACGCAACCCACCTCGTTAGTTTGGCTACCCGGACTACTTTGTGATGGCACATTGTTTGAGGAAGTCAACCGAGCGTTGCCAAGTTGGGTTGAGCCTTCATGCCCGACGCTGGCTTCATTGCCGTCAATGGAACAGCTGGCGCAGAGAGTGTTGCAAGACGCACCGCAGGAGTTTGTCTTGGGTGGCTTATCAATGGGTGGGATTCTTGCCTTTGAGGTGTACCGTCAAGCGCCAAACAGAGTCAAAGGCTTGATCCTCATGGATACCAATGCAGCAGATGAAAAGCCAGAGGTGACACAAAAGCGTGATGCACTGGTTAGCCGTGCGTTAAGTGGTGAGTTTGAACGCATTACGCCTGACACTCTGATGCCTGTGCTGATTCATCCCAGCCGTTTGCAAGACAAAGTGTTGACAGAGCGTATTGAAGGCATGGCGGTCAATGTAGGTTTGGAGGCATTTGAAGCGCATGCTAAAGCGTTAGCAACTCGCCCGGATGCTCGACCTTTATTGGCGGACATTCAAGTTCCTACGTTGGTGATAACAGGTAAAGAAGATAAGCTTTGTCCGCTAGACAATCACCTGCTCATGGAGAGATGCATCCCAAACGTCACGCTTCATGTTATCCCTGAGTGTGGGCATCTATCTACGCTGGAGCAGCCTTTAATGGTTAGTGAAGTGATGACTACTTGGCTTCAAGATAACTTTGCTTTGTGTTGATAAGAACTTCATCACTCACCACCTTAAGGCTACTTGGGTATAGGTGGTGAGCGATGAGTATTATCAGAAGTAGTAGCGAATACCTGCCGCGAATTGATCATCACGATTTTCGAATTTGCTGCCATCGTACTGATCTTTACCTAGGTCGAATTGGTATTCAGTCCAAACTAGGAATTTGTTCTTCTGGAAGTGGTATTCAACACCAGGAATCAGCAAGTTACGCTCGTAACCTTGCGTCTCGTCACCGCGATCTTCCATGTAGTTGTAGTTCAACGTTGGGCGTAGGCCGTTGTCGAAGTGGTAGTAAGTGTAGATTTCGCCACCTAGGGTATCGAACATTACGTCCGTACCGCCTTGGCTCACTGCTTCCCAGTTTTCACCAACGTGGAAAGTCGCACCTGCGTAGAAGCCACCGTTGCTGTAGTTTGCGCCCAATAGCATGATGCGCATGTTGTCGCCGTTTTCTACGCCAACCACGCTTGCGTCTAGATCCGCAACTTCATTTTGATGGTAAGCCGCACCAAGTGTTACGCCATCAACGGGTTTGTAAGTGATAGACGCACCCATGCCGTTTTTCAGTGAGGCTGTCGCATTGCTTGCTAGAGCAACATCTTCACGCGTGGTTTGGTAAGTAAAGCCGTAGCTCACTTTTTCATTAATTGAATTACGGTACGTAATTGAGTTTTCCGCACGACCAGCACCGGATGCGATACCCCAGTCAGCTAGGTTGTAAACACCTGAGCCACGAGTACCGAATACACGACCTAAATCGGTGTACCATGCTACGTCGTAGAAGGTAGACCACTGCTTAGTGCCCGCAGCAATCTTGCCGTATTTTTCGTGATCAACACCTGCGTATAGCAAGCGGTCGTAAATGTTGTCGCCGTTCGCGCCAGAGTTGTAGCCCCATTCCGCGTGACCGAAACCAGTCCAGCCGTTATCCAGACCCATTTGGCCTTTCAAACCGAAACGTGAGCTGCCGCTGTTCCATTCGCCGTTGTCATCACCGCCACGGTCTTGGTAGCGAAGATCGAAACGGCCATCGATGGTTAGGCTGTCGCCAGCGTCATTAACAAAAGTGTGTGCAGCAAAGGCTGAGCTAGAAGTAAGCGCTGCTAAAATCACTGCAGAAAGGGTCGACTTTTTCATCATCAATCTCATTATTCAGGGCGCAGAAAGCCACCGTGCGTTCATGCCCGTTTTGAATAAGGGTTCTATCTTGAGGTTGTGCCCCATCCTTGAGGCACGAGTTGGGAGCATGTCGCCTGAACCGAGAGGGGATTCAGGCAACATAAAGGCGGGTTGACAATCCGCCCCTAGGACTTCTTATAGAGAAGGGTTTAGGATCTGTTGAGTACGCTCGAACACGTCTAGACCTTGCTGTTTTAGCCAGTAAGGAAGGTCGATCAGTACCCAGTTCTCAGATAGCTTGTCGCCGTCACGGTAGTAAACGTCAACCACTTGCATGTCTGCACGTACTTCACCACCTGTCATACCTAGGAAACCACCGATTGGTGTGTTAGATAGGTTTGGCCAGCCGAAGAAACAAGAGAAGTTACCTTCTGCGAAACGACATACGTGGCCGTTAAACTTCTTGTCTTTCAGGTTGTTACGGAATGGCAATTGGTGCTGCTGTTGGTAACGAGGGATTGTGTAAGACGCACCGATACCACATGGACCGTACCAGATCATGTCTTTAGACCAGCTCTTCTCAAGAACTTCTGGTGGGCAACCCATAGCGCCACTGTCGTTTAGTGCAGATAGGTCATCAACCATCTTGTTCACTAGTGCTAGTGTTGCTACGCCTTCTTCTGGTGCTGCGTCTTCGAACAGTAGACCATCGTGGTTACGAGGACCAGGGTATACGAAGTGCTTACCTGTTGATGGTGGTAGTGGGTAACAACCCGCTTGGTCCATTGCACCTAGAAGGTCTAGGAATAGGCCAGTCTTAGTGATCTTGCCGTTTTCAACACAGTTAAATTCTGCGTAGCGGATGTTCATGATTTTGCCAGTTGGGCGCATGCCTAGGTATTCAGCGTCGAATAGACCCATGAAGTGACCCATGCTCATTACCCAGATTTCACCTGATGTTACTTCGTTCTCACCACCGATGAAGATGTCTTGACGACGCTGCATGCGAGTCATTGATTTCATCAAAGGAGCCCAGAAAACGTCAGCCGCTGCTTGAGCGCCTTGTTGCTCACGGAATGGGTAAACACCACGCCAAAGGTAATCTTCTGAAGTATGTGCTTTTAGTACTTCTGCCACGTTCTCGTGAGTTGCGTTTTCCATTGCGCTGAAGTATTCACGTACAACGCGTTTTGCTTCTTGATATTTAGACATAATAAACTCTCTTATTTGCTGTCGAGTCGGCTTTGGGAACAGGACTCGAAATTAAGTTTTTTCATCCGGCCGGGGAGCCAGCCGGAGTTTTTGAAATTCAGTTACGCTTTTGCTGCTTCGGCTTTTTTGCTCTTATCGAACACGCCGCCTTTTAGTGTCTCTGGCAGTGATAGCCATAGAAGACCAGCAAGGATCCATACGATTGGTGAACCCCACATTGCGGTTTGTAGGTCGGTACGTTCTTGGATGAAGATAAGTACCATTGGTGCCCACATACCGAGGATACGACCGCCGTGGAATAGCGCTGCGCCGTAGCTACGTAGGTGTGCTGGGAACAGTTCTGAGAAGTAACCGCCCCATACCGCTGAAGAAGACAGACCGAAGTTGTAAATCAGGCCAAGTAGAGCCAGCATGTTTAGGCCGCCAATCACCATGTCGCCAGGTGCAACAAAGAAGATTGAAACCATGATGCCCGCTAGGATGAAGCCAAATGCGTTCACCTTACGACCGAATTTGTCAGCTACCCAACCCCAGAACCACGCACCAAACAGTGAACCAAATGCTGAGATAGAGAAGATGAGACCGATGGTTGCACCGTCGAACATACGTACATCACGTAGGTAAGTGGTTACGAAGCCACCAAAGAATTGGAAACCGTAGAAGTTAAGGCCAGCCAGTAATAGACACGTTAGTGTGATCTTGCGGTAAGGCTTGCTTAGCATTTCGCCCCAAGAGCCTTTTTTCGCTGGTGCATTTGATTCTTCTGCTTTTGCTTGCTCTTCTTCACCGTAAGCGATCACTTTGCTGTCGCTAGGTAGTACAAAGATCATGACAACAGCTGCTGCCAATGGTGGGATACCACCTACAAGCATTAGGCTTTCCCATGGTGCATCAATGCTTGCAATAAATGCTGCATACGCACCCATTACCATCAGTGCTACAGAGAACATAGAAGACGCGAATGCCGTCAACTTACCACGTACCGTTGGCGTAAATAGGCCGATCATTAGGCTTACTGCCACGGTGAAATAACCACCCAGTGACAAACCAATGATGAAACGCATTGCTGCCCATGTTGTGTAGTCGGTGAACATCATATTGATGATTGTTGCGCCACCGTTTAGGGCTGTGATGGTAATAAGAGTGGATTTCTTACCAAATTTTGTTGCGAACCAAGCACAGCTCAATGCACCGATAAGTGCACCAACCGACTGCCATGTATAGAACTGGGCAGTGTCTGACAGGCTAATACCATCATACGCTTCAACGATGTATGGGCGTACGTAGTCAATAATTACAAAGTTATAACAATAGAAAAAGTAACCAACCAGTATCGCTAGATAGGCAGCTACCCTTTGAATCATAGGAACTTCGCTCATGTGTCTTTTGGCATTCATGACCGATAAACCTCTATTTCACTTAGGATTTGTTGCTATTCAAACTTAAAGAACACGATCTTATTGGGATCATCTTCGATTTCGTGTCGTGGTGAATCATAGTTTTTTTAAGGTCATTAGATCCGTGATCAATATCAATTTTAAAATGAATGCGTACCCAATTAGTGGTTTTTAGTGATGAGAGTCTCATTAAATCGGTCTTTTTGGCATTTTTGAATATATAACCGTCTATATTGGTGATTATAGTCACAGTTATGGCGGGATTATCGTTTAGATATGCTTTTTTAAAGTAATATCCAAGCACAAATAATTAGCACCCAGAATTATGGAAACCCTGAAATGGTTACGTATTCAAGTTTTGTGGTGATTGCGTTATACGTGCTAATCACCATATTAATCAGCTATTTAGTGAATAAGCGCTACAGCAATGGTGGCGACTTTTCTACGGGTGGAAAGCAATTTGGCTGGTTTACGGCGGGTGTTTCGATACTTGCGACTTACATTAGTGCGATGACGTTTGTAGGGATGCCTGGTTGGGTTTATAGCTCTGGCATGGAAGCGATGAGTATTCACCTTAACTATCCCATCGTTATCTTTTTCACTGTTATCTTCTTTGTACCTGTCTTTTATAAGCTGGGTCTGACTTCGATTTATGAATACCTTGAGCACCGCTTTGGGGTGTATGCAAGAACCATCAACTCGATTGTGTTCATTGTGGTTCAATGCATTTCTGCGGGTGTGATTCTGTATGCCGTGGCGCTGATCTTAGTGCAAGTTCTGCCCATCAGTATTTCTGAAGCCATCATCTACATTAGTATTTTCACCGCTTGCTATACCTATGCGGGCGGGATTTCCACGGTGATCTGGACCGATATGTTGCAATCTGCAGTATTGGTAGCAGGCAGCATCGCCATCTTTGCTATGTTAGTGACAGAGATTAATGCGGCAGATTACCTTTCTCGTGATCACCTGAATATCATCAACTTAGACTTTGATTTAGGCGTGGATACCACACTCTGGGCAGGCGTGGTTGCAGTGAGCTTTTTGCATCTGAGTGTGTATGGCACCAACCAACTGATCATCCAACGCACGCTAGCGACGAAGTGTGAAAAGACGGCGCAGAAGTCGATGCTGTTGTGTGGTTACGGTGCGTTTTTCGTGTACTTGTTCTTTGCGGTACTCGGTGTCCTTCTGAGTGTTTTCTATCAAGATCAATCGTTTGAAAACAGCAACGAAGTGATTTTGGATTTCGTCTTCAACCACACTAACCCAATTGTGGTTGGTTTGATCATTTCCGCATTGGCGGCGGCCGCAATGTCGACCTTGGATTCAACCTACAACTCAATGGCGACCGTCGCAACGTTTGATATCTACAAGCGTTTCGTTCGCAAGAGTGCCGATGATGAGCACTACGAAAAAGTCGCAAGAAAGATGAGTTTGCTCGCTGCGGCTATGGTGGTAGTGCCAGCTCTTCTGGCGGTATCGAATGAATCGGTACTCAAAACCATTGCTAGCCTGACTTCCATCTTTGTTGGTATCCGTCTTGGGTCATTCGTGCTTGGCTTATTCTGGGCAAAAGCCAATGAGAAAGGCGTGATCGTTGGCAGTATCATGAGTGTGATTGCGGTGTTTACTGCCATGTATCTCGACGTGGCTTGGCCGTGGTTCGCGCCAATTGGTACGTTTGTCTTCCTTTTGTTTGGTGTGTTAGTGAGCCGTCGTTGGGGCGCTGTGACTGCCGAGCAACAAATTTTTATCAATAATCAAAAACATCTTTTTGCAAAGCCAACCGCAAGCCATTACGGGCTGTTGGTGTTCGCCGTGGCGACCATCGCTGCTTGTATGGTTCTCCCTGATTGGCTTTATGCTGCATTGTCGTAATAGGTAAGTTTATGCTGTCCATCTTTGATATTTACAAGATTGGTGTGGGTCCTTCTAGCTCTCACACCAATGGTCCAATGATCGCGGGTTACCACTTCACTCGTTTGATTGAATCGAACTTGGCAAAAGTGGTTCGTATTCAGGTCGATTTATACGGTTCACTCTCGTTAACGGGGATTGGTCACCATACTGACCGTGCAACCATTTTGGGTCTGTTGGGTAACAAACCAGATACCATCAAAATCGCTTCTGCGAATAAAGCGATGCGCAAGGCGATTGAAGAGGGCATGATGTCTGTCGATGGCCGTCATGAAATCGAATTCAACTACAAAACGGACATGTTGTTCCATGAAGAGAACCTTCCTCTGCATGAGAATGGAATGACGATTACTGCGTTAGATGCGCACGGCAATCAGGTTGGGTTTGAAACTTACTACTCTATCGGTGGTGGTTTCATCGCAACGGCGGATGAACTGCAAAATGGCAGTGCGACTGCTCCCGTAGAAGTTGAGTTTCCATTCTCCAGTGCGGACGAAATGTTGGCGCAGGCAGAGAATAACGGTATGAGCCTTGGCGGCATGATTCTGAAAAACGAACAAGCGTTTCAGGATATGGAAGCCATCAATCAACGCGCAGAACAGATCTGGCGTGTGATGACGCGTTGCATGGAGCGCGGTTTCGAGACAGAAGGTATCTTGGATGGTGGCTTGAACGTGACCCGCCGTGC
Organism: Vibrio sp. Vb1026; assembly: GCF_033338745.1. Classification (NCBI taxonomy): domain Bacteria; kingdom Pseudomonadati; phylum Pseudomonadota; class Gammaproteobacteria; order Vibrionales; family Vibrionaceae; genus Vibrio; species Vibrio sp. Vb1026. Next base: position 228,682 of record NZ_JAWOTH010000001.1, read on the forward strand.
GCCAAACTTGTTGAAGAAGCTTGAAGCAAATGCAGCAATCGAAAACGATCCAATGGAAATTATGGATTGGATTAACCTGTTTGCTTTTGCTGTGAGTGAAGAAAACGCGGCTGGTGGCCAAGTCGTAACGTCGCCAACTAATGGTGCGGCGGGTGTGATTCCTGCGGTATTGATGTACTACCATCGCTTCATCAAAGAACTTGATACTAAACAGCTTAAAGACTTCCTTGCTGTGTCCGGTGCGATTGGCATTTTGTACAAAACCAATGCGTCTATCTCGGGTGCCGAAGTGGGTTGTCAGGGCGAAGTCGGTGTTTCTTCTTCTATGGCGGCAGCTGGCTTGACCGCGCTACGTGGTGGCAGCAATGAGCAAATTTGTATTGCGGCTGAGATTGCCATGGAGCACTCACTAGGCATGACTTGTGACCCAATCGGTGGCTTAGTGCAAGTACCGTGTATTGAGCGTAATGCAATGGGCGCAATGAAAGCGATCAATGCATCTCGCATGGCATTAAAGCGTAATAGTAAATGTCTGATCTCGTTGGATAAGGTAATTGAAACCATGTACCAAACGGGCAAAGACATGAACAAGAAATACCGTGAGACGTCACTGGGTGGGTTAGCTTTGATTCACCTAGCGCCGCCTTGCGAATAATGAGTTAGGCACATCTAACCAACAAAAAAGCCGAAGCACTGAGATGCATCGGCTTTCCTTTTTTGGAGCGTTTATAACTTAGCTATGCGTTTGCTCACCTTTTGGTGTGCTTTGGTTTGGTTGATAGTGCAAAATCACCATCGAGGTGGGTGACAGCAAGACTTCGCCTTCAGCATGTCCTGGGTTGAGATTACGTACGTTTGTATCACAGATCGTCACCCATTCTTGCTTTCGCTCATTAGGGAGCTTAAAGCGCGCTGTGGCGTTAGTTTGGTTGATGAGGTAGACCAGTTCTTGCCCTTCTTTACCGATACCAAGGTGAAGTGCGACAGAGCTTAAACGGTTCCAATCATCGTGCTCCATTAAGCGACCGTCTGTACGGCGCCAGAAAATACGGTTGTTATTGCGGTTTTCGCCACTGAAAGCTCGGATAAATGGCACCATGTATTGATTTCGGTTGGCGACCATTTGTGACATCCATGCTTTGAAATGTTGCTTACGTTCTGTCTCTTCCCAGTTCAGCCAACTGGTTTCGTTGTCTTGGCAATAGGCATTATTGTTACCGCCTTGGGTGTGAGACAGAACATCAGCAGTGAGAATGTGTGGGATACCGAAGGCAAACAGCAAGCTAGCAATAAGGTTGCGTTTTTGCTTCTCACGCGTGGCGATGATCATCAGATTTTCCGTCTCGCCCTCAACACCGTAGTTTTCTGAACGATTGTCACCGTGACCGTCGCGATTTTCTTCGCCATTGGCTTCGTTATGTTTGTGTTTGTAAGACACTAAATCTTGCAGTGTGAAGCCATCGTGATACGTGATGTAATTTACGGTGAGTTTGTATGGCCAGTTCGCTGCACTATAAATGTCACGAGAGCCCATTAATCGAGTGGCAAACTCTTTTAAATAGCCTTGATCACCGCGCCAAAAACTGCGGGAAATATCACGCAGTTTGTCATTACATTCGTTCCAACCAAATGGAAAGTTACCCACTTGGTAGCCATTTGGACCAATATCCCAAGGTTCGGCAATCAATTTGGTTTCACGCAAAATTGGGTCTTGCGCAACGGCTTTAAAGAAAGCGGCTTCTGGGTTGTAATCATCGCCCTGTCGACCTAACGTTGCAGCCAAGTCAAAACGGAAGCCATCGACTTTAAATTCGCTAACCCAGTAGCGCAATGTATCCATCACAAGGTTTAAGGCTGGTTGGTAGGTGAGATCCACTGTATTTCCGCAGCCAGTGTAATTAGCGAAGTGGTTGCCATGTTTGATGTAAAAACAGGAATCGAGGGCCTTCAGGTTGAAAATTGTAGGCCCTTCACCACCTTCAGCAGTGTGGTTGTAAACCACGTCGAGAATCACTTCGATGCCGTTTTTATGCAATTCGCGAATTGTTGTTTTTAATTCCGTAACGGCGTCTTGTTCTGCGTAGCGCGGATCGGGCACCATAAAGAGATAAGGGTTGTATCCCCAATAATTGACCTTTTCCATCTCTAGTAGGTGAGGCTCATGCATGCATGCTGCGACAGGTAGCAATTGCAGCGTGTTGATGTTTTGCTGTTTGTAAAAGGCCAGCATTTCAGGTGATGCAAGACCTAAGTAGCGCCCCTTCAGCTTGTCTTCAACCTCTGGGTGGCGTTGGGTAAGCCCTTTGACGTGGGTCTCAAACAACACCATCTCTTCTCTGGGTATACGCGGGTGAACCGTGTTTTGCCAGTCAAAATCATCTTCGATAACGACGCACTTCGGCATATCGAAACTTTTGGCTGGAGAGTAGGGAGGGTGATAGTGGAGGGCTTTATCTATTGATTTTGCGTACGGATCAGAAATTAACAGTGGCTCGTCCTTGTGGGAGACAAGATAACCGTATTTTTGCCCCGGCTTAATATCTGGAATAAAAGTATGAAGTATGCCAGCGTATTCATTCGGTAAACCGTGAAGCTCGTAGCTGCCATCGTCTGCAAACAATGCCAGTTGAATGTCTTTTACGCCCGGAGCATGAATAGAGAAGTTACAGCCTTCTTTATTCAATGTTGCGCCCAGCGGGTAGGGGCGAGAGAGAAGTCGTGTCATCGGAGATACTTTATTTAATATTTATTGCTACCTTTAGGAAACTATAAGTTAAAAACTTTGTCTTACTAAGGTCAACCACCCTAAATATAAAAATATTCGTGTAATTTAATTACTTTATGTGACGGCTTAGAGTCAAAAATATGAAATGGCTATCACTTTGTAGCGGCTCAAAACCGAACAAACTTACTAATTCCTCCCTAGATTGGTGATCTGACTCGAAAAAACACCATTCGGTAAATTTTCTACTCCCTTCTCATCCCCCTTAAATTAGTTTAGGGCGGAGGAAGTCATCCTTGTACGCCTCGGGTAATCTCACAACTGTTGAAACAAACGGGGATTCGTTCCCATCTTACCTCTCTTTCTTTAGGTGTGTTTTTACTGCCTATATTCACCTAAAAGAGTGAGCAGGGAAGACAGAATTATAAATACCCTTAATGGAGTTAAGAATGAAAAAAGTAAGTGCAATTGCTGCTGCTGTAGCTGCAACTTTAGCTGCTGGTTCTGCATTCGCAGTGGATTTCCACGGTTACATGCGTGCTGGCGTTGGCGTGAACGCTGACGGTGGTCAACAATTAACATTCGAAAAGAACAAGATCGGTCGTCTAGGTAATGAAAGCGATATCTACGGCGAGATTCAACTAGGTAAAGAAGTTTACAACAACAACGGCAAAACGTTCTACGTAGACTCTATGGTTGCAATGACTTCTAACGGTTCAAACGACTGGGAAAGCACTTCTGCTAACTGTGGTTTGGATAACGGCGAAGTGAAATGTGTAGACGATGCACAATTCGCACTACGTCAGTTCAACGTTCAAGCTAAAGGCCTACTAAACTTTGCTCCTGAAGCAACGCTTTGGGCAGGTAAACGCTACTACCAACGTCACGACATTCATATCTCTGACTTCTACTACTGGAACATCTCTGGCGCGGGCGCTGGTGTTGAAGGTATCGAAGCTGGTCCTGGTAAAGTTTCTTTCGCTTGGGTTCGTAACGACCGCGGCGATATCGCAGACCCAGGCAACGATGGTGGCGCAACAAACGTAAACACTCTAGACGTACGTTACGCAGGTCTTCCTCTATGGGACAACGGCTCTCTAGAAATGGGCTTGAACTACGCAATTCTTAACGAAACTGACGCTGCGCCAAACGGCACTAAAGATGCGAAAAACGGCGTAATGTTCACAGCAGAATTGACTCAAGGTCTAGACGCTGGTTTCAACAAAACAGTGCTTCAGTACGGTACTGAAGGTTACTCTAAAACAATGGCATTCTACGGCGACGGTAGCTGGTACGGCGCAGAAGCTGACAACGGTGCATCTGGTTACCGCCTAATCAACTGGGGTGTAATCGGCATGGGCGACAGCTGGGAAATGGGTCACCAGTTAGTGTACGGTGTTGGTGAAGACATGTGGGCTGGCCAAGACAAGTGGGAAACAATGTCTGTTGTTGTTCGTCCAATGTACAAATGGGATGACAACCACAAAACTATTTTCGAAGCTGGTTACGCTATCGACGATAACGACGGCGAAGAAAACAAATACGGTAAGCTAACTGTTGCTCAAGCATGGTCTGCTGGCTCTAGCTTCTGGGCTCGTCCTGAAATCCGTGTTTACGCTTCTTACCTAACGGCTGACAAAGAAGACAACTCAAACACATTTGACAACGGTCGTTCAGACGATACGTTCCAGTTCGGTGTACAAGCTGAAGCTTGGTGGTAATCATCTAACCACTAAGTCCTAAATTGTCCTAGAATGATACAGCCAGAACTTATCTGGCTGTATTTATTTAAAAAACAATAAAGAGTCGAGGTAGACAGTAATGAAAAAATGGCTTGCTCCCGTACTGCTGGGCATGTTGGCTACTGGTTGTGCGTCTGTAGAACAAGTAGAGATGAGTCCAAAAGGTCAGCAACAAGTGATCACGCAATCGGGTGATATTCAATGGGTACCGCTTAACGTGCCTGTGGTTACTGAATTCGCTTTGACTGATAAAAGCCAAATGTTGTTGGATGGTAACAGTGCTGGCGCTATTGCAGCGTTTGCTCTTCCAGGAAACCGTGGCAGTCTCGATATCAAATTAGAGACATTCGTAAGTAAAGAACTTCAATTTTATGCTCCTAATGTCGCAGTGATGAACTCGGCAGGAGAAACCATTTACCAAGCAGATTTTTCAAAGTTTAAGTATGAACCAGCAAAACTGTTGGACAACGATAAATTCGTACTTGATCTCAATGTGATTCCAGACATGACAGGTAACGATCTGCATGTGTTGGTTTACACGACTTCCGCCGATCTAAAAGGAAGTACACAAGTTTTACACCCTGCAAAAGCCTTCGCCATGGCGCGCCACACTCAGCCGCCAGATATTGCAGACCCTCTAGCGAAACATAGCCCACTTGGTCAGTTCCGCTTTTCGGTATCCGCGAATGATATCGTGAATACTAAGATTGTTGCGAAAAACGATAACATTCCCCAAGGTACGGACCTTACTAGCTACTACTACAGCTCCATTGAAGCAGCAGTCGCAGCGAATGATATTCCGAAAGCGCTCACTTTGCTTGATGAAGCAAAAGAGCTGGGTATCGAAGGTGCACAACAAGTGTTTGTGAAAGCCGTAAATAGAAAATAATCAGATAAAAAAGGTCAGCGAAATGCTGACCTTTTTCATAGAAAATAAACCAATAAAAATACCCCTACATAGAGTTACCTTATTCACATAATTATTTTTATTACTTTGTTTTTTATATAGGTTGGATCAATAATTAATGGCAGTTCCTAACTTATTTTTTGTACTTAGGAAATAAACAAACTTCTCGAAGTGATTTAAATTCGCAATCTGACGATATTTATTTGGCGTTTGATATTTCCATTTTAATAACGATTAATATTTCTTTTAACCGTTGAGTTTATTTTGCTTTGGATATACTAAAAAGGAATTACGTGAAATGAACATGATGAAGACCTCTCTTGCTGCTGCCCTACTTGTTGCCTTAGTAGGTTGTCAATCGACGGCAGAACCTGAAGCGGCCACAGAGCCAGTTGTTAATATGTCTCAAGACGAAGTGGTTGCTTTCATGAAAGCGTGTGACAACCCAGACAGCACAGCGAAAGGACCTATTTCTAAACCACTATTTGTGGTGGGTACTTTTGCGGATTCCGATTGGAAACACGTGCCTCAGCGTCAATACACCTACAAAGGGAATAATTTCTACCAAGCCGTGGTTCAAGAAAAAGTAGGCTCCTACAAAATGCAGTATGCGACCGAGTTGTGGTTCCCACAATTTACCGCAAAAGGTAATAGAATGAACGTTGGTGAATTAACACCATTAACATTTGGTGGTTACGGTACGGATACTTCGGTTGATATTAAAGAAGATGGTAAATATGTATGGAGTCTTCAGTTTGAAGGAAAAGGCAAACCTGTTCATGTCATGGTAAATAAGTGCCAATAATATTCAATTCAATTATTTAAAATCTATTTTTATTTATTAACCCCTGCATGAAACACATGTCGGGGTTAATTTTATTACTCAAATTTCCGTAGTTTATTTGAGTAAGTTAGGGAGAATAAAATGCGTAATATCCTACGTAACCATCGCCTGTCTCGATCGTTGCTTGCGTTAAGTGTGATTGGTGCTTTATCTGCGTGTAATTCTTCTGGTGGTGGCGACACTAATAGCAGCACTCCGCTACCGGATACCAGTTATGCTTGCCAAGCCAATGTCATGGCGCAAAGTAACCAACTTCGTACTTATCAAATCATGGTAGAGAGTTTTGTGGATGGTGATGCGAGCATTGGTCACGGTACAGGTTATGGCACCAGCCATCATAACGGCGATTTGCAAGGAGTGATTGATTCACTCGATTACATCCAAGACTTAGGGATGAATGCGATTTGGTTGACGCCAGTTTTTGAGTCAGAAGAGATAGCAGGACAAGATCATTGGGCGGATCGTTTGGACGCCACCGGCTATTTTGCGACAGATTACTTTAAAATCGACCCCAAATTTGGTGACTTAGCGACCGCGAAAACTTTAGTCGAAGAAGCACACAAACGCGGTCTGTACGTATTTTTTGATGGCGTATTTGGCCACCATAAGAATGGTTTGATCAAACCCTCGCCTTCCGGCTTGTTGCCTTCAGGCTCAAGCAATCCCGTGGATTACCCAGCCAGTCTCGATTTCTACAAAGAGGTGGCGACGTATTGGATCAAAGAACTCAAGATTGACGGCTGGCGTTTAGATCAAGCCTATCAAGTTCCGACAGACGCTTGGACACAAATTCGTAAAGCCGTCGATGAAGCCTCACAAAATGTGACGTACACCAATAGCAAAGGCGAACAAGTGAATCCGTTGGGTTACATGGTGGCAGAGATTTGGAAAGGGGAGTCTGAAATCGCGAATGAGGCGTATGGATCGAGCAGCGATCCAGCATTGTGCTCTGCGTTTGACTTCCCTATGCGATATCGCATCGTTGAAACTTTAGCCGTGAATGAGAGCGGCGTGGGTGGTCGCGGTGCGGATTGGTTAGACAACGGCTACAGCACACACAATCAATATCCAACACATGCGCAGCCGAATTTGATGATCGGCAACCATGATTTAGTGCGCTTTGGTGACTTGTTACAGCGTGGAAACTTGGCGGATGTGAATGATGCAGAATATTGGTTACGCCATAAAGCCGCGTTTGCTTTCCAAGCGGCGTACACCGGGCCAATCACGTTGTACTACGGTGATGAAATCGGGGATCAAGTGGATGGTTTTGCCGTAAAAGAAGACAACAGCACCTGCGCCATTCAAGGTTTGTGCGATGATCACGTTGCGCGCAGCAGTGCGAAAATTGAAGGCGTGACGGCGACGCTTGATGCAAACCAAGCCGATCTCAAATCTTATGTGACATCGCTGATGACAATGCGCGATGCGCATCCTGCACTTTATCAGGGGTCACGCACGAATTTAGTTGCGAGTAACGGCAGTTATGTGGACTTGAAACAATCTGGTTCGGACAAAGTCTTGTTTGCGCTAAATACCTTAGAGAGCGCTAGAAGCGTCACTCTTACTCAGGAGAGTGTTGGTACTGGTGAGTTGGTGGATTTGCTCACGAATGAAAAAATTACTCCGAGTAATGGTCAATATCAGATTCTGATGTCGCCACTACAAGGACGATTCTTTGCGGTAAAACCTTAAGGAATTATCCAGAATTGATGCTCACCAGTTGAGCTGACCACAAGCTTTCTTATAAACAAGCCAAGTGTTGTTGCTGACCCCCATAGGCGCACACTTGGCTTTTTTCTGTCTGTTTTACTTTTCCCTTAATGGTTTTACGACGATGTAGCCAACAAGTTGCTTCGCTTTTTGTATTGGCGTTTGTTTTCAGCAGGTGAATATTTGTGAGATAAGCTGCACATTAAAAAGTAAATTAACACTTGTGCAACGTAAAAGTGTGACTGAAGGATTACTTATGCCCCACTAATATGTTTATCGTGTTTGGGATTTATATAACTAATGGAAAAGTATAATGAAATCCATAACGAACTCCCTCTGTCTCCTTGCTGCTGTTAGCTCTCCGTTTGCATATAGCCAAATTATCAACGGTGACTTTGAGCAGTGGAATGGCAATGTACCTACGCAGTGGTCAGAGATTGACGCGGGCATTACAGTGTCGCCAAGCAGCGAGCAAATCAAATCGGGTGGTCTGGTTGCCCAGGTCGTCGTGAATACAGGTACCCAAAGCAACACCGACTTTTTGCAAACCATTAATGTGGAGCAAGGGAAAACCTATCCGTTTTCTGTCTCGGTTTATCATACCGAAGGAAATGTAAAAGCACGTCTGGTGGTTGATGGTTATCACAATTACTCGAACCCACAACAGATAAACCAGTGGCAAGAGCTCGCGCACAACTACACAGCGAGCTCGAACAAGACCATCAACGTCGGTTTGCGTTTTTACGATGAAGCCAGTTTTGATGGCTCAGAAGTTGTCTACGTCGATAATTTTCAACCGACTGAGACGAGTACACAACCTCCTGTAGAAAGTTGTAGTGATCACCAAGTGGTCTTGACTCTCACAACAGATGACTATGGTTCAGAAACTAGCTGGACGTTAAAAAACAACCAAGCCGAAGTGCTGTTTTCTGGTCAGGGGTACGAGTCAGCAACCACCATTGAAAAGAGCATGTGCTTAGCTGACGGTAACTACCAATTCACGATTCAAGACGAGTATGGTGACGGCATTTGTTGTGGCAGTGGCGCGGGGTCGTACACGCTGACTGAGGGAGATAAGACTCTTGCTTCTGGCGCTGAATTCTCGAAAAGTGAAACCACCGATTTTAACTTAGGTGACACAACGACGACCCCACCAGTGGTTGATGGTTACTATCAAGCGGCATCTGGTAAGACGGGATACGCTCTAAAAACAGCGTTGTTTAACATTATCAGTAATCACTCCAGCCGAGGCTATTCTGCGGTCTGGACCTTGGTAAAAGATGCCGATATTGATCGTTATTATGAAAATGATGGCTCTATTCTCGATATGTACTCTGAAAAGCCATCTGCTAGCGATACAGTAAGCTTTACCAAAGTCACAGACCAATGTGGCCAATACAAAACGGAAGGGGATTGCTACAACCGTGAGCACTCTTTTCCGAAAAGCTGGTTTGGCGGTAAGGTTGAGCCGATGAACTCAGACGGTCATCACTTGTTTGCAACTGATGGTTATGTAAACGCGAAGCGCAGTAATTGGCCATTTGGTGAAGTGGGCACCGCGACCTACGTGTCTAGTAATGGCTCTAAACTTGGACAAGCAAGCACTAGTCTGGGCTACTCCGGTACGGTGTTTGAGCCGATTGATGAGTTTAAGGGCGACTTCGCCCGTGCTTATTTCTACATGGCAACCCGCTATGAAAATGTTGTAGGTAACTGGGAAGGCAATTCAAGCAATGCGGATGCTGTCCTTGATGGTTCAAGTTCAACGGTTTTTGAACCTTGGATGTTAAACATGCTGAAACGTTGGCACAAAAATGATCCCGTTAGTGAAAAAGAACGAAACCGCAATCAACAAGTGTTTGATTTTCAGGGCAATCGTAATCCATTCATTGATCATCCTGAGTTTGTTGAACAGATTTGGGGAAACTAACACCTTTTTGATTTTGGTATCCACCATTTAGTGACGCCAACAAAACAAAGGGGAAGCGTGATGCTTCCCCTTTTTCATTACGGATGTTTTTAAATGAAACTAGTTTTTCGTTACCGTCACGATTGGCGCCGACTTGTCAGCCGCATTGAAGTGGAAGTTGTAGTTTCCTGCTTCTGCAATCGCAATTTTTAGGTTTGCGCTACCGCCACCGGCTTCCATCGTCAGCGCTTTACCAAGCTCAACACTGCCTTCACCACCGAAGTTGGTGTCTGCTGCCCAGTCTGCGCTCGCAACTTTCATCTCGTAGTTGCCCGCCGCTAGGGTAATGTCTAGCGAATAAACGTCATTTGCAACATAGCTGAACTTCGCTGTTGAGTCTTGTGCTGGAGCATCCCATGTAGTGATAGTGCCACGTAAGTAAAGTGCTGTTTCACCGAATGTTGGTGCATCTGCTGACTTGGTCACTGACACGACCGGTTTTTCTACGCTTTCATCTTGAACATGTAGCGCGTTCAGAGTGAAGTTGTACTTACCTGTTTCAGCAACAGACAGCTTACAGTTACCTTCTGAACCTAATTCTAGTGAACCAGAAGCTATATTCGCAGCATCACAACCGATGTTTGGATTTGCCCAACCAGAGTCCGCGAATTTGAACTCGTGTTCACCAGCTTCAAGAACGCCAGTTACAGAGTACATACCGTTGCCAATAAAGGTCATCGCCCAATCACTGCTATCAGACCAATCGTTCATCGTGCCTTTCACGTAAACCACGGTTTCGCCGTAAGGAGGAATACTCGATACGTCTTTGTTATCCGTGTTTACTGGTAGGCCAGCACCTTGCGCGCCGTTTTGTGGCTGCACGAATACCGCTGTTGTCAGTGCTGGTACTGTGAACGTTTCATTGGTGAAGCTTGCACCTTTGACGATGTCATCCGCAGAGTTTTGTTGAACTTCATGCAGTTCGAAACCAGTTGCGCCAGCAACTTTGAAAGATTTCTCAGTTGATGTTGAGTTCACAACGGCCACGACAGCATCGTAGTTCGAATCTAAATCGGCACCCGCTGATGTACCATCGTCGATAGACATCACAATCAAGCCTTCCACTTGGTCTTTCCCTACGTTGCGGAAGTCCACACGGTTCATCACTTCTTGCGCGGTATCTAGGCGGAATAGTTCGCTTGTGCTACGGATTTTTAGTAGCTCTAGGAATTGTTGCTTAGTCAGCTCGATGTCGGTTGAATCTGGTTTCGCCGTGCTGTCACCAACGATGGTTTTGATCAGCTCCCAGTTTGCACCGTCTTTGTCTTCACGTGGTAGACCAACGTTCCAGTTATTGTCGCTTCCGTCGAAGAATACACGGTTGAACCAGTCACCAGAATCGTACGAGTCGCGCTGCATAGATTTAGAGCGCAATAGCTCAGAACCCATGTGGATGAATGGAATGCCTTGACCAAGCATCACCGTTGATAGGGACACAGACTGCATACGTGCACGCTCGGCAGATGAAGTGCCTGTCGCAATCTTGTAGGCGTTGTTATCCCACAATGTTTGGTTGTCGTGCTTAGACACGTAAGAGATGTTCTCTGATGGCACTTTTGTGTAGCCTGCAGGCGCACCATTGTAATCAACGTTCTTACCCAGCTTGGTTTCGCCTTTGTAATCAAGAAGGATGTAGTCAGCCAAGTTACCAGCCATACCTAGACGAACCAGATCTTGGTTGTGTAAACGACCATTCACCGACTCTGCGTCAGTTTTGGTTTCTTCGTTAGGGTAAGCGGCGTTACCAAAGCCTTGGTTAAAGCGAAGTGGGTGCTTACCTTCAGAATCTACACCGCCATCAAACGGGCTTCCGCCACGAACTGCGTCACGCAGACGATCAGAGAAAGTACCGATTTCTGTCCCCGCCATGTTGACTTGTGTCGCCTGATCGAAGCGAGCGTTTTGCGCGACTTCACCAAAGTCCCAACCTTCGCCGTAGAACAAGGTATTCGGGTCAATTTCACGGACTTTTTCAAGTGCGTAAACCATCACATCTTTCGGCTGGTGGCCCATAAGGTCAAAACGGAAACCATCGACTTTATAGTCATCCGCCCATACCATCAATGAGTCAACCATTAGTTTACCCATCATCAAGTTCTCGGTTGCGGTGTTATCACAACAGGTTGAGTTTTCGACGCCGCCAGTGTTGACGTTTAGGCGGTGGTAGTACCCAGGGACAATCTTATCCAGTACTGATTTTTCGTTCACACCAGATGCATTTGTGTGGTTGTACACGACGTCCATGACCAGTTTCAGATCCATTTTATGCGTCGCTTGAACCATTTCGCGGAACTCAAGAATACGCTTAGACCCGTTAGGATCGGTCGCATAACTGCCTTCTGGCACGGTGTAGTGGTAAGGGTCATAACCCCAGTTGAAGCTGTCTAGCATGCGAAGATCGTTCATCAATGCTTGTGCTTTGCCCGTTGTTGGGTCGTAGCTATTTAATACCTCTTCAATTACTTTGCCGTCATCTTCGGTCTCACAAATGGAGGCTTCTGGCTTGATGCCACAAAGTTTACCCACGGTGTCGGTGATATCGACTCGCTTGTCAGCGTCTTCATCCACGGTTGCAATATCAAATGCTGGCAAGATATGTAGCGTTGTTAGGCCAGCATCTTTTAAAGCTTGTAAGTGAGATACAGACTCACGCTCAGGTTCTGTAAGCGCCAGATATTTGCCATCAAGACTTGGTGTGCCTTTGCTGTCGTTAAAGCTGAAATCACGAATGTGTGACTCGTAAAGGACGTGGTCTTCGTCTTTTTTAACTGTTGGGCGTGCGTAGTTTTTCCAATCTTGAGGCATTAAGCTTGGATCATCTAAATCAACCACTTGCGAGTATCGTGAGTTCTTAGACAAGCTCATTGAATATGGGTCTGTTACCAAACGCGTTTCAACGACGCCAGTTGTTGGGTGGTATACCTTAACTTGGTAGCGATAGTATTTGTTGACAACGTTGCTTTGTGCCTCAGAAACCCAGATACCTGTTGCTGGGTCTTCCGTCATGGCAACGGTCGCTTCTTCTGCTAAGTTTTCATCGTAGATTATCAGATCAACATCTTGGGCAGTTGGTGCCCATAGTTTGAAGGTTGCGGCATCGCCTTCCACAATCGCACCGAGTTCTTGACCGATCGCGTTACCTGCCTTGGAATCGGCAAACACCGCATCCAAAACGCCCGGCTTTTGCACTTCAGTTGCAGAAATGACGTCACCATTTGCGTTGTAAGCCACCATAACAATTTGTGACTTCAGGATCGTACGCAAGGTCGCGTCATCGACATCGATACCCGCAGCTTGAAGGCTAGCAAGGTGACGGAAGCGTGATTTCAGACCATCAGACAACTCACCAGCTTTTGTCAGCTCAACGGCTGTACCGCCAGAGATTTGCTTGTCTTCATCCATTTTGATGTCATTGCTAAGGCTGTAGAACAGCTTCATGGAATCCGCACTGGTCGCCGCTTCCCATGCGATGGTGTTGGCGTCTAACCAATGGGCTTTTTGACCATCAATATCAACAGGGCGCTCTTCTATTGGCTCGTAGTAAAGTTCACTGCTGCCGTGGAAGCCAAACAAACCTTTCGATTCGCCGATTTTCGTCAACTCTACTTTTGAGTTTGCGCTGCCGAACGCTTTCTCATCACCTTTGTGCAGAATGAAGTTCATGCATTCGTGTGGGTCAGAGGCGTCAGGGTTTATTTTCAGTACGTAGTAAGCACCGTAGGTGTCGTTGATGCCATCGAATGGGTGTGGCGCAGACCAATCCGTTCCTGTTCCCGGAATGCCCATTGCGTCTAAATCTGTGCTGGTACAGCCCTCACCGTTCCATAGGTGCAAGCCCCAACCTTCGTAGTCGCTGGCTGTTGAAGCTGATGCTACGTCACGTTTGTAATAAATGACGACTTCATTCTCTCCCGCAGGGTACAAGCCTGAGCCAGGGGTCGTCGTATCTTCGTTCGTGCTATCACTACCACAACCGCTGATTACCGCGACGGAAATCAAAGGCAGTACGGTTTTGGCAATTGTTGATAATTTAAATGTCTTATTGTCCACGTTTACAAATCCATTGTTATTGAATTGATATTGAGCTGCGCGCTGCCTTCGCTGACTCAATCATCAAGAAGGTTTTGCACACGCTAGAAAGGCAGATGCCAAAAAAGGAAATGTTCAATTAGATGCTAATACACTGAATCATCAGCAAAATGTGAGAGCAGGCTGTTAAGTTTTTTACAGGTGCAAATTTTCTGTCACAGTCGATTTTGTTCACAAATTAAATAATAAAACAGGCGCATAGTGAGAGATTCTGCACATCATTAAAATGTAAATTTTTATGGGATGAGTAAGGGGGGATGATAGGGGATGAGAATGTCTCAGCCCCAAAACCGTGATTAAGTTCTATAAAAATGAGGGCTATATTTTTCTTTTAAAAATAAGTTGCAGTGATGTTGAATAAAATACCGCCATTAAGTCTTCGCAAGCTTCAGATTTTCGCTAAGTGGTCGTTATATAATGAAGGTAGTCGGCGTTATGTCGGCGCGTAATCATAAGATTTCCCTGAAAGGGAGTTGAATTGGGCCCTGAAACCAAAAGAGGCTATTTATGAGTAGTATGGGCATTGCCATTGCGGCAACTGGCCTTTCACTCGTCCTGATATTTGTGTGGATGATCTCGTTGTCGATGCGGAAACAGAGACTCGAGGCAGAGAGGAAAGCTCGCGAAGCCGCTTATCGAAAGGCGATGCATAAAGCGCGAGAGCAAGAGCGTAAAGAGCGAGAGTTCAAAGCAGAAACCGGGCATATCCCCACCATTTTATTTCTAGCGAAAGAAGCCGAAAAGGACAACATTCGTCAAGCGCTGTATTGGTATGATAAAGCCGCTAAACTGGACAATGTGACGGGGATGTACGGCATTGTTCGCTTAAGTGAACGCATGCGCGAAGATGTGATTTTAAAAGAGCAGGCAAACTTCTGGCGTACCGCAATTGCGGGAATGGAAGGGGATACCGAAGCGAAATTTTCGACGGGCAAGGCCTTGGTCTTTGGTCGAGGAACTGAAAAAAATATCCCAAAAGGTAACCAACTGATTGAAACTGCCGCCGAAGAAGGCTGCATTGATGCCATGATTTATATGGGGGAATGGCAGCTTTCACCAGACAATAGTGCAGGACGCAGTGCAGATGCGCTTTACTGGTTTATGAAAGCGGCGGAAAAAGACAGTGCGGATGGCAAGATCCAAGTCGGCTTATGTTACCTAAATGGCATTGGTA
Organism: Vibrio sp. Vb1026; assembly: GCF_033338745.1. NCBI lineage: Bacteria > Pseudomonadati > Pseudomonadota > Gammaproteobacteria > Vibrionales > Vibrionaceae > Vibrio > Vibrio sp. Vb1026. Next base: position 243,842 of record NZ_JAWOTH010000001.1, read on the forward strand.
CAGAAAAAAGCATGGTTAAAGGTTGCTACTGGCTGGAACGGGCCGCGGAAGGTGGCAGTGCTAAAGCGATGTATCATGCTGGCGAAGCGTGGAAGGATAAAGGTAAAACGGGTAATGCAATTGCTTACGTTTGGCTGTTTCTTGCTGCCAATATGGGCTACCAACCTGCGCGTACGTTACGTGATGAAGTGGCAACCAATATTGGTGTTGATGTTGTCGTTGGATTGCAGTCCATAGCGAAGCCGTTGCAAAGAAAACTGGCCTCAGGAATGGTGAGAAAGCACTCTATTATTCGAGCCCTTAACAAAGTGTACAAACGCGAAGCGTATTTTCCTGCGGAAGAGGAGCTCAATGCGGTGTTGAATGATGAGAATAAAGACGCCTCCGAGGCTTGGGAGGAGGCATCAACACTAGATTTTCAGCCTAACATGACAACGGTAACAGCAGAAGGTCAGGCAAGCACATCGCCCAACGAAAAAAAACTTTCTAAAGAGGCGCTCGATTTCACTCAAAACTTCCTTCAACCATAACCTATCTTATCCAGAAGCCTCAAGATTGAGGCTTTTCTTTTGTCTTTAAAATGTTACGCCAAATCCAAGTCAGCTCGATGTATTTGAGGCTAGACATCCAATGACGTGAAAACTCATTTTCGACATTTGGAGGACGAAAGATGATAAGTCAACCTGTTAAAATCGGTGACGACACCGCCGTAGTCATTCCAAGCGTAATCCTAGCTCAGCTCGGGATAAGGGAAGGAGATACCCTAGAAATCGCACTGAATAAAGACAAAATGGAAATTAAGAAGATGGTGTTGAAAACCAGCGCTCCAACTTACTCTGAAGATATTGAGGAGAATTGAGTTAGAGAATCTTGGTTTGTCGGATACACTACTGGTTTCGCAAAACTGGCGCTTGCCGCTGTCTTTGAACTATCGATAACTACAATAAGAGGTAAGGTACTATGCAAGGTATCCTCTCTATACAATCTCATGTTTCTTTTGGTCATGCTGGTAACTGCAGTGCTGTTTTCCCAATGCAACGCATGGGTTTCGAAGTATGGCCGATTCATACCGTTCAATTTTCTAACCACACGCAGTATCAAGAAGGCTGGACTGGGCGAGCGTTTGCGGCTGAAGACATCAGCGAGTTAGTTCGTGGACTTGGTAACATCGGCGCGCTGGAAAAGTGCCAAGCGGTATTGACGGGCTACCAAGGTAGCGCAGAGCAGTGCCTTGCTGTTGAAGATACCGTGACGAAAGTGAAGCAAGCGAACCCGAACGCACTTTACGTTTGCGACCCTGTGATGGGCGCGCCAGACAAAGGCTGCATTGTGGCTCCGGGCATTGCTGAAAATCTTCTAACGCGTTTGATGCCAATGGCGGACGTGATCGTTCCGAACCAATTCGAGCTAAGTCAATTTGCTGAGATGGAAATCCACTCACTAGACGATGCGATCACCGCATGCCAACGTGCGCTAGAGAAAGGTCCAAAAGTGGTGCTAGTTAAGCACCTTTACTGCCTAGAAAATGGCAGCTTTAACATGCTATTGGCTACGCAAGAAGGTATTTACCTTGCGAAGCGTCCTCAATTTGAGTTTGCTAAACAACCTGTTGGCGTGGGCGATCTTATTTCAGCTATTTTTACCGCGGGACTCTTAAAAGGCTGGTCTCCCAAGCAAGCTTTCCAACATTGTCATGACGCATGCTACGGGGTGTTAAGTGCAACGTACCATGCAGGCGAATGGGAGCTGCAAACTATTGCTGCGCAGCAAGAGTTTGTTGAGCCAAGTAAGCATTTCTCAATTGAAGAGGTGGCTTTGGTCACCGCGTAATTGAGCGCAATTAAACAAAAAAGGGGAGCCATCATCGGCTCCCCTTTCTCTTTGTTCTGTCAGTCTTACTGAGCTTTTTGCTGCTCTGATTTACAAACTGCTGCCGTAAAGACAACGTCTGTTGAGCTGTTTAGCGCAGTTTCTGCAGAGTCTTGAATCACACCGATAATGAAGCCAACCGCTACAACCTGCATTGCTACGTCGTTTGAGATACCAAACAGGCCACACGCAAGTGGGATAAGTAGTAGAGAGCCACCTGCAACACCTGATGCGCCGCATGCAGAAACCGCAGCTACAATACTTAGAAGTAGCGCAGTCAGTAGATCAACTTCGATACCCATAGTGTGCACAGCTGCAAGCGTTAGTGTTGTGATAGTGATTGCAGCACCAGCCATGTTGATGGTCGCACCTAGAGGGATAGATACTGAGTATGTATCCTCGTCCAGTTTTAGCTTCTCACATAGTGCCATGTTTACTGGAATATTCGCCGCACTTGAACGAGTGAAGAACGCAGTTACACCACTTTCACGTAGACAACGGAATACAAGTGGGTAAGGGTTTTGTTTGGTTTTAACGAACACGATCGCTGGGTTTACAACGAGTGCGATGATCATCATTGCGCCAAGAAGAACCGCCAGAAGGTGTGCGTAGCTTGCTAGTGCGCTAAAGCCCGTTGTCGCAAACGTTGAAGCAACCAAGCCAAAGATACCAAATGGTGCAAGACGAATGATAAAGCGCACAATGTGAGACACGCTGTGGCTTAGATCTTCAAATACGGCCTTCGTTGTTGCCGATGCGTGGTGTAGTGCAAGACCCAGACCCACACCCCAAGCAAGAATGCCGATGTAGTTTGCTTCTACTAGTGCATTTACTGGGTTGTCGACCAGTTTAAACAACAATGTGCGTAGAATTTCAGCAATACCTTGAGGAGGCGTTGCACCTTCAGCGCCGGTGACAAGCGTTAAATTGGTCGGGAAAAGGAAGCTTAGAACCACTGCTGATAGCGCCGCGAAGAATGTACCCATCAGGTACAGTACAACGATTGGGCGCATGTAAGTGTGTTGGTTTTTCTTTTGGTTTGCAATTGAAGCGGCAACCAAAATAAACACAAGAATTGGCGCGATCGCTTTAAGCGCACCGACAAAAAGGCTACCAATTAATCCCGCGCTTTCGGCATGGCTTGGAGAAATTGTCGCGAGCAAAATACCAAAGACGATACCGACAAGGATCTGGACGACGAGGTTACCACGAGCATATCGGGCAACGAGGCTGTTGTGTTGCATACATCATTCCTGCAATTTTATGCCAGAGTGGCAGGGCAATAGTCCATCATTACACGGCGATAATGCCCTTGTATTGCAAGGGGTGAGCATTGCTTCTGGTCACTAAGACACATGATTATCAATTATCCTGTTTTTATAAATTCAGCCATTTTCTTGCTGAATATCACATATCTTAGCTTGGTAATATTTTGTGTCTAGTTTTAGTTTGTTTTTGGATTAAATGTTTGCTCAATGTTATTTAAATAAGATTTTTATGTTGAAAATTATCATTAGTTATGAGTAATGGTTTTTAATAAAGTTGTTAAAAAGGAGACTTTCGTCTCCTTTGATTTTATTGACAACTCAAACGCAACAAATTAATAACTTTGTTGGCGCCTGCGCTTATCACTCATGGCATTGCGAGCAAGTTTACCGAATCGTCGACTTTGTGCTCGTTGCTCTGCCAAAGTCGCGCCGTTAAAGGCTTGTTCTCGCAATAGTTTTTGATAGTTATTGAAACGACGAACCTCAAGTGTGCCATTTGCAATCGCAGTTTGAACTGCGCAGCCTGGCTCAGTTTGGTGCTTACAATTGCCAAAGCGACAACGCTGAGCGAGCGCCTCAATGTCAGAAAATGCCTCACTGACCCCCGATTCACAATCTGCTAGTTGAAGCTCGCGCATTCCCGGAGTATCAATCAAGATGCCGCCATCAGGTAATAGATGGATAGAGCGCGATGTAGTTGTATGTCGCCCTTTGCTATCGTCTTCACGAATATGCCCAGTTGCCTGTTCTTGTTGCCCGAGTAATGCATTAACAAGAGTTGATTTGCCAACGCCTGAAGAACCGATAAAAGCGAGGGTTTGTCCTTCTTTGCACCAGGTCATGAGTTTAGAAGCACTCTCTATTTCTAAGCCGTTGACTGTCTCTATCGCTAATAGAGGGTCGAGCTTCTGTACTTGGCTTTTTAGTTCATCAGTATTGTCACACAAATCGGCTTTGGAAAGCACGATGACGGGTTCGACTTCGGCTTCATGAGCCAAGGCAAGATAGCGTTCAATACGACTTAAATTGAAGTCGTCGTTAAGGGAACAGACGATAAACACTGTATCCACATTGGCTGCGATAAGTTGCTCTACCACTTTGCTGCCAGCGGCTTTGCGGCTAAAGAGGCTCAAGCGATCCAGTAAGCGAACAAATTGCTGATCTTCATTTAAGATTACCCAGTCTCCGACGGTCATATTGGGTAAAGAATGGTGGGCATTAAGATGAACTTGCCCAGTTTCTGTTGCCAATAAATAACCACTTCGGTGATGCGCAATTACACGAGCAAAGATAGTGTTGTCGTAATCGTCTAATGTCAGTTGTTGCTGAAAAAATGGTTTCCAACCCAATTGTTTTAGAGGGTTTGAAGTTGAAACTAATGTGTCACAAAAAGTATGTGTTTGATTCATTATTGAATTATCCCAGACGCAACAAAGCGCCTTAATACAAATCGCATTAGGGTCTAATTCGGATAGAGTTGACCCCGGTGAAGACCGGGCAGAGAAGGGGAGTTGTGGTTATGCCACAGAGTTGGTGCTGTTAGGGTTACCCTTGCGATGCCCAGTTAGTGTTATTCAATACAATCATCTTGTGTCCTCTTCGTTGGTTAATAAATAAGTGAGTTAATTAAGCCAAAAGAGTATAGCTGCCCTTTTTTAAAGAGGGTAGCTATACTGCAAAAATATTAACTTTGTTTTGTGATGCGCTCTTCCATAATCTGCGAATACGTGTTGGCTTTTAAGCCGTATATGATTTGGACATGACGATCATCCAATATCACGACGCCATGCGCGCCATGATTTTTGAGTGCGTTCTTATCGATGACGGACGTCGCTCTGAGGGTAAGACGCAGCCGAGTCGCACATGCACCAGTTTCTAGCAGGTTCTCTATGCCCCCAATGGCGTCAATGATCGTATCGACGTCTTGTTCGACATTGGGGTTGGTATGAGTTAGGAAATTGAAAAATTGCTTCAGCACTGACTTAACCGTCATTTGAAGAGTCTTCGGTCGTTAGTTTTGAAATGGCTTCAACAATCGGTGCCGGTGAGAGCGTATGTGGTACTTTAGTGATTAACGTGCCATCCGGCTTCAAGAAGTAAAAGTAAGAGCTATGATCCAGCGTGTATTTTAGTTCCGAGCCTTCCAATTCTGTCTTGCGGAAAATGACACCATAGTTGTGTGCCAAAGGTGTCGTTACATCAAGTGGCGCCGATAGGCCTTCAATCATTGGATGGAAGTAATGGGCATATTTTGCTGATGCATCGGCCTCATCACGCTCTGGATCTAAAGAAATGAACATCGGGCGTAGTTGCGCTTTTTGCGCGTCGTCAATTTGATTCAGTGCTCCTGCCAGCATTGCAAGAGAAGTTGGGCAAACGTCTGGGCAGCGAGTAAAGCCAAAATAGACGACTCGGATGCGAGGGTCATTCACATCGAAGATATTGACGGCTTGGTTATTTTCCCCAAACAATACCGTTTGTTGAGAGGTGGAACTGTCCACTTGCTCTGGCTTCGTTTTCTGATTATCTAAATAGCTCTTTACGCCAAACCCGAGTGCGAAAGCAGCTACGAGAAATAGGGACCAATTGCGGCTCATAACGATTCCTTATCTTTGCATTTTTATAGCAGGGTAAACGGTATTCTCTCCATCACTGAGTTCACCAACCCAAGTCATTGCATCCTCCGTGCAAACCGGAAGAATGATGTCACCTTGATATTGGCCAGGAGCGATTTGCTTCAGCAAAAACTTTGGCTCACCCATCTCCATTTCTCTTCCTGAAAGACTTAGGATGAGTTGCTTAGCATCGCTTGTATGCCACTCAACATTTAGAGTGGTTGGAACCAAGGGTTGAGCAGTTTCTGAGTTTAGCGTCATCGTAACATTTTCTTGGACGCAAGAGGTTGTAGAGAGAAAGCAGTATTCATCTATTGACTTGCTTTGAGTGGAAGAAGAAAAGCTTTTTATTAGAGTCGGGGCATAAAATCCCACAACTAATGCGGCTGAAACAGCGGCTATTTGTAACAGTTTCATTAAGGTTCAGCATTTATCACTTAACATTACGAGCATCGTAGCACAGATGCGCCGCTCGCCAACTCATGACCTCGGTAAATTGTGCGTTATACCTCGGTGACCAGCTTCCTAGTAACGCGACGGACTTTATTGCATCAAATACAGCAGAGTTTTCAATTGAGATGTTTTGCCCTTAGCCAATAGATAAAAACGGATCCAATTGGCTCCGTTTTTATTTGGTTCAGTATGTGCTTGATACCAAAGTTATTTATCTGAATCTGCGAATTTCTCTAGACCCAAAACCAGAGCAATGGCTGCAAGCATCATTACGACAGCAAGTACTAACTGAGAAGGTTGTGATGTCACGTGTTCAAATTCAAATGGTGATAGGTTGTGCTGTAGCAATGGCACTTGTTCGCCCTTCGAATTGGTGCGCCAAGTGATGGTTTCTTTCCATGGCCAAATCTTTGGCAACGTACCAATCATTAATCCAGTCAAAAACATCAGGGTGAAATCACGGAACTTGCGTAGTAACCACGACAATAAGTGAGAGAAGGACAGTAAACCGATCACGCAGCCAGACAAAAATAGCGCTAATGTATCGACTTGAAAACCTTTCACTGCGGCTAATACAGGAGCATACATGCCAATCAGCAGCAAAATAAAACTGCCAGAGATACCCGGCAAGATCATCGCACAAATCGCGATAGCTCCAGCGAATAAGGTGTTAATGGCCGTTGGTTCCATGTGTAAAGGTTTGAGCACAGTAATACTATAAGCAAACCCGACACCAACGAGCAGAATGACAAAGCGGACAAGATCGCGTTGCTCAACCTGACGAATAATGTGATACACAGAGACCAAAATCAGACCAAAGAAAAATGACCAAAGTGGGATCGGGTGTGTGTCAAGAAGCCAAGTAATCAACTTTGCTAGCGTTGCAATACTGGTGAAAATGCCGGCAAACAGAGCGATAAGGAAGAATCCGTTGATGTGATTAAACGCGGCTTTAACCCCTTCTTTTCGCCAGATAGAGAAAAGTGAGGGGTTAATGCGTCGAATGTTTTCAAGCAGCGTATCGTAAATACCAGTGATAAACGCGATGGTGCCGCCAGATACACCAGGTACAACATCTGCTGCACCCATGGCGATTCCCTTGAAGAAAGTAATTAAGTAGTTCATTGCTCTAATGCTAAGTCGTTTCGATGGCAGAGAGTATACAAACATTGCGATGAAAAAAGTATGAAATAGTGCTGTAACTACTTGGTTTTATATCCAATCTATTGCCTATCTTTATTACCCGTCAAGAGACAATGCCGCCGTAACGAGCTTTTAATGCTTGGTTTACATTTTTGAGATGATTAACTCTACTATCAATTATCAATCTTGGTTGCATTATGCAGTTGCAATTTGCATTATCAAATTGCATTTTGATAATTTGCGCGTGAATAAATCCAGCTTATATGAGATCTTGTGCCCAAAAATAAGTCTTTGCATTTTGGCATGATTAATGCATAATACTGCTCGACCCTTCTTAAGCCGAGGGTCACCTAGCCAACTGACGTTGTTAGTGAATACAATTTGTTCACACTAAATATAAGCCAATCGCGATTATTGCGGTTGGCTATTTTTTTATATGAACAACGTTACTTACGTGCTTTGCAAATTGCACTTCTCTTACTGTCAGTCATAAAAAAGGGCTGACGTGTTACGCCAACCCTTGTGTTTTACTTTACGTTTTAACCCGTTTATCGAGCAGTTCAGTATCCCATCAACTGCAGCAAATTTTCAGCTGTCACAATGGCTTCTTTACGATTAGCAATATTAAGCTTTTGGTACAGGTTGCGAATGTGGGTTTTAATTGTCGTACCTGCCACATCCAGCTCTTGTGCGATTTGCTCGTTACTAAAGCCTGAATAAATCAGCCCCAGAACCTGCCATTCGCGTTGTGTTAATGGGCTGGTACGTACTAGCTCTGGCACATTAGGGTGATTCACCAACTTTTCAATAAAGTCTTCATCAAAGTGAATCGACCGGCTACGTTGATTCGATGAAATGTCCTTCATTAACTGTTGAGCACGGTGACGCTCAAGATCGCCCAGTTCATGGCGGAGGCTCAACTTCTCCAGCAGACCGCCAATGGTTGCACCATCAATCAGGAAGTTTCCGACCATGCCAGTTTGGTTCGTCATTACTAATGCTTCTTTTAACAGAGCCTTGGCTTGCTCCTCATCTTTTTGGCGAGCAGAAAGGACCGCTTCAACCACTAAGTTGCGATTAGTATCTGTGATTAGGTTAGTGCGACGAGCTTCACCTTGGAGGAAATCTAACGCAGCACGAGCGTCGGTATATTGGCCTAAGTTAATGTGGGCGCGGGCAATGTTACGCCATTGCAATTGAGAAAAGTGGTTGCATGCCGATTCAGGACGAACCGCAGTGTTGAGCCATTCTTGCATTGCATCGGTATTCCCGCGCGCTTGCCAAAATAGAATCAACGATAGTGAAGCGTTTGCAGTCCAATCTACGTGGTAAGTCGACTGTTTCATCAAGTGTTGGATGTGCTCAATGAATTTACCGGCTTTGTCTAATTCACCGCGTCCAATCGCAATACGCGCCAACATCGAATAGCTATGTAAGTGCTTGCTTGGTGAATGGTTTTCGAGAATTTGCAGACCTTTGTACGCGCATTCTTCCGCTTCATCAAGTCGGTTCCAGCACCAAAGTACTTGCGCGCGAATACGCAGCAAAAATTCATGAAGAGGAACATGCTGAAGCTGCTGGTCTTCAATCAGACGGAATGCGGAATCTTGTAGTTCAAAGGCAGCTTGCACGTAACCTTGTGCAATTAAAATCTCGCTTTGCTGCAATATTGCCCATAACGCTTGGTGATATACCTGATACTGACGAGCTAGCTTTTCAGTTTGTTGCATCATCGGCAAAGCACGGTCTAGTTTACCTAGCACGTGGTTAACTTCACCAACAACCGAAGTCGCCACAATTCGGCTACGGTAAATTGTGTTATCAAGTTGGCTAAGCGCTAACTCCGCTAATTCGAGAGCTTTTTCTGGCTGGTTGCTGTTGATAGCCACTTGAGCAAGCAACGCGTTTGCTTGACCTTGATAATGAATATCTAACGCAATGTTACGCTTTTTGTGTTCCTCTTCCGCTTCTTCAAGCAGGTGGCCCACTTGGTTATAACGATGCTGACTTTGAGCCAACCATGCTCGGAGCATCGTAAGTTTTGGGTGGCTGAACAACAGATCATCGTCCAACTTGTTAATTGAGCTTTCCAGCGTGCTGAGTTCGCCTTGGTTAAACATCTTCCAGCCGAATTCGTTTAGGATCTCTACCACTAAGTCCTTATCATTCGATTTTTGTGCATGATGAATCGCTTGGTGTGGTGCTTTTTGCTGTAACCAAGCGATAGCAGCATTGCGGTGGAGATCTTTTTCTTGCTGAGGAATACGAGCTTGGCGCTCATGAGACAAAAACTCGCCAAATAAGTTATGGAATCGGAACCAGTTCTGTTCCCCTTCGAGCGGGTAAATGAATAAGCCGTAGCGGTTAAGCGATTCAATCATTCCCAGTGCATCTTCGCGTTGGGTAAGGGCAAACACTAGCTCATCATTGAAGTGGTCAAGCACGGATACTTGCATTAAAAAGTGACGAGTTTCGTGATCGAGTAAGTCAAACACTTCTTCGACTAGGTAATCCCACAAATGCGCGTGATTGAACTGCGATACCGACTCTACGGTTTGTGCCAATGTGCGGTTTTGATGTTGGGCTTGCAATGCGATCAACTGCATCGCCGATGGCCAACCTTCAACATAGGTTCTTAGGCTGTTCGCCATGTCTTCATCAATACCATCGGCGATACGCTGGTTAAAGAAGCGAGTTGTTTCTTCGGTATCAAACGCCAACATCTCGTTGCCGATTTCGATCATTAAATCACGAACACGTAAGTTTGCAGTGCCCAGAGGCGGCGCTGCACGACTGGTTACCACAACGGTGAGGTTGTCTGGCATGTGCTTTAAAAAGAAACGCATGGATTCATGGATTTCATCATTCGTGATTAAATGGTAGTCATCAAGCACCACGTAGCACTCTTGATGAAAGTCAGCCATTTCAGCGAATACTTCGCTAAATAGGGAGCGTAAAGACGAGATCTGACGTTTTTCCGCCAGTTTTTGTGCGTTAGCGCAACTGAAGTTGGTGGCTTTGTTTAATGCTTGAAGCAGATAGTTTACAAAGCGAAAGCCGTCGTTATCGCTGTCATCAATGCTGTACCAACCGACGTTTGGCTTATCGGATAGCCACTGCGCTGCCATTGTTGTTTTTCCGTAACCTGCTGGGGAGCGGAATAAAACCAATTTGTAGTAAGGCGCTTGCTGTAGTAAGTCCAACACTCGTGGGCGCACGATGGCATTGTGCAGGCGTCCTGGTCGAGTAAGCTTAGATGGAATCCACATTAGTAGTTATGTCCTTATTTATGTATACCCAAATGACAGCAACGTGATCATTCTAGTAAAGCCCCCTTGAAAGCCGTCTTACTGAATGATGTCATCAGCATCAAAAACACTGTTTGAATACCGGATAATGTCGCTACTATTGGGGCTTGCGTCCGTCTGAAAAACCATTCCATACGGTCACTTAGATATAAAAGCTAGCGAAAACTAGAAATAACTCACATCGCCTAATTCTAGTTTGTATAAAAAGCGTACAATCCTGTGAGCTGAGAGGGATGTTACGACATCAGAAATGTTCGTTACTTTGATCCACTTCCTAATTCTCAAGGGTTGATGGATTTACCATCAACTACGCCCTTTATTTGTGATTGTCGTCACTTAAATGTCGTTTGTTTCGTTAGCGTTAAGATCGCGTTGCACATAGATTACGAAAAGTTCTTCTACGCTGACCGAGTTAATGTGACCGATATTACAATTTTCACATCATCAGATGAGTGGACTATAAAAAGCGTCATGAACGGGTTTTAACCTTTCTCACATTCCATTGTGATCAAAATCACTAAGAACTGGTGCAAAGTTCACTTTGTTGAGATTTGGATCACTAACCTAGCAATGGTACCCCCTCTACGCCCTCAGCCCTCCTCCTTCAAAGGATGAGAATTAGGAGGATGTTTATTCACAGAGGTAAATGCACGATGTATGGCAGATGAATTACCAAAAGACGTGAGAATTTCGTAATGAAACCTACTCAACAAAAACAATTTGACAAGAAGTCGTTCCAAGAAAGCGTAAAGAAACACTTATCTGTAACTTACGCTCATACGATTGAAAACGCAGACAGCCGCGCATGGTACCTAGCAATGGGGCATGCTCTGGCTGAATTTACTACTCTAGATTTGCTTGCGACAGAAGAAGATCCACGCATTAAAAGTGCGAAGAGCGTTAACTACCTTTCGCTAGAATTCCTTATCGGTCGTTTGACGGGTAACAACCTAATCAGCATGGGTCTGTATGAACAAGTAACAGAAGCAATGGCTGAACTGGGTTACAACCTAACTGATCTGCTAGAAGAAGAGCGCGACCCATCATTGGGTAACGGTGGCCTTGGTCGTCTGGCTGCGTGTTTCATGGATTCATGTGCGGCACAAGAATTCCCAACTGTCGGCTATGGTTTACATTACGAATACGGTCTATTTAAACAGTCATTCAAAGATGGTCGCCAGCAAGAAGCACCTGACGCTTGGCGCGGTGTAGAAGGCTACCCTTGGGAAATTGCGCGTCCAGAACTTGCGCAAGAGATCGGTTTCTACGGTCACGTTGAAGTGATTAACGAGAACGGTAAAGAAGTTCGCAAATGGGTACCAGGCATGACAGTAAGAGCAATGCCTTGGGATCTTCCAATTGTGGGTTACGAATCAGACACGGTTTACCCGCTACGTCTTTGGGAATGTCAGGCGATTGCACCATTCTCACTAGCAAGCTTTAACAATGGTGATTACTTCGAAGCTCAGCACGCACTGATCGACGCAGGTAACATCACTAAAGTGCTTTACCCGAACGACAACCACGAGAAAGGTAAAACACTGCGTCTAATGCAGCAGTACTTCCACTCAGCAGCGTCTGTACGTGACATCCTACGTCGCCACGAAGCTGCGGGCTACTCGCTAGCGGATCTACCTAAGCAAGAGACTATCCAGCTTAACGATACACACCCAACGATTGCGATTCCTGAACTAATGCGCATCCTGATGGATGAAAAAGGTTTAACTTGGGAAGCGGCTTGGGAAATCAGCTCTAAGACATTTGCGTACACCAACCACACGCTACTTCCAGAAGCACTAGAGACATGGCCAGAGTCGCTAATCCAGCACCTGCTACCACGTCACATGGAGATCATTTACGAGATCAACCACCGCTTCCTACAAGACGTACGTGCAATGTGGCCGGGTGATGTCGCGAAGCAACAGAAGCTTTCTATCATCGAAGAAGGTTTCCACCGCATGGTTCGCATGGCAAACCTATGTGTAATCGGCTCTTACGCAGTAAACGGTGTAGCAGCACTTCACTCTGAACTGGTTAAGAAAGACCTATTCCCAGAGTTCCACGAAATGTACCCGACACGTCTACACAACGTAACGAACGGTATTACGCCACGTCGCTGGTTGAAGTTCTGTAACCCAGGTCTGTCTCAGCTTATCACTGAGAAAGTCGGCCCAGAATGGCCAGCGAAACTAGAGCAACTTGAAGGTATTGCGAAGTACGCTACTGACGCGACATTCCAAAAAGAATTCATGGCAGTGAAGAAAGAGAACAAAGAACGCCTAGCAACTTGGGTGAAAGAGAACATGGGTATCGAGCTCGATACTAATGCAATCTTCGATGTTCAAATCAAGCGTCTGCACGAGTACAAACGTCAGCATCTAGACTTGCTACACGTACTGTCTCTGTACCACCGTATTCTTAATGAACCAGGTTTTGAGTGTACGCCACGCGTTGTGTTCTTCGCAGCAAAAGCAGCACCGGGTTACCACCTAGCGAAAGAAATCATCTTCGCAATCAACAAGATTGCAGACAAGGTGAACAACGATCCTCGCATCGGTAACAAGCTGAAAGTGGTATTCATCCCTGACTACCGCGTGAGCATGGCTGAAATCATTATCCCTGCGGCTGACGTTTCTCAACAAATCTCGCTAGCGGGTAAAGAAGCATCAGGTACAGGTAACATGAAGATGGCGCTAAACGGTGCCCTAACTATCGGTACGATGGATGGTGCGAACGTTGAAATTCGTGAAGAAGTGGGCGATGAGAACATCTACATCTTCGGTCTAGACGTTGAAGGTGTGAAAGCGCTAAAAGCTCAAGGTTATAACCCATTTGACTACTACAACGCGGATCACCTACTCAAAGCGTCCATGGACCTACTACTGGGTGAAGAATTCACTCCAGGTCAACCGGGCCTACTACGTGCAACGTACGATAGCCTGCTGGATGGCGGTGACCCATACCTATGTCTTGCGGACTTCGCATCGTATGTGAAAGCGCACGAAGACATGAGCGAACAATATAAAGATCAAGCTGGCTGGGCGAAGAAGGCCATTCTTAATACCGCCCTTGTTGGCAAGTTCACGTCAGACCGCTCAATCCGAGACTACGTGAACAATATCTGGAAACTTGAAGCGGTGAAACGCTAATAGAACCTAGTTAAGACCAAGGTAGCCAAGCGCTACCTTTGGTCATTTTCCAAAAGAAGTTATTGATAACAATAAAACCCTACATGGAAGGTGTTGGTATTACCTTCGGAGAAAGCGATGAAAGAACAAACAGCATTAAAGAAAGTCGCGGAAATGGCGAGATTGGCTGATAGCTATGTCAGTGCTTGGGGAGATGAGGCTAAAGTGTCTGAGGAGACGCTACGCCGCTTGCTCGCTTCGCTTGGCTACGATACTAGCAGTGATGAAAAACTACTGGCTTCTGCTGAAAAGAAACATAAAAAAGACGTACTAGCCCCTGTTCTTGTTTTACGCGACGGCGAACCAGTCGAAGTGGAACTAAACCTAGGTACGAGTGCTCGTGAGAGTGAATTCAGCTGGCGTTTAGAAACAGAACAAGGAGAGGTACTTGAAGGCTATCTTCAGTCCCAAATTGTTCGTGATGAGCGTGCTGAGGGTGGCCCTCTAGTGTTTGCATTGCCAAAGAACTTGGCTTGGGGTTATCACAAACTGATCATCAGTCGTAAGCGTCGTAAAACACCTTACGAGATGTCATTGATCATTACGCCGAAAGCGTGTTTCAAACAAGACGATCTAAACCAACACAAAAAGCTATGGGGTCCTAGTATCCAGCTTTACACACTGCGTACTCAGCATAACTGGGGCATCGGTGATTTTGGCGACCTAAAACAACTGGTGAGTGATATTGCCTCTCGTGGCGGTGACTTCATTGGCTTGAACCCTATTCACTCGCTGTTCCCTGCGAATCCAGAAGGGGCAAGCCCATACAGCCCGTCTTCTCGTCGTTGGTTGAACATCATGTACATCGACGTAAGCTCTGTACCTGAATTCGCGCTAAGTGCAGAAGCACAACAGCGTGTTGGTAGCGCAGAGTTCCAACAACGTTTACAAAAAGCGCGAGACTCTCATTGGGTGAATTACACCGAAGTTTCGCAACTAAAAATGAGCGTTCTTCCGCTACTATTCAGTGAGTTTAAAGCTCGCCATTTAGACAAAAACACCGATCGCGCTCGTGCCTTCTTGGACTTTGTTGAAAAAGGCGGCGACAGCTTGCTACATCAAGCTGCATTCGATGCACTTCATGCTGATTTACATGCAGAAGATGCAAACATGTGGGGTTGGCCTGTATTCCCTGAGAAATACCGCACATTCGACGCTGCTGGTACTCAGAAGTACATCAAGGATAACCAAGATCGTGTTCACTTGTACATGTACCTGCAATGGATCGCAGACGATCAAATCAAAGAAGCGCAAGCGCTAGCCGAAGAAAAAGGCATGGCTGTGGGTTTGTACCGTGACCTTGCGGTTGGTGTTGCTGATTCTGGTAGTGAAACATGGGCTGATGAAGGCGCGCTAGTATTGGATGCAAGCATCGGTGCACCACCAGATGTACTTGGTCCACTAGGCCAAAACTGGGGTCTGCCTCCGCTTAACCCTCAGGTTTTAGAAGCGACTGGCTACGACGCTTACATCAAATTGCTACGTGCTAACATGAAGCATTGTGGTGCATTGCGTATCGACCACGTACTTGGCCTGCTTCGCCTTTGGTGGATTCCAAAAGGCGAGAAAGCGACAGAAGGTGCTTACCTGTACTACCCAGTTGAAGACATGCTAGCAATCCTAGCGCTAGAATCTCATCGTCATCAGTGTTCTGTAATCGGTGAAGACTTGGGTACTGTGCCTGATGAAATCGTGGATATCCTTCGTGATGCGGGTGTGCATTCGTACAAAGTCTTCTTCTTCGAAACATCAAAAGACGACGGCGGTTTTATTTCTCCGAAGCACTACGCTGAGCAGTCTATGGCTGCGCTGTGTACGCACGATATGCCAACACTACGCGGTTTCTGGCACTGTGATGACTTGAAGATGGGGCGTGAGATTGGTCTGTACCCTGATGAGCAGCAGTTGGAAGGCCTATTCGCTGACCGCTTGAAGTGCAAACAAGGCATTCTAGACAGTGTTCGCTGGCATGGCTATTTGCCAGAAGGCATTGGTCATGATGCTCAGTACGTGCCAATGGATTCATACCTAAGCGAAGCGCTGCAACTGCACGTAGCCGCGGGTGACTCTGCACTGCTTAGTGTTCAGCTTGAAGACTGGCTAGAAATGGATCAACCGGTCAATATTCCTGGTACGGTGGATGAGTATCCAAACTGGCGTCGTAAATTGTCGATGAACCTAGATGAAATCTTCAGCCGTGAAGATGTGAACCGTATTTCTAAACGCCTTACTGAAGTTCGTGCACAGGCGAGTAAGTAAGATGCCTAGAGTGGCGTAGATGGACGAGCTGATTACCAATTTTGTTAGCTCAGAGGTACGAAAGTTCCGTCTAGGTCACTCATTCCTAAAACACAATCCGTTAGGATGAAGTACCGTTATTATGCCCGCGACAATAGCGGGCATTTTTGTATTTTGACGCCGTTTACGCAACGAACGTGAGAAGCGGAGTCTTTTTGTGAGTTCACAACGTTGGCTGTGGAGAAACCGATGTTTGATTCAGATCTCTGGTCTTGAAAAGGATGTTGGCTCTAGGGAGAAAGATTTGAAAACCACCAAAACCAAGAAAATAAAGAAACAACACGAACGCGCATACGAACTGCTTGCTGAGGCGGCTTACTCAGATCCATTTGCGGCGCTGGGTCCTTTCATTGACGACGAAGCTTCGCTGAGAGTTTGGATGCCGGGCGCAAACAAGGTTGAACTGCTTGTTAATGGTGAACCTCGCGTGGCGCTTGAGCGTGATGGCGACAGCGGTTTCATCTTAAAAGAGCAACGCGATTTACACCTGACCCACTACCGTTTAGCGGTCGATTGGAATGGTGTTGAACAAATTATTGATGACCCGTACCAGTACCACAATATCTACCAAGAGTACGAGCATCTGCATACGCCAAAAGACATGTATCACTACATGGGCGCACACTTTGTCACGCTAGAACGTGGCGGTGAAAACATCTCTGGTGTGCGTTTCCTTGTTTATGCACCACATGCATCTGCTGTTAGCCTTGTGGGTTGCTTCAACCAATGGGATGGCCGTCGTCATCCAATGCAACGCTTAGACTACGGTATCTGGGGCCTATTCATTCCTGGTTTGGAAGAGGGGGTACAATACAAATTTGAGCTCAAAGGGCCAAATGGGGAAGGGTTGCCACACAAACAAGACCCTTGGGGTTTCTACTCTGAGCAATACCCATCGTTTGCATCCATTACCTACGATCACAAGCGTTACCAATGGCAAGATGCGAAATGGCAAAACCGTGCAGTGACACAAAAGCGTGATGAAGCGTTATCGTTTTACGAGCTACATGCTGGATCATGGAAGCGCGACGAGAACGGTGATTTCCTGAACTACCGCGAACTCGCGGAGCAGTTGGTGCCATACCTTGTGGATATGGGCTACACCCACGTTGAGCTGATGCCTGTGTCTGAGCATCCATTCTATGGTTCATGGGGCTATCAACCTGTTGGCTTGTTTGCACCAACTAGCCGTTTTGGCTCACCTGATGATTTCAAATTCTTCGTGGATGCGTGTCACCAAGCTGGTATCGGTGTAGTGCTGGATTGGGTTCCTGCGCATTTCCCATCGGATGATCATGGTTTAGCTAACTTTGATGGTACGCCTCTGTTCCATGATCCAGATCCTCGTCGCGGTTGGCACCAAGATTGGAACTCCTACATTTACGATTTAGGCCGTGAACATGTACGTCGCTTCCTTGTCTCGAATGCGCTGTACTGGTTTGAACAATTCCATATTGATGGCATTCGTGTCGATGCTGTTGCGTCGATGCTCTATCTCGATTATTCACGTAGTCACGATCAGTGGGTACCAAACGTCGACGGTGGCAACGAAAACTACGACGCAATCGCAACCTTAAAATGGATGAACGAAGAAGTGTACAAGCACTTCCCGAATGCGATGACGATTGCGGAAGAGTCAACGGCGTTTCCGGGCGTGTCTGCGCCAACCTTTATGGGTGGTTTAGGTTTTGGCTTCAAGTGGAATATGGGGTGGATGCACGACAGTCTTTCATACATCGAAGAAGATCCTGTTCACCGCAAATACCATCACAATACCATCACATTCCCGCTGGTTTATGCGCACAGCGAGAACTACGTCTTGTCTCTCTCTCACGATGAGGTGGTGTACGGCAAAGGCTCTATCCATAACAAGATGCCGGGTGATGAATGGCAGCAAACCGCAAACCTACGTGCATACTACGGTTACATGTATGGTCAACCGGGCAAAAAGCTGAACTTCATGGGCGCGGAAATCGGCCAAACGGCGGAGTGGAACCACGATGATCAGTTGCAATGGTTCTTGCTGGAATATGAGCGTCATCAAGGTGTCCAAAAGCTGATGCGAGATTTGAACCACTTGTACCGAAATGAAGCGGCGATGCACGATCAAGATTGTGTTCCTGCTGGTTTTGAGTGGCGTCTACAAGACGAAGCGGATGCGAGCATCCTAGCGCACGAGCGTATTAGTAAAGAAGGTGAGCGTATTCTGATCATCACCAACTTTACGCCCGTACCACACGAGCGCTTTCGTTTAGGCGTTCCAAATGCAGGTCAATACGAACTGCTACTGAATACAGACGACAGCAAATACGGCGGCAGCGATTTTAAAGTGCTGACCAGTGTGAAAACGGAAAAAGTTGAAAGTGAATCACTGCCTCAATCACTTGAGCTTCGTTTGCCTCCACTTTCAACCGTGTTCTACAAGCTGCACAAATAATTTAGTCTAATCAAATTCTAAGCCCGTTTTACATTGTAAATCGGGCTTTTTTTGACCAAGTTTTCACTAACGATAAACAGACTGCATACTCTATACTTGCATCATATTGTTTTGTTAAATCAGGCTAGGTCGGACTTTGAGAAAGATTAAATCCCTTCTGTTCAATATCTTATTGGTGCTTTTGCTTTTACCAGTGATGCTCGTTGGCATAGTGAAATACATCGATCCACCAATTTGGGGATGGAAGATCAGCCGCATGATTTCTCCTCCTGAAGGATTTCCTGAAGAGAGTCAAAATGAATGGGTGCCTTTGAGTGATATTTCTAAACACATTCAACTGGCCGTGATTGCGACAGAAGATCAAAAGTTCCCGACCCATTACGGAGTGGATTTTGATTCCTTGTTTAAAGTGATCTCAGAGTCTGGCGAGAACGGTCCCTCTCGCGGTGCGAGCACGATTACTCAGCAAACTGCAAAGAACGTGTTTCTGTTTCCTTCACACTCTTATGTGCGCAAAGCGTATGAGCTTTATTTTGCTCTGCTGATGGAAGCAATGTGGAGTAAAAAACGCATTCTTGAAGTGTATTTGAATGTGGTGGAGTTTGGTCCAGGTATTTATGGCGCGGAAGCCGCTGCGCAAAACTACTTTGGTATTCCTGCTAAACAACTTTCAACACGCCAAGCAGCAAGGCTTGCGGTGGTGCTGCCAAATCCGTATCGCATCAAAGTTTACCCTCAGACTTCTTACACCATCAGCCGCGTCAATTGGGCGATGAGACAAATGCGTAACCTTGGTAGCATTCAGCTTTAAACTCCTTTTTACCCTGCTCATAAGTAGAACTACGCCCCCATAAAAGCAAAATGTGAAGCGTCACAAGCTTTAGGGCGTAGCCTTTCAGAATGATGTGCTCAGTTTTTCATCCATTTACTATTAGTGTGAATAAAACTACAACACGAATACTGCGCCTATGCGCAACCAATGGACTGAACGATGAAACTGAATCTGATTACGACTACCTTATTGCTTGCATCGGCAAGTGCCATCGCCGAGCCAAACATCACCATTGCTACCACGACCAACAGCCGTGACTTTCCGTTAAGTGCAGAGCAGCCTTTGGTTGTGCCCTTAACCAAAGACGGATACACGCTCAAAATCACGGGTATTGAAGGCGACTGTGTCGCGCCTGATGGTCAGAAGGTCAAATTCAACAAACCTATCGCGCTGAACTGTGGAAAGCCAACAGAACTGCCTTTAAAAATCCGTTTTACTGGCGATTACTCTTTTGCTTTTGATGCGGAAGCCAAAACTCTACGCTTCAAGCGAGAGCCTAAGAAAGCTGCCAAGACAGAATTTAAACGCCCAATCCCACAAGTGCAATGTGAGGTTTACCAAGGCGGCGAAGTCACCATCGCGCTGGGTGACAGTTTCCCCGATGGCACCAAGTTGCGTGATGCCTATTCTGGTCAGATGGTCGAAGTAAAAGATCAGCAAGTATCGCTGACACCAAGCAAAGATTCAGGCGGTTTGGTGCTACTAGAGCCAGTGAAGAAAACCAAAGAAGCAGTGCCGTTTGATTACCGCAATGCCAACATTTACTTCGTGATGGTCGACCGTTTCAATAATGCTGATACGAGCAATGACAACAGCTATGGTCGCAAGAAAGACGGTAAAGAAGAGATTGGTACCTTTCACGGTGGTGACCTAAAAGGTGTGATCGAAAAGCTAGATTACATAAAGAGCCTAGGTACCGATGCGATTTGGTTGTCGCCAATCGTTGAGCAAGTACACGGCTTTGTGGGTGGCGGCGATAGCGGCTCATTCCCATTCTACGCTTACCACGGTTACTGGACGCGTGACTTTACCAAGATTGATGAGAACTTCGGTAACGAAGCTGATCTTAAAAAGCTGGTGGAAGAGGCACATAAACGTGGCCTTAAAGTCTTGATGGACGCAGTAATCAACCACACTGGTTACTCAACGTTAGCCGATTTGCAATTTGACGGTATTGAGGTGTTAAAACCAAACGCTGACCTACCTAAGAAATGGGGGGATTGGAAACCAAAAGCGGGCGAAAACTGGCATAGCTACCACCAGAATATTGATTACCAGAGTCCAAACTGGGCGAAATGGTGGGGCGGTGACTGGGTAAGAACAGGTCTACCGGGATACCCAGTTCCGGGCAGCAGTGATATCACCATGTCATTGGCGGGTTTGCCAGACTTTATCACTGAATCAGACAAAGCCGTGAAGCCAGCTCAATGGCTATTGGATAACCCTGGCACTCGCGTTGAGGAGCGTGATAATTACACCGTCTCGGACTACCTAATTGAGTGGCAAACTGATTGGGTGAAACGCTTTGGTATTGATGGTTACCGTGTCGACACGGTGAAGCACGTTGAAGGCGATGTGTGGAAACGCTTGAAAGAAGAGGCATCAAGCAGCCTTGAGCAGTGGCGTAAAGAGAACGGTAAGTCAGGTCAGCCATTCTGGATGATGGGTGAAGTATGGGGACATACCGCATATCGCAGCCCTTACTTCGACGACGGCTTTGATGCGTTGATTAACTTCGATATGCAGAAGAAGTTAGACAAAGGCGCGGCGTGTTTCAGCCAAATGGCAGACACTTACCAAAGCTATGCGGACACTATCGCCAATGAGAAAGACTTTAACCCTGTGAGCTACATGTCTTCTCACGATACCGAGCTGTTCTTCTCTCGCTTCAAAGATTACGGTATGCAGCGTAACGCCGCGAATGCACTGCTTTTGAGTCCTGGTGCTGTTCAGGTTTATTATGGTGATGAAGTTGGTCGTAACATTGGTCCTTACGCGGACGATTTCCACCAAGGCACTCGTTCTGACATGGTATGGAAGCTATCTGATGAGAAGCAAGCGCTGCTCAAACACTGGCAAACTCTTGGTCAGTTCCGTAAAGCGCACCCAGCGATTGGTGCGGGTCAGCATCAAGTAATTGAACAAGAAGGCGCGTACGTGTTCTCTCGCTCGCTTGGCAATGACAAAGTCGTTGTGGCGTTTGTGGGTCGCGACAAGTAGTTAGAACTTCGTTTTAAGCCTAGATAGAAAAAGCCCTTCCTTGAGTTATCAGGGAAGGGCTTTGTTGTATTAGTTCGCCAGTTCTTGGTCGATGACTTTTTCTAGCTCGTCAAACGGCACATAGCCAGGAATGACTTGATCATTAATGATCAACGCGGGCGTGCCGCGTAAACCAAGTTGCGTGAAATACTGATAGTTTTTATCAAGCAACGCCTTGGTCTCTTTGTCGTCGACAAGCTGTGCTTCTGTCCCCGTTTTTTTCGCTATTTGATTTAAGGAACGTGCGTCATGTGCGCCCGGTTTTTTCACCAATAACTCATGCACTTGTTCGTACTTATCTCGCTGGTTTTGCCAAACATTTAATGCGTAACTTGCCGAGTTGTAGCCGTTTTTCTCGTATTGTTCTTTAAAAGAGACATTGAGGTTAAGCACTTTTACCTGCGGATATTCCTTACCAACTTTGACCAGCTCTCCTTCTAAACGTTTACAAAAAGGGCAGCTATAGTCTGTTACGTTAATAATGGTTAACTCAGGGTTTTCAGCACCAAAAGAGGAATGTTTGCCATCACTTAGATATTGACGAACCTCCTTCAAGGTGTCGCCAAATGACTGTTGATACGCAATGTACTCTTGAAGGTTTTGGTGCAATGAATCAAGAATTTGAGGGTTTTCTTTTAGTATCTGAGTAACTTCCTCTAGCTTTTGTTCTGCGGTCTTTTCTGATGCGAAAGATACGGCAGGTACGATAGCCATCGTTAACGCCAAAAGTGTACGAGTGAATGTCATAATATTTCCTAAAACTTTTAAATTTCGTTGTTTGTTATGTGAAGTGAATAAAATATGTACAAAAGTCAGGCCGAAAGGTCTCTCGCCTTGCTGGCTTTATTCTCTAAACACGCAAAGTTTTAGGTGAACCCGATACTTTTCCCGTATCGGTTCTGTGTATTCCAGATAGCGAATTGCTGTGGTTGTCATCGGCAGCGCCACAATCAAAGCAAACAGAAAAAATGGAATAAGAATATGATCAAACTGATGTTGGTAAGCTTGAACCAGCTTTTCTGAAAGGTCGCAAGATGGTGATAAATTCACGCTTTCATCTTGCTGACTCTGTATTTGGTGAGCCTTCGGGCAGCTTTTCGAGAAACCAGAATTTTGGCTTAAGCATATCATCACCACCCAAAGCACGAGGGCGAGTGTCCATTTGGCTATTTTATATTGTGAGCGTAACAATGGGTCGTATAGTCCTGTTAATTCTGGTTTATGCCGTTTACATATGACCGGGCCATCCTAACCTAAATTTCGTGGCTGAATGTTACTTTCGAGTTAATCGATATTGCCTCAATGCCAAAGTATGAAGTACGTCATGAATGTTGTAGAAAGCAATATTCGTCAGAATCATTTGTTGAGTTGATGAAGAAGTCGTGAGCTATCGACATAGATTAATATACCTAATTGTTAGCACAAATTTTTATTATCTTTCAATTGTGATTGGAATCATAAAACAAAACTTCATAACTGAGTCGCGATAATGTTCGGCAGGCGGATTGATTTTGATCATCTCTCTAGCACATTATTCAGGTGAACATATGTGTTAAGTTCCACATGTGTAGGTAATGTTATGAAAATTCCTGTTCAAACTGAGCGTAAAGTTACACTGGGGTGCTACGTTGCTCTGGCGTTTGCGGTCGTGTTCTTTTCTGGCCTGATGCAATCTAGCGAATGGTACGGTGTATTCGATTTTACAACGCTCAATGGCTCTTTCGGCAAGGTGGCGTATGGTGTCACCGAAACGGCTGACGGTGTGCAAGTTGCAACAACGTCGCTTCGCGGTACTGGTGGTAGCGGTGCTCGCGACGGTTTCATTTTCGCACTTACTTTGATTCCAACTGTTATGTTCGCCTTAGGTATGATCAACGTACTTGAGCACTACGGTGCACTTGAAGCAGCTCGTAAGCTTCTTACTCCTCTTCTACGTCCTCTAATGGGCATCCCTGGTAACTCTGGTCTGGCTTTAATTGCTTCTCTACAAAGTACCGACGCGGGCGCGGCGATGACGCGTCAGCTAAAAGATGAAGGTCACCTAACTAAGCGTGAAACGGACGTATTTACCATGTTCCAGTTTACTGCAGGTGCGACCATCGTGAACTTCTTCTCATCAGGTGCTGTGCTGTTCACATTGACGATGGCTGACGGCTCTCTAGCGGTCACGTCTTCTATTGGTTTAGCGGTTGTGGTGATGTTCGCATTCAAGATCATCGGTGCAAACCTGTTCCGTATTTACCTGAACATGACGGAAGGTAAAGAAGACAAACAAGACCAAAACAAATCAGAGAACCTAAAAGAGGAGACGGCATAATGGGTGACGTTAAAGCGAAAAAACCAATGGTGACGGATATCTTCGTCGAAGGTGCTAAGAAAGGTTGGGTAATTGCGACTACCTCTACGGTTCCTAACGTATTGATGGCGTTCGTTATCATCAAAGCGCTGCAAATCACTGGCGCGCTGGATCTGATGGGCACGGTGTTTTCTCCAATCATGGCGGTGTTTGGCCTTCCTGGTGAAGCGGCTGCTGTTCTTATCGGCGCTTGGATGTCGATGGGCGGCGCAGTGGGTGTGGTTATCACGCTGTTTGACCAAGGCATCCTAAACGGTACGCACATTGCGATTCTTGCACCTGCTATCTACCTAATGGGCTCTCAAGTTCAGTACATGGGTCGTATCATGGGCCCAATTGGTACTGAAGGTCGTTACATCCCAGTTATGATTGCGATCTCAGTATTGAACGCGTTTGGCGCAATGCTGGTGATGAATCTGTTTGTCTAGGAGTGAATCATGCAATTCTCTCTAAATGAATATCTAGAAGAGCTACGTCCGCTAATCAATGTGGATTGTGGTACTTACACTACTGATGGTATCGAGTTTATCGCTTCTCAATTTGAAGAGAAGTACCAAGCGATGTCAGGTTGGAGCGTAAAACGCATCGACTGTGGCAGAGCGGGCATCGGTCTTGAAGTTCGAAATAAGCCGGAAGCTGAGCAAATCGACGTGATGCTGATTGGTCATATGGATACCGTGTTCCCTGTGGGTACTGCTGAGCTTCGTCCAATGTCTCAAGATGTAGAGAAAGCCTACGGTCCGGGCGTCTCGGACATGAAATCTGGCTTGCTCAACATCGTATACGCGATGCGCAATCTAGACCAAGCGGTGTTGGATAAGCTGTCTATCGCTATCTGCATGAACCCAGATGAAGAGACGGGCTCTCTGGACTCTGTGGATTGGATTCAATCAGTAGCGAAAAACGCTAAGAATGTACTGGTTGCAGAAGCGGCACGTGCAGACGGTGGTTTAGTGAAAGCGCGTAAAGGCATGGCTCGCTACAAAATGACCTTTAATGGCGTTGCTGCTCACGCAGGGAACGAGCCAGAAAATGGCCGCAGCGCAATCACTGAGATGGCGAATTGGATTCTAGCAGTCAATGCAATGACCAACTTTGAATCTGGTACCACGCTGAATGTCGGTATTGTTTCTGGTGGCAACGGAGCGAACATCGTCCCTGAGCACGCTGAAGCGATCGTGGATGTGCGTTTCTGGAGCAACGAAGAATACGATGATGTCGATAGCAAGCTAAACGGCATGCTGGAAACACCATTCGTTGATGGCGTGAGCATTGAGTTGGTTCGTGAAGCTTATAAGCCTTCTATGGTGCCAAGCCCACAAACAGAAAGCCTGATGATGCTAGTTGAAGAAGCCGCAAGTGAACTGGCTATCGACATCAACTGGAAAGAAGTAGGTGGTGGCTCTGATGCAAACAACACGGCGATTCTTGGTGTTCCAACTTTGGATGGTCTAGGACCTATCGGTGCGGGCTTCCACAGCGATCAAGAGTACTTGTTGCTTGAGTCTATCGAACCACGTATCAAAATGCTGATGCGTGTACTGGAGAAGATTGCTCAATAAGGCATTTTGCTTCTAAAGCTTGGTTCCCAAAGCTGTTGGTTTCAAAACCATTTGGTTTCCAAAACTTTTGATTTCCAAGACTTTTGATTTCAAGGCAATAATCCCCGGACTTCGGTTTGGGGATTTATTTATCTAGCCATTTTGTTTCCTTTCTTCATTATCATTACTCGCTATTAATCCTACGTTCAGGTTCATCTTCTTAATATCTTTGCCACAGTCATAAATTTAGGAGGCACGATGACCACAAGCATGTCTGTAAATTCGGCGTCCGATGACGTCTTAGACCAAACGATGCAAGCGCCAGATGAGAAAACCTTTTGGCGTAAAATGAAAGGGTCGGTTAAGAAAGCGGGTGAAGAAATTGCCGTAATGGGCATAAAATCATGGCTCGCGATGGCAGATTCCAACACCTCTGTTCGCCACAAGGCTATTTTAGGTGGCGCGCTGGCTTACTTCGTCCTACCAACAGATATGGTGCCAGACGTACTAGCTGGCGTCGGTTTTACCGATGATATGGCGGCACTGACTCTGGCGGCGAACTCGGTCGGCAATGCCATCACCGACGAGCATGAAGAACAAGCGAGAGAAAAGCTGAATTCGATGGTGGAGTAGGTATGGCCCATCAAACATGTTCTATGTTTGGTTTAGCGCAAACAAGAAATTGTTATTTTTAACATTTACTCAAAGTACACGAGCTCGTCACAATACGTTTTTCCGTAGTAGATTTGCTCGATTTGAAAGGGTACTTTCAGATTCAAGTTTTTATCTAAGAGAAACCTTTCATGTACAGGTATACGCCAGATATTATTGGTATGCTAACTTTGAACGGAAAACCGTTGTCATCTCAATTAGTGGTCCTCCGAGTCGGTGTGCGTGGAACCATTCATGAGTTTCAAACTATTACTGATGCTAACGGATCGTTTGCCTTCCCTGTATTTGAAGAGCATGAGTCTCAAGACTTATTGAACTTAGATCAGAAATACGTGCTCGTTTTCCTGAAGACTCATCTAGCAAATGGAGAAGGGGTGACGATATGGGAGTCTTCAACTGATGGTTATGAGACTTATGAGTTTGCTAGAGAAAATATGGGAAATTTGAATTGTGAAGTAACCAATGAAGTTTACTACTTCGCTTTTTCTTATTTTGGAAATGGTGAAGATGATACTTATGTGTACAGTCAGTGCAAACTAACTGGTTATGTAGAATCAGGAGTATACGAAAGTTAAGTAGTGAATTACTTTAGAGAAATATTCTGCGAATTAGCACTTTGATTGATATGTTTAAACTTGATTGAGGCGTGCAGGTATAGCTTTTTCTTTTAAAGAACTTTGAGTTTAATAATCATCACAATCATAAACTCTATGAAAAATGTCTTTTATATAAAAATCCATTTAAATTGCAGTTGCTAATAACCATTAGATCTCCAGCATTTTCTAGATTGATATTCTTGAAAAAGTATCGAAACTCGGTATCTTCAAGCTCACAGTAAAGATTACTTAAGTTGTCCTCTATAAATATAGGTGGTGAAACGTAGTTTAACTGAGACTCCCAAATATATTTCTTTTCTTCATTTATATAGGTATATATTCCGATATATGAATATGTTTGATTCAAAGCTGATTCTTTGAACCTTTGAGCATGTATGACTGGTTTAAAGTGAAATTCACCTAACTCATTAGTACTTGAACTCCTTTTGTAATTATTTTTTAAAAAATTAGCTTCTAAGTAAACCGTTACATTTTCTAGAGGTCTTTGATCAAGAACTAAAGTACCCTTTATATCTGGGCTTAATGTATATTTAAATTTCTTAAAAAAATCGAACATACTTTCGTTGAAACCTAATGCAAGTATTGGAAATGAGAAAATGAATAAAAAAAGACTATTTTTAAACATGAATTTATGATGTATGTATCTTAGTACCAACTTAATTATCAGACTACTATCTATCGCGATTTGGTTTTGAACTTTAATTTGATAATGGAATTTGTATCTCTATATGATGAAAATGTCCCTTATATCATTTTCAAAGTGATAAACATAGGCGAGTTATCTTAACCCTGTAGATGAACTAATATAGAATCTAACTACTTACCGATTAGTAATTGAAACAACCTCGGGGACGAGAGTTTTATCTAAACCTTTTTGATTTCGGGTTAATTGGAAATAAAAAACCACCTTAGAGTAAGGTGGTTTTTGCTTAGACAGGATAATTTAACTTGGAAGGGTTTATGCTTCCGTGCGTTTCAGGTGCACTTCTTCTTCGGCTACGCCTGCCATTGGGTCGTTGAAGCGAGCTTCATCCAATGCACCTTCTGATTTCGCAACGATGACGGTTACAGCACTGTCACCAGTGATATTTACCGCGGTACGAATCATATCAAGAAGACGGTCAACACCCATGATGAGCGCGATACCTTCAAGCGGCAGACCAACTTGGTTCAATACCATAGCAAGCATGACAAGACCCACACCAGGAACACCTGCGGTACCGATAGACGCCAGAGTTGCCGTCATGATAACCATTAGGTAATCGCCCATAGTTAAATCAATATTGAAAGCTTGAGCAATAAACGCAGTTGCTACGCCCTGCATGATCGCCGTACCGTCCATGTTCACGGTTGCACCAAGTGGTACTGTGAACGATGATACACGGTTCTCAACACCCATGCGGTGCTTTGCTGTTTCCATTGTCACTGGAATCGTCGCGTTCGATGATGCTGTAGAAAAAGCAAACATGATCGCGTCTTCCATCTTACGTAGGAACGTAATTGGGTTTAGACCTGTGAAACCTTTTAACATTAAGCTGTAAGTAACTAGACCGTGTAGGACAAGCGTACCAGCCAGTACTAAGAAGTACTCTGCCAGATTGACGATCGCGCCCAGACCAAGACCAGTAAATAGCTTCGCCATTAAGAAGAACACCCCATAAGGCGCCAAGTTCATCAAAATCGCGACCAGTTTCATGATCACTTCATTCAGATCAGAGAAGAATGCTGCGATGCGTTCGCCTGGTTTACCCGCTGCACTGATCGCGATACCGAATAGCACGGCGAACACGATAACTTGCAGAGTTTTACCTTCTGCCATTGCGCTGATTGGGTTGGTCGGGAACATATCGATGATCACCTGACCTAAAGATGGCGCTTCGGCTGATTTGAATGAACTTGCTGCCGTTAGATCTGCCCCTGCCCCTGGCTGGAATAGAGTACCCATAGTTAGAGCAAGCGTAATCGCGATAGCCGTTGTCGTAACGTAGAAAGCGAGGGTTTTACCGCCCATGCGACCCAGTGTAGAGAGGTCTTTGAGAGAGCTAGTACCACAAACTAACGAAACAAATACTAGCGGTACAACAAGCATTTTTAAGCTGGCAACGAAGATCTGTCCACCAACTTCGAATAATCCATTAACAATGTATGCGTCGACAAATCCGTTGTCGGCAAAAAGTGTGCGAATTGCAAATCCTGTCAAGATACCCGCAACCATACCTAAAATTACGCGGCTGGTAAGCGACATCGGTTTCTTGGTATTCATGAGAACACTCCTTATAGTTATGCACCTTGAGTTCACTTCAAAGCGGCGAGCAGATTAGCAGCGGAGTGAGAAAATACGAAAGAATAATCCTCTAAATGGTTAATAGATGTGAACTTTATCACTAATAAAAATGGAATTTTAACCAAATATTAACGAATTGGCTGGATAAAAAGTTTGTATTTTAACACTTTTATCGAATATACAACCGATAACAAAGAGGATTTACAATAAATTCTAATAAGAGATAGAGTGCATACTCTCTTTGAGTGGATGCATTTCTGCATAACTATTTAAGTTGTATTCAGACTAGCGGTCGCTTCTTTAGGGATAATTTAGTATTGAGTGTTCATCAGAGCCAACGAACCCTTTATGCTTTCATATTTGTCAACTCAATGATGGTTGGCAAGTGTAGTTAGTTGGAGGTGATCCCAGCTCCAATAACTTTGACTGGTATTTTTAATCCCTCCAACCCAATAGCATTGTTTCGCTCGTATTAAGCCTTCCAAACACTGCTTGCCAGCCTCAGTGATACGGACGCTTTGTTCCCACCAGTGCCTTTCACGTGACTCAATCGTGATCAAATGTGTTTGACACTGTGCTAGAGGGAGGAGTAACGCGTAAAACATCACGTCTCCTAGGTAAGGAAGAGGTTCTAGTTGTTGATATTGCTCAAACCAATCTTTGATGGGAATTGAACGATTTTGCGAGCTCAAAACCTTTAGTGCGAGGTGTTGTGTCAAGCTCAATCCAGTTTGTGAATTAGGTAACTCTTGCAAATGGCGTTTAAGCACGTTGAATATATTGGGCAAGCAATCCAGGTTATGCTGCTGAATCAAATTAACTATGGAAATAGGTGTCGGTGATGTAATAGCGTGCCAACACCGTTTAGCCTGACTGAATAATTTTGCTGTCACAGGTTTACGGTATCGCCAACAAGAACGAATAGCTTCTTCAGGCAACTGCCCAAAGCCGATGAATCGTTCAGTGCCCGGGAACTGGTTCAACTCAATGATCTCTATCACTTTATTCTTTACATTCTCTAACTGTGTTAGAGCACGAATTAGCATCAATTGATCATAACTGTCATGTTCGACCCAAAAGACGATTCGTTCAAATACATCACTTTGCAACAGATCGAGGTTTGATTGTTCCAATGTGACTATATCTTGAACCGAGTCTTCACGCTTCATCACGGGCAGCAGAGTCTCTACGACATATTGGGCACGAATGGCAAGGAAGTTCTGCGGTGTTGCTGGTATGGGGCCAATACAAAGCGGATCGATCAGGGCTAAAAATGTCCCTTCAAATCCGCTGGCTTTAAGTTGTTGTTGAATGTCGTGGCCACAACGAACGTGTAGCGTTTTTACTTTTGCATCTAGGGGCGGTTTTTGTTCTTTGATGGCTAGTTTGTGCGCTTCTAGCTCTTCGACATGAGCTTTTAGTTTACTCCAACTGGATAAGCCCAGTTCTCTTGCGAGTGCATGTTGAACGTCAGCCAATTGAATTGTATTGGGAGCCAAAGATTCTGGTTTGGAGTGAAATCGCTTAACTAACTCCAACGTGGCGTCATCGTATAGGCGGATAGCTTTGAGCCTTTTTTTAGCAATGGATTTTTGCTGATTGATATTGATCGAGAAGCTATTTGTAGAGTTCATATTTCACCTTTCTTATTTCTTCCACACTCGCCTAAATAGAAGCTAAAAAGAAGGTAAAAACAGATTGTGCCTGCTAAACCAAGCAGGTGAGGATATTGCCGTGAACCGAGTTCTTTCCGCGAGTGTTGGGTGCTTTAGGCATGAGCAGAGTGATAGTAGGTGGTCGCTATCCTTCGTGCAACCTTTTGTGAGAGTGTAGCGTCACAAAATGGCCGTTTCTCTATGTTTAGGGAGAATCAATAGGCGATAACACTAGCGATTCAACTCAATACCACTGTTGCTAGACTCGAGTTTCTACACTTTTGAGTAAAATACGATAAAGCGCTTGAGTCGCAGGACCACTTTTGGCTCCTTTGGGCAAAGTGAGGTGCAGCGCAACTTGATATTGATGGGAGTGTTCGAGCTCCAATACTTTAATTTTATCGCTCTTTCGGGCTGAGACTAAGTGCGCTGGTAGCCGACAAAACCCAACGCCTTGCTCTACGGCGTGAAAAGCGTGGTCGAAGTTATCGACGGTAATACGCTGACGTGCGCGTAACCAACCCACATCTCTTTTCGTTTTGTCTGAATCACCTAAGTCACGGATGACAATTTGGCTGGTGGTTGCAAAATCGTCGATGGAAACATGCGGCTTTTTAGCGAGTGGATGGTGTGCTGCGATTACAGGCAGCATGGTTGTTACGCCAAATGCTTCGGCAGGGTAGTTGGTTATCGGTAAGTTGATGATTGCGATGTCAGCGAGCTCATTTACGACCATTTCGGTTGTTTTGCTCAGTGACGTTTCAACCACTTGAACGGAGGTCGTGTTGTTGTCCTCCAAAAATTGACTGAGTGGTGCATAAAGCCAAGAAGGGTCACAAAGATGATCTACTGCGACCGTGATTTGAGATTCCACCCCACTTTTTAACTGCTCGCTGATGACTTCTAGTTCCCGCGCTTGTTCAAGCATGGATTGTGCACGACGCAGTATGGTTTTGCCGTGCTCTGTCAAACCCGCTTTGCGCCCTCGTACTTCGATAAGTTGAATACCAAGTTGGTCTTCTAACTTCCTCACCGAGTAGATCAATGTGGTATGGCTCTTGTTGAGAAGTAAAGCTGCGGATTGAATGCTGCCTTCTTGATTAATCGCTTGTAGCGTTTGCCATTGTTCTAAGGTCGTTTTTAGTCTCATGAGTCAATTTTTTAGACAGTTAATGGCGAAATTATGAACTTTTCTGTCAGTTTTATAAAGGTAATAATCTTGTCATCGAAAACGAGTCAATAAGAAGAGGAGACTCAAGATGGCGAAATTATTGCAAGTTGATTTTGAATTTCATGGTCCGTTTGGTGACGAGATGTCGAATGCTCTGGTCGACTTAGCTAAGTCGATTAACCAAGAGCCGGGCATGATTTGGAAAATCTGGACGGAAAGCGAAAAAGACAAACTCGGTGGTGGTATCTATCTTTTTGAAGATGAAGCCACGGCGCAAGCTTATCTCGAAATGCATGCCGCACGCTTACGAAAAATGGGCGTAGTCGAAGTACGAGGTCAAATTTTCGATATCAATGTGCCGTTAACGACGCTCAATCAAGGGCCTATTAGAGGATAAGGAGATGATGACCAACCGCACTTTTCTAACCGTTCATGGTGTCGTATATACGGTATTCGCTTTTGCGTTGTTTTTTGTACCAACCATAATGTGGCCGATGTATGGAGTACAAATTAACGACCAGTACGCGCTGTTTTTATCGCAGCATACTTCGATCTTTTTAGGTGGAATCGCAGCGGTGAGTTTGATGTTACGTAATGTGGAATCAGGGCATACTGCGAAACAGATGTTTAAAGCATTATTGATTACTAATGGCTTAGGGGCAGTGATTACTACCTATGCCGGCATTATCGGAGTATTTGTCGGTTTTGGTTGGAGTGACCCAATATTCTTTGTCTTGCTTAGTTTGATTACGTACAAGCAATTAAGAGTGCAATAGAAAAAGCCCTGCTGTTTCTAGCAGGGCTTTGTCATATTTGGTTTAATTAGCGATCTAAATTCAAGTTATGATTCGCTTTTGTACGCGTAGTTATAGTAGCCGTATCCATAGCCGTATGAGTTAGATGCTTTTTTCTCAACTGCATTGAGAATCACACCTTTAACTTCAACGCCTGATTGCTCGAAGCGACCTTGCGCGACTTCAATCTCCTTCAAAGTCGTTTGATCAAAACGAGCGACCATCAGAGTTGTTCCTGCAAGCGCGCCAACAATGCTTGGGTCGGTAACTGCGAGTACAGGCGGCGTATCGATGATGACTAGATCGTATTCTTTTGATACTTGTTCTACAAATTCAACAAATCGTGGATGCATCAAAAGCTCTGATGGATTTGGTGGTACTTGACCACGAGTAACCACATCCAAGTTTTCAACTTGACTTGGCTTGATTGCGGTTGCTCGATCAATTTTTCCACTTAGTAAGTCAGATAACCCTTGCTCTGCTGTGAGGCCAAAACATTGCTGTAAATAACCTTTTCGCATGTCAGCATCCACCAAAAGGACTTTTTGACCCGTTTTAGCCGCAACGGCAGCAAAGTTAGTTGATACGAACGTCTTACCGATGGAAGGCGCTGGGCCTGAAATCATTAAGACATTGTTTTTGGCTTCCAACATTGCGAAGTGTAAGCTGGTTCGAAGTCCACGTAGTGCTTCAATTGATAGATCTGCTGGATTGGCATTTGCTAAAAGAAGTAAGTCTTTGTTGTTTTTGCGTTTTAGCTTGTTCGCGACTTCCAATTGTTGTGCCGATTTAGGAACACTTGCATATACAGATATTCCAGTTTGCTCAATTACATCAGGAGAAGTCACTCCACGATGAAACGCGGTTTTTACCAGAACAAATGCGACAGCTACCATGCCTCCAAGAAGAGTAGCCAAAACCACAATCAAAGGTTTTTTCGGTTTAATAGGAACGGCGTAAGATTGTGCATTGTCAATAATACGCACATTACCCACGGTGCCAGCTTTTATGATATTTAGCTCTTGAACTTTATTCAAAAGTTGGATGTAGATTTGCTGGTTTACTTCGACATCACGAGTCATACGCAAGACTTCGCGCTGTGTTTTTGGCAGTTTTTGAACTTGTTTGTTAAGACGCTCTTTCTCTTGCAGTAATGTCTGACGTTTGTCTAACAGCGATTTATAAGCTGGGTGGTCTTGGGTGAATTTTTGACTGATTTCACTTTCTTTAAATGTTAGCTCATTAAGTTGGGCTTCAAGTGCCACCATCACTTTTAGAGTCGATTGTGCTTCGAGATTTAAATCGATAGATTCGTTTTCTTGTCTAAAACTGTTCAATGTATCTTCTGAAATAGTTAGCTTGTCCTTAATCTCGGGTAAATGACCTTTAAGGAAGTTGAGGCTCTGCTCAGCTTCAGCTGAGTTTCTTCTAACATTCTGCAAAAAATAGTTTTGAACAACATCATTTAAAACAAGCTGATTGTGGTCTGGGTATTCACCTTCAATGCTTAGAGATACAATACCTGTTTGGCTACCTCTCTCTGAAATAGAAAGTTGTGAGGCTAACTTGTTGATAGCATCTAACTTGCTTATTTTACTTATTGTAAAAGTATCTTCATTTTGAGCATTGAGCTGGTTCACTTTTACACGATAGCCATTCATCTCAATCAGTTGACCAACTGAACCAGAAAGTACCATTTGGTCTTCAAGCATCAAGCTGAATTGACCTTTCTCGATGTCTGTAGCAATCAGTTGATGAGATAATCCTCTAGCCGTTCGAGGTACTTCAAACGTGGTCAAAGAAATGTAGTTTTGAGTACCGTTGATTCGTGCTAGACCTTTACCAACAAAAGGTAAGTAATCAGGAGTGGCAATGGTTGTTAAGTTAAACTTATCAACGGTATCGCCAAGAATCATTCTCGATTTAATTATTTCAATTTCTGTAGTTGCAGATGATTCGGCAGAAAAGAGTTCTCCCATGTCACCGACCATCGCCGAGATACCACCTGAACTCTTCTTTTCGATTTGTATTAACGCGTCGGCTTTGTAAATCGGAGTTGATAGCAACGCGACCGCGATACCTAATGTTGCAAAAAAGAGTGTAATGCTGATGATAAACCATTTCGCGTCTATCAATATGCCGAAGAGCTTGCCTAGGTCGATCTCATCATCAGCAAGAGCAGATGATTGTATTGTTTGGTTAGCCATTATTTTTTATTTCGCCAAGTGATCTGAATTTATATTTTTTTTGCCCATGCATGAGCAGCATTTTCAATCAGAGATAATGCATGCTCAAAGGCTTCTCTACTCTGTCTGTATGGATCTGGAATATCCACGGAACCTATCCAGTGACCAAATAACATTGCTTTACCTCTAGCCTCTGGTACCAGCTCCGTCAAAGCATCGATATGACCTTGTTCCATCACCAATATTAGGTCTTGTTTTGCGCACAACTTAGCGGTTAGCTGCTGCGCTTTGTGGTCTAGCAGGTAGATACCACGTTCTGACGCGACAAGTCTGGCGGTTTCATCTGCTGGCTTTCCGGTTAGGCGACTTTTTTCTACGGCAATACCCGCCGAAGAAATCTGTTTATCTGGGAGTAGTTGCTGTAGTAACCGCTCTCCTGTGGGAGAGCGACAAATATTACCTACACACACGACAAGAATGTTCGAAAACATGTTTTGCTCCTTATAGACAACGTTTGAATGACTTGTTTATGTTCAAACAAGCCCTTCAGAATGCTTTTTCTATGGCCAAGTCCTGACTCGAAGGACGCCTTCTGTAAGTTCATTGAAGCCTGAGATGGTAGGTACTAGTTGTGCAATAACGCGATTCCAACGACTGATAGGCGCCGCAGTGACATAAACGATGTCATACGGTTTCAGAGCAAATTCAGTACCAATAACGAGCGCTGCCGCATCGGAGACATCAAGTTGATATATGTCGCCCAGTGAACCTGCGTCTTGTGACCTCCTAATTACGAATACACCTGTCGCATCCGCTGATATCTGATTAATACCGCCAACGTTGCTCAGAGCTTCCGTAAGGCTCATGCCAGCGCGATCTATTTTCAGTAGTTTAGGATCGTTAACTTCACCCATAACGAAAACCTTTTGTGAATCATTTCTTGGCACATGGATGATATCACCTGGTTGAAGTAGCCTATTTTCAGTGAGGTCGCCTTCTTGCATCAGCGCATAAAGAGATATGTTTTCAACTATGCCGTTTCTTGTCAGTGTTACATTTTTCCAGTCGGCGTTTTCGGCTAATCCACCTGCACGGTTAATTGCATCTAACAAGGTGAGTGGGATGTTGGTGATTGGTTGTTGTCCAGGATTACTTACTTCACCAGTAATGTAGGATTTTTTCGAACGAAAAGCTGCTACGCTGACATCCACTTGAGGACTTTCTATGTACTTTGCTAATCGGCGAGAAATATCAGCACGAATTTGACGAACGTTTTTACCCGCAACTTCAACAATACCTATATATGGATAGAAGATAGTACCATCAGCATGTACCCAATTCCCCGCTTCAGCAGAGCTGCGATAAGAACCAGCAGGAATAGTTAGTTCTGGGTGATCCCAAATAGTAATGTTTAGTATATCTCCAGGGCCAACCTCATACTCATAAGCGCTAAGTTGGCGATCTAGTTCAGGGTTGGATTTGGCTTCTATCCCCAAACTTTTAAGTTGAGATACTTTATCAAGTGTAAGTGGAAAAACATTGAAATCAGAAGTGCGACTAACATTGCTGTCTTCGACGAAGTTTTTTCCATCTGTGGAAAGGTGACTACCGGGTACAGTACATCCAGAAAGAAGTACTGAGGAGAGCACTAAACTAGCTAGCTTTTTATGTTTGAAATTCATGTTTTTTCATTCATCTGACGTAAAGAGCGAGTTGCTGGTAGCAACATTCTTTTCCAGAAAAGACTTCACAACATAACCTTATAAGCACCACCTTCTTCTATTTATAAAGTGCTCAATAAGGGATTGATTGCATCTGGAGGCATGAACTCTAATGAATTTCAATGATTAGAGCAATAGACAATAATGCAGCAAGTGTCCAGATAAATATCGTATTTTTATGTTTTCACTTACAAGATTTCATATTTCGGAGAAAAAACTTGTTCAATTAGCTCAAATTTTGTTTATTAGCTCTATATGTAGTGTTTTCTTTCTAAAATACAACCAAGAAAATCTACCGACTAATTATCTCGTTGTATTAAATAGGATTATCAAAAGTGTGACTCGGATCTCTTTTTTGTTGTCTTTCGACATGGTCACTTTTTCGCTAGCCCCTTCCCATTCAAATACGGCAGGATGTGCGGACGTGATTCGCCAGCCAGTTTACTGGTGACTTCTTGTGACCAAGTACTCTGTTTTTGATTGCTCGAACGGTTTGCATAGTAGTTTTGCATAGTTTGGTCATACGTCTGAATGTCATCCAAGTTTAGGTCTTGATACTGATTTTCATGCACCACGACATGCTTAGGTAGGCGAGGTTTTACTTCAGGGGCTTGATCTGGATGACCAAGACACATACCAAATAAAATGGCGGTATTTTTAGGTAAACCTAATAATTCGTCTACTTTTTGGGCATTGTTTCGTAAACCACCAATATACACACCTCCTAGTCCCATCGACTCCGCCGCAAGCAAGCAATTTTGTGCCATGATGCCCGAGTCTACAGCGCCTATTAGCGTTAACTCGGTAAAGTCAGCTTGAACATCTGGGTTGATACTGGCGTGGCGTTGGTAATCAATGCAAAACACCAAAAACTCAGCCGCGCTTTCAACGTACCCTTGATTTCCGGCATATTGAGCTAATAGTGTACGTTTTTCTATGTCGGTCACGCGGATAATTGAAACGACTTGCAACATGCTTGATGAGGACGCCGCAAGGCCGGCTTGAAGAATGGCATCTAATTGTTCGCTCTCAATCGGTTGTGAGGTGAATTTTCGAATTGAGCGGTGATTGAGAATTGTTTGAATCGTGCTGTTCATGGTGACTTAACATCCCCTGTTATGTGTAAAGGCTGAAGACTCACCTTAGCGACATTTGATGAGTCGGTAAACTATCTCAAAAGAAAAACAATGCTTGGTGCATAAGTGTGAAGACGAATCGAGAATACACCACTCGTTCTGTTTGAGAGCGTATATACTGTTTTTAGAATCAATAATTTAAATGCAGTGGAAAATATGAAAGAACTCATTGTTCATACAGTTACGGTGTTTATGGGCTTCTTTGCCATCATGAACCCTATCGCCAATATCCCCATCTTTTTGAGTTTAACTGCTGATGAAGATAAAGAAACCATCCGTTCCATTGCGCTCCGCTCGGTTTTTATTGCATTTATTATCATCGCGATATTTTCTATTGCCGGTAAGTTAATTTTTGATTTGTTTGGTATCACGCTTTATGCATTGCGAATAACAGGCGGCATTTTGGTGTTTTTGATAGGTTTTAACATGCTTCAAGGTGATTCGACGCATCAGAAAACCAAAGAGAAGGCGTATTCACCAGCTCAGCAACGGGCGGCATTGAGTATTGCAGTGTCTCCACTGGCGATGCCAATATTAGCTGGGCCTGGAACGATTGCTACCGCGATGAACTTTGCGACAGCGGGTGGTTTCGATCAAACCATTATTACTATCGTTTCTTTCGCTGTCCTTTGTGTGATCACCTATGTACTGTTTTTGTTTGGAGACAAATTGGTCAAAGCGGTTGGACCAAGTGCTCTAAATGTTGTGACTAAAATGATGGGCTTAATTCTAGCGGTTATTGGTACTCAAATGTTCATTGATGGCGCGGGCGAAGCCTATAAAACGGTTTTCTCCTAGATTTCTCTTAGACCTTGCCACCTTGGTTAAGCCCGCAATTACATTCCTAACGGGTACGGATTTTTTGAACTTTAGTTTTCATTTTCTAAGAGAGAAATAAATAGACTTCACCTATTTCAATAATAAGAATATTCAATTGTTGTGATTGCACGAACTTCATTACTCTTTTGGCAAGGAGAATGGGGGAAATATGGTAACAAAAGCAATTGTAGTAGAAGGTGGCGCGATGCGAGGCGTCTTCGCAAGCGGAGTGTTAGATGCGTTTTTAGAGCAGAGTTATAAACCGTTTGATTTTGCAATCGGTGTATCTGCTGGTGCATCAAATTTGATTGGGTATTTGACCGACTACCCGCATCGCAGTATTAACGTCATTACTAAGCTGGCCACAAGCAAACGCTTTTTTGACCCGACTCGCTTCGTTAAAGGTGGGGACCTCATCGATGTGAAGTGGTTGTTTGAAGAATCTAATCGCCTGTATCCCGTCGATGAAAATAAACTGTTTAATGGCGTTCCTTTTCTCGCAGCGACAACAAATGTAGATACAGGGCAGGCAGATTACTATCGCGTGACACGTGATAATTTTCACCATGCGATTGAAGCGACAACAGCATTACCGATTGCCTACAAGCATACCCCTTGTTTTTCTGGCGGTTGTTATACCGATGGTGGGGTCGCTGATTCTATCCCAGTGCGTGAGGCTTATCGTCGAGGGGCTCGCGACATAACTGTAGTACTCTCTCACCCGCTGAATTATGCCAAAAAGCCAGTTAAGACCACATGGCTGATGAAGAAACTGTTTGCGGAGCACCCCAAAATGGCGGATGCGATGTTAAGACGTGCAGATAACTATAATCAATCATTAGAGTTTATTCGTAACCCTCCACCAGGAACACATGTTAGGGTGATTGCCCCACCAGATAATTTTCATGTTCAGCGCTTATCAATGCGACAATCCGTTTTACTAGAAGGTTATGAAATGGGGCTGATTGAGGGGCGAGCGCATCTCACTAGTTTATCTGGTGTTCATGGTTTAGACCGGGAAAGCTGTCATTTTTGCGTTTGATTATAAAAGAGCCTCATAGTGAGGCTCTTTTTACTTAACGTTCAAAGGGTGATTTAGTTGACTTTATCCCAAGCCATCTCCCAGTGTGAACCTATTCCAGGCTCGTAATGGTTTGCGCTTTCTTTCCACTGCATACAGTAACCAGAGTATGGGAAAGGTTTACATTGATAAATGCCCCCGTCGCTGGCAAGCACTTTTGTGCCCGCAGTGTAGCTAGATAGTCCTTCAGGGAAGACAAAATCGTACTCACCAGATGGTGGTGGAGTAACTGACTCTTCTTTTAAGTGAAAGTCGAGTGTTTGCTGATCCACCAAGTTGCCATCTTTGTCCTTAATACGTGTCACGAGCATATGGTGACCCGGCTCTGATTTACTTAAAGCGAGCGATATCGCCTCTACAGAGCCGTCTTTCATTTCGTTTGTCCAACTTGCAAGTGGTTCGCGATGGTGATTGTAAACGGTGAGTTCTGCATTTAAATCGCCTTCAGCAGTTAGTGTCAGATCCAACGTTGTCGGTGTTGACTCAATGATATACTCGTCTGCTAAGCCATCTACTGTGAGTGAGTATTCTGGAACAGGAGTTTCAATGTTATAGCCGATCTCTACTCGCTCAAGGCCGCTATTTGCTTGCAGATACACCGGATTAGTACCATAAACAGGAGTGAATTTATCCTCTGCATACTGCCCGGCTTGCAGTTTTGCTTGTTCTTGGTTTAGCTTAGTCGCGAGTGCGTAAGACCAGTTTTTCGCTTGGCCCATTGCTGCATCGGTAATTTCTAGTTCAGTTCTATACGCCACGTTTTCACCTGCTTGATCAAATACGCGTGTATAAACCGAATCCCCAATATTTAAATCCATTGTAGGAATAATTTGACCGCCTTGCTTCCAATCTGGAATAACGGGACTGCCACCATCAAATTTCACATCGATCACGTTATAAAATGAGGCTGCAGTGTCGCCAACATCCCATACTGCCAGGATGACATGGTATCCCTCGCGAGTAGGCACATTACATTGATGGCTTACCTGTTTCGGGGGTTGAACCATATTGCCGTCGACGACACAGAAAGGAGTTAGATCAAAAGAGTCTCGTGATAGTGAAGCGTTTGGGTTCCAATCAGGCTTGGTGATGTAATATTTCCAGTCGCGCGTCACGTGGTTAGCGGTAAATGTCCATTCAAAAGTTTGTGTACCTGCTTGAATAGGGCGTTTTACCCAACGGTCGGCAGTTTGCTCATCAAGGGCAGCTGCTAAAGCGGTTTCGGCACTCGCTATTTTACCATCGCGAGGCCCTGTTTCGGGAAAGCCATCAGGGCCTTCAACGCTTTGCGGTTCATATTGAATCGCACCGCAGTTATTATTTTTTTCGTTAGTATCTGGCGATGGATACTTACATAGTGCCGAGCGACTTGCAGCGACACCACCATTGGTTTCTGATACATAACCGTGAGCCGCAGCACCTGAGCTAATGCTTGCAAGTGCTAACGCGAGTACGGATTTGGTTGGAAATGATTTCATCACATGTCCTCTGTTATGACTGACAAACTAATGTCACACCCCGGCGCATGCTGAGCATAAAGCAACGCTACAGAAATTGGACTTCTGTAACACTGAGTCATGGTAACCCCGCTATCATGAGCATTCTTTTAGATTTTTAAATGCTGACAGACCGGAAGCTTTGCGTCCCACCCTTTCGAATGGTTTGCCGAAATGTGATTGAGCAGCCAAAATTTAGCTTAAGAATTTACATGTGGAAAAGTAAACGTCACTGAC
The DNA here is from genome assembly GCF_033338745.1 of Vibrio sp. Vb1026. Taxonomy (NCBI): domain Bacteria; kingdom Pseudomonadati; phylum Pseudomonadota; class Gammaproteobacteria; order Vibrionales; family Vibrionaceae; genus Vibrio; species Vibrio sp. Vb1026. Next base: position 285,278 of record NZ_JAWOTH010000001.1, read on the forward strand.
ATGGAATCCTGTTCTCAAATTGAAAGATAACGATATCTTAACCTCGTCAATATTATGCAGTATCGTATTGCAAGATATTGATTTTAATTTTGTTTTTATCTTATTAATAATCATGGAGAATGAGTGGAGGTTTGTTGGGGATAAATGGAGAGGAATCGTGCTAAGGGTGGAAGAAGTTCTGTCTAAAGGGCGGAGTGTACCGCCCTCTGGATGGTGTTATTTCGGCATTATGACAGTATCAATCACGTGAATGACACCGTTTTTAGCTTTCACATCGGTTGCGATGACATTTGCATCGTTAACCATGACTTTATCGCCCATGGTTTTAATCATCACATCTTGCCCCTGAACCGTAGTCGCTTTGTCTAGCTTAACAACATCGGCAGCCATCACTTTCCCTGGGACGACGTGATAAGTCAAAACAGATACTAACTTGTCTTTGTTTTCCGGCATTAAGAGCATGTCGACTGTGCCGTCTGGCAGTTTTGCAAAAGCGTCATCCGTTGGTGCAAAAACAGTAAATGGGCCTTCCCCTTTGAGAGTGTCAACCAGGCCCGCTGCTTTCACCGCAGCAACAAGCGTATTGAAAGAGCCATTTTCAGCGGCAACGTCGACAATATCGGCTTTCATCATGCCATGCTCATGAGCCTGAACGGGAAGCATAAAAGATAATGTCGCCATCAGTGTCGCCGCGATAACTAAGATACGTTTGAACATAATGTGTTCCTTACTAGTTGAGGGTACAACGGGTTCCCTGGAGTGTGTTTGCATTTGTACGCATCGTGATTGAAAGATGATCATCGCGTCCTACTTTCTTTTGAGGGTCTAACATGTCGCGCAAGAATTCGTCTGCCTTCTTGTTTCACATCAGCTCGTTTCCGCCACGTCCATAAGCGCTCTCTTGCTGCCTTAGCTGCATTGTCTGGTGCGATAATAGGTGCAAGGTAACGGCTATCTGGCTGCAATTGATACATGACAGCTTCCATCTGGGTCATTGTCCAGGGCTCGAATAAAAGAGGGGGAGGAACCATTTGTAACTCAGGTACCCACTTGTAGATGAACGTACCGTTAGGATCATGTTCTTGGGCTTGCTTGATCGGATTATAAATACGGATTGTGTTAGTCCCGGTTACTCCTGCTTGCATTTGGAATTGTGGGTAATGAATTCCAGGCTCAAAGTCGAGAAACAGTTGCGCTAAATGCGTTACACCTACTCGCCAATCCATGTTCATGTGGTGAGTAAGAAAGCTAACCAGCATGGCACGCATGCGAAAGTTAATGTAACCAGTGTGGTGCAAACAGCGCATGCAGGCATCAATCAAAGGTACGCCAGTATGCCCGGATTTCCATGCTGCTAACTTTTCTTCATCGAAAGTACTACTTTGTTTAATCAATGGTTCGTAAGCCCGATTAACGCAGTAAAACTCCATGTCGTATTCCGATTCGAATTTTTGGATGAAGTGACAGTGCCAATGAAGCCGTGAAGACAATGCAATTAAGCTGCGACGAAACCCAGCGACTTGCCAGTGTTTCAAAAGGTATTGATACACTTCACGCAAGGATATGTTACCCCAAGCGAGATATGGAGAAAGTCGAGTACAGGCTGTGCGTGAGGCTGTGGGACTAGAAATGCTTCGATAGTAATCACGACCTCGACGATGGAAAAAGTCCTCTAGTGTTTTCCAAGCGAGCCGGCTTCCTCCCGTTTGCATTCCTTTGCATTTTGATAGCCAGGATGATGGTGGCAAAAACGAACAGCCGAGAGCTTCTGCATCCAATGAATGCAATAAGTCGGTTTGGAGCTCAATAGGGCTTATTGAGGCTCTCATGACAGAGTCCCAATGTTTGTCCCAACCTTGCCGGTCTATTGCACCTCTGATTACAGCACCGTGTTCGAATTCAAACCAGTCGATGTTCTGCTCATACAGCCAAGCGGCAACTTGTCGGTCTCGTTCAAAGGTGCAGTTGAGTCCTATTTCTTGGTGAGAAAAAACAGCGTTGATTTGATATTGCGCTTGAATTGATTGGAAACATGCTAAGGCATCGTCAAACAGCACCGTGATTCGATGCCCATACGCTTTGAGCGTTTCATCCATGTCTTGCAGTGATTGCCAAACAAATCGCCAGTGGCGCTCAGAATAGTGTGGGTTGTTCAATAGCAATGGTTCAACAATATATAAAAGCACAGTTGGGTGCTTTGTTGATAATGCTTGAGTTAGTGGTTGATGGTCAGTCAGCCTTAAATCTCGTTTTAACCACACGACATTGATTGTTTGCATCGGAATCCTCTTTAGTTTCCGATGTTGTACGCAAGTAAACCGAAGAAATCTCATCCAATGATCGGTTTTATTCTACAAAACGTAAAGGTAACTTTTAGGGAGGTGACACATGGCAATACCATTGAGTAAGTTACAAAAATACTTCTATGTAGATAAATTGGTCATTCATTCGCTTGATCTCGCATTGTATCAGGCATCTGTTGTGATTGATGGAGAAGCGCAATTTATCACTGATGACAACGGCATCTTTTTGAGGGCTCATTCCCTTATCGAGATGCAAAAGAAGTGCAGGAATATCAAAGCAAATAAGCAGGTTTTAGTACATCAAAGTGCTTATGATGAAATGGTGGGGCTACCCGAAGGCAAAAGAAACAATCAACTAGAGGTATTGGTGAGGGATACAAAACTGTACTGAAAGAGTATTGGTGCGCAGTAAAAGCGAGCCACCATACGGCAGCTCGCTAAATATAAGGAGAGTTGGGCTTAGTCTTGTTTACGCTGCGCTTCTTTTTGCGCGTACTTAGCGGCACGTCGGGCTTCTCTTTGCTTGGCACTTTCACCACCAACATGCTGCTCGCCTCGCTGCTCTGCAAGAACAATTTGTTTTTCACGCTCGCGGAATCGAGCAATTTGTTCTTCTGAGTGTGTGCCGTGACATTTTGGACAGCTCACGCCTTGCTCGAACAATTCTGACTGTTTGTCTTCTTCAGTGATCGGTAGACGACAAGCGTTACATAAATCGTAATCTGCTTTTTCTAGCTGGTGGTTCACGGCAACACGACCGTCAAATACGTAACAATCGCCTTCCCACATGCTCTCTTCTTGAGGAACTTCTTCAAGATATTTAAGAATGCCGCCTTCTAGGTGGTAGACCTCATCAAAGCCCTGTTCTTTCATGTAAGCAGTTGATTTTTCGCAGCGGATACCACCGGTACAGAACATCGCAACTTTCTTGTGTTTTGCCGGGTCCATGTTTTCTTTTACATAGTCTGGGAATTCACGAAAGGTTTCAGTCTTTGGGTTTACAGCGCCTTTGAATGTCCCGATCTCGATTTCGTAATCATTACGTGTATCGACAACAAACACTTCAGGATCAGCAATAAGATCGTTCCACTCTTGAGGTTTCACGTAAGTCCCCACTACGTGGCGAGGGTCTATACCTTCAACACCTAATGTTACGATCTCTTTTTTCAATTTCACTTTGGTGCGATTGAATGGCTGGGTCTCAGAATACGACTCTTTGTATACGGTGCCAGTCAAACGAGGTTCGTTGTTTAGCCACTCCAGTAGCGTATCAATACCTGCACGATCAGATGCAACAGTACCGTTGATACCTTCACTTGCCAGTAGTAATGTTCCGCGAATATGGTGTTTTTCCATCAACGCAAGTAATGGCTCGCGTAGCTCTTGATAGTTATTCAGCTCAACAAACTTGTACAGCGCACAAACTACATACTGACTCATGAGGTTTCCTTTAAAAATACAGGTGGTCAACGACCTTAAAATTTTAGCGGCACGAAGTATACCTGACTAAACTAGTCGGAAATACGGACAAATTATACGGATATTATGAGTAGGCGGGGCCTGGCGGTCTTTGATAGGGGGTGCATGTCCGCAGGTGAAGCCGCTATGTGTTCAAATTATAAGCATTAATTATAGTGAGTCAGGTAGGTTGGGGCCGATACTTTTGGTTTAAATTTATGTTGTTATTCTGTTTTAGGCCCTTCAAAAAAGTTAGGCGCAAGAAGCACCAAATAATCACCGGAGTCATTGACAAGGAAAGGACATGTCGCAGTTTTATACATGAGGTGGTGAGGGATAAAGGTTTAGGGACAAAGAGTGAATGACTGATCGCCATTGTTCATAAACCGCTATAAACGCCTTTTCACCACATACTGAAAAGGCGTATTTCTAATTTCTGCCGTGCTTATTTCAACGTAGCTGCGGTCTGTTTGCCCATGGCTATGAGCCTATCGAGAATACGTTCACCGTCGGCACGTAAACCGTTGTGCTCGTACTCATTGGTGATCCACGCTTTTGAATTTGGTATTAACGCGAGCGTCTCTCGACTGATATCCATTTCAACAAACATATCATCGGCGTAAACGGCGCAACTGACAGGCACTTTGTTCTGAGCCAGTTGTGTTTGATCGTACAGCGTTGTCCAATCTTCTTTCGCTGCCAATATTTCTGCGGTGTCTTTTAGTGGCTTGAGGTTAACGTATTGGTCGAACATCCATGGGAAGACCATTTCCCCCGTAAAGTAAAATGGCTTGCCAGATTCATAATTAAACTCTGATCGGGTTTGGCGAACGCGGTGCGCACTCCAACTCGACGCAAAGCCTTGGCAGTAAATCGATTCATGCAAAATGGCGTAGATCGGGTTGGTTTGGAAGTTTTGCTGCGCCAACATATCGTTCAAGAACTCATAGCGAAGTTGTGGTTTGCCGTCCACTTCAATCAACGCGCTTTCTAGCCAATAGTAAGTCGGCAAGAAAGTATCACTCACACCAAAGTTGATGCCGATTTGTTGAAATTGCTCCACCGTGAAGCGTTGACCATTTGGTAGGTACTCTTCATTTTCCAGCAAGTGATTCGCAATGTTTTGGCAAAGTTGTTGCGCACTTGGAAATTGTTGGAAGAACGCTTGGTTTTTCTCCATGGTGCGTTTGAAAGTGGCTTCATACACATCGTCGGCATGACGTGAGACTGATGGCACGCCACCTGTGATGTAGCTTTGTAGCAAGCTGTCTGGGAACAAAGACAAATAGGTGAGGGAGCAAAACCCACCAAAGCTTTGACCTAAGATCGCCCATTTTTCGACGCCAAATTGCTCACGAATGTATTCCGCGTCGCGCACGATGTTATCCGCTCGGAAGTGGCTCAAGTAGTTTGCTTGTTGCTCTGGCGTGAGGTGAGCAAGCGTCTGGTGATTAATTACGCTGCTGTTGCCCGTACCGCGCTGGTCGAGAAGCAAAACTCGGTACTCTTGCAGGGCGCGTTTTACCCAGCCATTATTGCCGTTTTGACGTGGAGAGGGAAAGCCAGGCCCGCCCTGAAAGTAAACCAACCAAGGTTTGGTCGATTCTTCATCGCCAACTAGGCAAACCGAACGGGCGAAGACTCTAATGGTGCCTTTGCTTGCGTCTTGGTAATCCAGAGGAACGGTAAAACTGTGGGGAGTGTAATGCAATCCTGCGTCGATAAATGATTGAGCGTTCATTGTTATCTTTATTTCCTTATTGAGGGGTAGCGCTACTTTACTGCGAATGGCGCGAAGAACCAACGCTATTTCCCAATTGCCTCTTCAGTTCTATACCTTGGTCAAATCAATGTAAGTTCAAGAAAATGAAACGATTAGCGACTGGTGCAACTGGTTGAGTGAGCTATGCTCAATAGAGTTGCGACAAAGTAAGAGCATGGAGGAAGTCGGATGAAAGTGTCACTGGCTCGATGGACAATTGTGACTTGTTTAATAAGCGTACCTACTTTTGCCGTTGTTACGCCCAACCCACCTCAGTTACAGGCAAAAGGCTACGTATTAATGGACTTTCAATCCGGTGCCATTATTGCCGAGTATAACGGGCGAGCAGGCCTTGCTCCGGCGAGTTTAACCAAGTTGATGACCGCTTATGTAGTTGGACAAGAAATCAAAGCGGGGCGTTTGAAATGGGATGATGTTGTCACCGTGAGCGAAAACGCGTGGTCGGCCAAGTTTCCCGGTTCTTCTAAAATGTTCATCAAACCGAAAGATGAAATTAGTGTTGCGAACTTAATGCGCGGCGTGATCATCCAATCAGGAAATGACGCGTGCGTTGCACTGGCTGAGCATGTTGCAGGCAGTGAACGCGGCTTTGTTGCCTTGATGAATGGTTGGGCGGAGAAATTAGGACTGCAAGACACCTATTTTGTGAACTCCCATGGTCTTGATAGTGATGGCATCCAAACCTCACCAACCGATATGGCAAGACTCATGCAGTCGATCATCAGCGATGTTCCTGATGTGTACGCGCTATACAGTGAGAAAGTCTTCAAGTGGAACGACATTACGCAGTACAACCGCAATAAGTTGTTGTGGGACAATTCCATTGATGTCGACGGGGGAAAAACCGGCTACACCAGCAATGCCGGATACAGCTTGGTGAGCTCGGCCAAAGAAGGAAGAATGCGCCTTATCTCGGTGGTGATGGGTACGCCAAGTAAACAGGCTCGGATCAGCCAATCGAAGAATCTACTCAGCTATGGTTTTCGCTTTTATGACACCAAGCAAGTTGCTAAACAGGGGGAAGTTGAGTCTAAAGTTCGCGTTTGGAAGGGAAATGCTAATCAAGTTGAGGCGATCTTTGCTAAAGATGCCTATCTCACTCTGCCTCGTTCAATGACGACTGGGCTTGATAAGAGTGTGGTGTTAAATGAACCGTTGATTGCGCCGATCGCGCAAGGAGATGAGATTGGTAAGGTCGTTTGGAAAAGCGATGACAGTACCGTGGCGAGTTATCCCTTGGTCAGCAGCCAAGCGGTAGAAGAGGGCTCGTGGTTTGGTCAGCTTTGGGACAGTTTGGTGCTGTGGGTGAAATCATTCTTTAGCTAGAATAAAAACGAGCAGAAGTTTCTTTCTGCATTCTTTTGTTGATGACCGCCCAGTCATAACGCTGGGCGGTGTCTTATTTAACGGTTTATTCCGACAAGGTGATGATTGGTAAATCGTCCCAAATCTTACTTTCATCCGATGCGCCACCGGAGAAGTTCCAAGGGCCTTTGTCTTGTTCTAGCGGACGGTAAGTTGCCGAAAGGCCGTCTAAGTCCCAAGTCGTGACATAGAAGCGGATACCATCGAGCGAATCTGGGCGGCCTAGTGCATCGCTAGCAAAGTCCATCGAAATGGTGTTGTTGGCTTTGTCTACCGTGACCATTGGTGCTGGTGTTACGGCTTCTCCCCATGTCGTCGCATTTGCTCCTTTGGTGTTGTAAATCGAGCTTTGCCAGCCAAAAACAACCGCATTGCGACTCCAGGTTCCGTTTGGCATAGAAGCGTTGATCTTCGGTAGCTCAGACAAGTTGGTTGCCGTTTCTTCCGGTAAATCAATAAAGATGGTGAAACCCACATGGTCGAAGCCGTTTGGTGGCAACCAAGTGTCGGTGATCTTGTCCATGGTGAAGGTCAAACGTACGTTACTGCCAACGGTAAATACCTCAGCTTTGTTGATTGCGAGTTGGCTATTGTTTTTATCGAATGTTGGATCCGTTGGTAGCGAATAGTTACCGTTAGGACCGCCCATGCCATCTTGCGCATCACCCGCGTCATCAATAGTGTCGTCTGGCGTGTTTGACCAGCTTAAGTCCGACACAAAGTTAACATCTTCAATGCCAGCTTTTTTCTCAGTAGAATAAATCGCGAAGCGGTGTTGCTGTTCGCCAATCGCAAAGTGACGGGTAGATAAAGTCACGCTGAATTGACCGTCAGCACCTACGGTAATGGCTTGTGCTGTTTCCAGATTACCGTCTACGACAAGGTTCAACTTCTCGTTGGCGTTCGCACTACCCGCGATAACAATATCACCAGTGATGGTTTTTCCTTCCCAATCTTGCGCTAGTTGGATGTTGAGGTCTGGCGTATCTACAGATTGATTGCTGCTTGTTTTTGAGTAAATCACTGCAGACTTGGCTGGTAGCTCTAGGGTTACATGACCGTTTTCATCGGCGACTAACTGCTCTGGAGCGTCTGCCCAGTTCGACATGATTTGCTGTTTGAAGACGGTACCGCCCGCTTGCTCTACATCGAGTTGGTTCATCAACATCGGCGAGTTGGATGTGTTCATGACCACCAAGACTTCGTCGGTATCCAACGTTCGGGTAAAGGCGAACACGCCCGCGCCCGCTTTGTCGCTGCCAATCACCTTCATTTCGCCACGTGTCATGACTTTGTTTTCAGTGCGTAGCTTGGCAAGTTCTTGAATAAACAAGTACATCTCACTGTTTTGGTCGAACGAGTCTACGTAGTTGCCATCTTCACGGTACCCTCCGGCGAACATAGCATCGCGCGCCGCTGACATCGCCTGTTCTGTACCTTGGTAAATCACAGGAATACCCGGTACGCTCATCATGGTGATCAATGCTTGTTTCATGTCATTCACGCTACCTTGCGACAGAAAGCGCGGCATGTCGTGGTTATCAATGAAGTTCGGCATGATGTATGGATTCGGGAACATCTCCATCATTTTCTCAAGACGGAAACGTAAATAGTCGGTCGGTTGCCCTGCTGCAAATACGCGCGTCATGGTCGCTTGCAATGGGAAGTTCAGTACCGAGGTTAGCTGTTTCGGTGAGCCATTTTCACCGATGTAAGTCAGCATCTTCTCTTCGCCTTCGGTGTGGTATGGCGTCGATGTTTCGAATACTTCACCAAAAGTGAGGAAGTTGTCACGACCGGTATCAACCGCTTGCGTTATCACACCATCGTCGGCGTGTAGGAAGTCATTCCAGAAATCATGTTCAACAAACTTCACCGTATCGATACGGAATCCGTCGACGCCGACTTCGCGAATCCATTTTCGGTAGCTCTCTTTTAGATAAGCGCGTACTTCAGGATCGGACGTATTAAGGTCATCCAAATCAGAGAGCTGCCAGGTTTTTTCTTGTACTGGATCGTTGTGGTCGGTGATGGTCGGCGTCCAGTGGTAGCTGCCTGTGCCGTCTGTTTTACACTCGTTCATGTTGAGTGGGTACGGCAGTTCTTGCCCGGCGGGTAGTGCATTTTTAATCAAACGGAAGCCTTGGCAAGGTAGGCTTGGATCATAACTGTAAGGATCATCGTAGGTGAAGAAGTTGCCTACATGGTTGGTCACGATGTCCTGAATTAAGAACATGTTACGCGCATGCACTTCGCGTGCTAACGCTTGGTAGCTTTCCATGTCACCAAAGTGCTCATCCACTTTTTGGAAATCGCGCGCCCAGTACCCGTGGTAGCCGCCGTAGTTTTGTTCGGCATCCCACCATTGGTTAGCAACTGGCGGAGTAATCCAGATCGATGTGGCACCGAGATCTTCGATGTAGCTTAACTTATCACTCACACCAACGAGGTCGCCGCCGCTAAATTTTTTATCCGAAGTCGGATCGAATTCGTTTTGCCCTTGATCATTAAGAGCGCTGTCGCCGTCGTTAAAACGGTCGATCATCAGGAAGTAAATGATTTGATCTTGCCAATCAGGAGATGCCACGTGGCTGCCTGTATCGACTGGTGTGGTTTCGTCGCTTCCACAGCCAGAAAGAGCAAGAGCGATCGCTAAAGGAAGTATTTTTATTTTATTCATTGGGTTAGGTAGAGTTTCAAACACAGTTTTTGCCTCCGTTATGCAGCAATGCAGAAACGATAAAGCAAAGGTTTGAAATTGAGAGTGTCATCTCACGCCAAAAAAGACGTGAAATGATGTCACGAAGTGATGGTTTTGATCTGACCGACAGTTTTAATTGAGCGGTTGCACAATAGGATATTGTATCGGGTAATGCTCTTTCGCGAGCTCGTTGTCGGATTCATCATAAAGGCGGAAACGGCACTGCTTTGCAGTTTGAGTGAGCGATAATTGCAGCACCCAACAAGCATAATGTTGCGAGTGTTGGGTCAAGCGCATTGCGTGAGGTGTGGGGTCATCATCGGCGTAACAGTCAATCCTCACAACGTTTTCAAGTCGGCATGCCAGTTCGATAAAGAGCGTGTATTGCGCCCCAATATTAATAAGCTGCCGAGTCGGGACAATATATTCCGTTGCGCCAATTAAAAGCCCCTTAGAAACCACATAATCACGCTGGTGGTTATTCTCAATGTAACGTTCCCCATCGACTTCATAACACAGGCGAAAGGTAAGGGGATGCGCCACCGGAAGTTCGGTCGTCGCCCAGAGTTCGGTGCCATGACTTAAAAAACGCTCGAAGAAGGCGGGATAGCGCCGCCATGCGCCATCACGGTCACGGCATTCTACCGAGACCACTTTTTCAAACGCAATATTGTCCACTTCCATCCATATTTTGCCGACAGGTTGGTCGATGTGGTTATCGTCGAAGGTATTGGCTTTGGCGTAGTACAAGCGGATCGGTTGTTGATTTAGTTGAGTTCGGTTATCCAAACATTGTTGGCGATACTGCATGGGGGAAAACGGATACCAACGACGAAAAGTGCGGTGAAAGTTCGATGGTTCTTCGTAACCAAGTTGATAGGCGATTTGCTGCGTTGTGAGTTGGGTGTCGGCAAGCAAAGTGAGTGCTTGCTTTCTTTTAGCGAAATCAACGCATTGAGAGTAGCTCATTTGCTTCTCTTGCAGTCGACGTTGCAAGGTGCGTTTGGAGACGCCCAGTTGCCTTGCCGCTTGCTCTAACTTGAGCGCGTAATTGCTGTTTTTGATGAACAAGGCGTTCAAAACACTCAGTAATTCTGGTTGTTCAATTGGCTGGTGAGAAAGCAGCAAATAAACATGTTTCACCAAGTCAAACACGTTTGAACTCGTTTTAGAATCTTGCGTTTCCTCTAGAAAAATATCGGCCGCGAGTGGATTGTTGGCGTGAACTTGTACCTGTATTGATTCGCTTAGCTCAAGCATTTCCAACTGCATTTTGAGCAAGCCAAACACCGACTCCGCCCAATTTGGCATATCGGCCGTTCTACATTCGACTTGCAGATGGATTTGGGCATCACCATGTTGCAATGTGACGTACAAACGGCGGTCGAATAATGAGACACTTTTACTCCACCAAAGCAGCCCTTCTTGGAGGTTAGGCGCTTCTTTCAACATCATGCATTGCAAGGCCGCCAACTTCTCAATGTGCCAATATTCGCCGGCAATTCGAAGGTGATTGTGACCGAGCTTTTTGCACAGAAAGGATGTAATAACGTTATCTTGAGGCAGCATGAGTTGAGTTTGGTTGCGAGCAAACATGCATTATTGCTGAAAAGATGAAGAAGTTCAGTGAGAACGCTCAAAGCCTTTCTTATCGTTTTATTTTCAAATTTATTTTGAAAATGTTTTTAATCGAAATCGGTTTTTCCCTTTATATCATGAGGTTATGCTGTTACACAGCTTAAATTCATTAATTGGAGAACCTCATGGATATCGTACAAGCTGCAAAATCTCGTTACTCAACGAAAGTGTTTGACCCAACGCGCAAGCTACCTCAAGAAAAAATCGATGCAGTTAAAGAGCTGATTCGTTTTAGTCCATCGAGTGTGAACTCCCAGCCTTGGCATTTCATTCTGGCAAGCACAGAAGAAGGCAAGCAGCGCATCGCTAAAGCGGCGCAAGAGAATTACGCGTTTAACGCGGCGAAGATTCTCAACGCTTCTCACGTATTGGTGTTTTGTGCAAAAACAGGCATTGATAACGACTACATTGAAGCGCTAATGGTGCAAGAAGAAAAAGATGGTCGATTCCCAACTGAAGAAGCGAAAGCGGCTGTGCGCGGTGGCCGTAGCTACTTTGTGAACATGCACCGTTTTGATTTGAAAGATGCAAACCATTGGATGGAGAAACAAGTTTACCTCAACGTGGGTACGTTGCTGTTGGGTGCTTCGACGCTAGAAATCGATGCAGTACCAATTGAAGGGTTTGATCCAAAAGTGCTGGATGAAGAATTTGGCTTGCGTGAAAAAGGTTATACCAGTGTTGTGATCGTGCCGCTTGGCTACCACGCGGAAGATGACTTCAACGCGAAAACGCCAAAGTCTCGCTGGGACGCAGAAACCGTATTCACCGAGATCTAATTCGAGCTTACTTACAGGTGACGTAGCACCCCGTAATCAATATATAAATCGCAAAAGAGTGATAAAACGATGATCCACTTAGTCGCAGAAGTGAAAGCCTATCCAGATAGTAAGGATCAGGTGGTGAATTTGCTTGCTGGTTTACTAGAGCCAACTCGTAAAGAAGAAGGCTGTTGCCAATACGAGTTGTATCTCGACGAAAAAGTTGATGGCCTATTTATGTTCCAAGAAATCTGGGCGTCGCAAGAGGCCTTGGATAAGCATTTGCAAAGCCCGCATATGGCGACGTTTCTTGAAACATTGGAAGAGAACGATTGGGTTGAATATACCCAGATTCGTCCTCTTCGATTTATCGCCTAATGACAGAAGGTTGCCAGCACGTTGGCGCGTTGCTGGCAGCATTTTTGTTGGATAAAGTCGCGGAAAGTCCGAATCGTTGGCGTCAATAATCGACGATCGGCACATACCATGTAGAGCGGCACTGGGCCGCAATCCCACTCTGGTAACACTCGTACCAATCTTCCCTCGATTAAGTCTCGGCTAATGTCCATCAATGATTTATTCGCAATGCCTTTGCCTTTGATCGCTAACCGGTGTGGCAAGTCACTATCGTTGCTCAACAAGTTACCGCTGACCACGATTTGTTCTTTCTCGCTGCCACGCGTGAGCGTCCATTTGTTGTAGACCGAATCCGCGACCATGTAGCACAAGCAATTGTGTTGCGTTAAATCGGCAGGAGAGGTGAGTTCTGGATGTGTAGCTACGTACTCTGGCGATGCACATAAGATCCGTTCGTTTGACCCACACAATGCCAATACGACCAGATTGGAGTCGGCCGGCTCGCCGTAGCGAATCGCAATATCGACAGGCTTGGTATACATATCCGTCAAGCTATCGGACAGCTCTAGTTTAATGGAAACATTTGGGTAGAGATCGATGAACTCATCCACCCAATCGAGCAACATATTGCGACCAAAATCGGAGGGTGCAGTAATGTGCAGCTGACCAGACAACTCCCCGCGCGCACTTGAGATCTGATCCAACCCCTCTTGCAATGTTGCCAACGCTTGCGTGGTTTTGTCTAAAAACAGTTCGCCCTCTGAGGTTAAACGCAGGCTTCGGGTGGAACGCACAAACAACGGGAAACCGATTTGCCCTTCAAGACGCTTAATCGATGCGCTAATGGCGGCAGGTGTCATGTCCATGCTGTTAGCGGCTTTTGAAAAGCTGCCTTGGCGCGCGGTTTCGACAAAAATATTGAGGTCGTTGAGGGCTTTCATAATGAAAAGGGCTTTTAAGAAGTTTGGGCTACTATAGGGGAGAGTCGTAGGCCAATTCAAGGTTAAAACATTAGGTTGCACGGCGAGTTTGAGTTAGATTAGCGCGCAACTTCACTTTACCGGATCAATAGCATGAGCCAACAGCAGCCGAATAACCCACTTCACGGGTTGAGTTTAGAGAAAATCGTCACCCGACTAGTTGAACACTTTGGTTGGAATGGCATGTATGAGCGCGTTCGTGTGAACTGTTTCAAGAAAGATCCTTCAATCAAATCGTCGCTGAAGTTCCTGCGCAAAACGCAATGGGCGCGGGACAAAGTCGAAGCGCTGTATATCGAGACGTTTTGCTAACTGCTCTATGGTCAGCAGCAAGCGGTAAGTAGATTCTTAGTCTCGCTTTGGCTCGCTAGAATGACGCCACTTTTCTTATCGCGTAGGCTAGAAGAGTCGCTCTGCTGTTACGTTTAAAGCGTGATTCAGAACCTATCCTCAGGCTTGTATTGAGTCTATTCATAGCTCTATGGGCCTACAGCAGCGGTAAGTAGATTCTTAGTCTCGCTTTGGCTCGTTAGAATGACGTAGCTTTTCTTATCGCGTAGGCTGAAAGAGTAGCTCTACTGTTACGTCTAAAGCGAAATTCCGTATGGTCACATAGGTTCTTCTGGAATCGCTTTTTAGATGGTTTTGTAGAGATCAGAGCCAAACTCGAACCGTCATTCTGAACCGCGAGGAACGAGCGTGATTCAGAATCTACTCTCAGATTGTATTGAGTTTATTCATGGCTTTATGGTCTGCAGTAAGCGGTAAGTAGATTCTTAGTCTCGCTATGGCTCGCTAGAATGACGAAGTTTTTCTTATCGCGTAGGCTGGAAGAGTCGCTCTACTGATACGTCTAAAGCGAGATTCCGGATGGTCACATAGGTTTATCTGGAATCGCTTTTTTAGATGGTTTTGTAGAGGTCAGAGCCAAACTCGAACCGTCATTCTGAACCGCGAGGAACGAGCGTGATTCAGAATCTACCCTCAGATTGTATTAAGTTTATTCATGGCTCTATGGTCTGTAGCAAGCGGCAAGTAGATTCTTAGTCTCACTTTGGCTCGCTAGAATGACGAAGTTTTTCTTATCGCGTAGGCTGGAAGAGTCGCGCTGCTGATGCGTCTCAAGCGAGATTTCGGATGGTCACTTAGGCTTGTCTGGAATCGCTTTTTTTAGATGGTTTTGTAGAGCTCAGAGCCAAACTCGAACCGTCATTCTGAACCGCGAGGAACGAGCGTGATTCAGAATCTACCCTCAGATTGTATTGAGTTTATTCATAGCTCTATGGTCTGCAGCAAGCGGCAAGTAGATTCTTAGTCTCGCTTTGGCTCGTTAGAATGACGTAGCTTTTCTTATCGCGTGGGCTGAAAGAGTCGCTCTACTGTTACGTCTAAAGCGAAATTCCGGATGGTCACTTAGGCTTGTCTGCAATCGCTTTTTTAGATGGTTTTGTAGAGATCAGAGCCAATCTCGAACCGTCATTCTGAACCGCGAGGAACGAGCGTGATTAAGAATCTACTCTCAGATTGTATTGAGTTTATTCATGGCTTTATGGTCTGCTGCAAGCGGTAAGTAGATTCTTAGTCTCGCTATGGCTCGCTAGAATGACGTAGCCTTTCTTATCGCGTAGGCTGGAAGAGTCGCGCTGCTGTTACGTTTAGCGAGGTTTCGAATGATTCACTTAGGCTCATTAGAGTGACGCTAGTTTTCTTATTACGTAAGTTGGAATGGTACCTCAGCATCATTCCCGATAGCGATGAAGAAGCGCTGTCGGGAACCTCGCCTTTAATCTCTCGTTTATTGCTACTCCAAATGATGCGTACTACCCACGGTTCCTTCCAAGTCTAAAATCGACTGGCGAACGTGATCTGGAATCGCAGCTTTAACGTTGTTCTTAAAATCAAACATCACACCAGTGGCGGTCGCGATGGTCGCAATTTTACCCCACTTCTTACTCAGCACTTGGTACTCCATCGTGATGCGATCTTCTTGCATGTCGATTACGCGAGAACCGACTAATAGCGTGTCTGGGTAAGTAACAGGCAATTTGTAGCGGCATTGAGTCTCGCTCAGTACTGGCCCAATTTGCGAGGTCTGCAGGTCGACCAGCAGGTTAATTTTGTTGAAGTAATCTAAACGTGCGGTCTCGAAGTAGCGAAAATAGACCACGTTATTAACGTGTTGCAGAGCATCCATTTCACCCCATGCGACTTTTATCTCTGTGATAACGGGAAAGTCCTTTAACAGTGTGTCCATTTCTATTGCTCCTTTTTCATCTGCTTTGCCACAAATTGCGACGCGACTTATCACTTTGAGCATTTATTCTAGATGTAATCATTTAATATGTAATAAAATTGTTTTTAAAATGTGAAATGAAATAGTGGTTTGATTATGTAAACCAGAAACTTTACATAATCGAGTTGAAGGCGTAAGTTTAACTAAGAGTAACCAGATAGGAGGTGTCTCATGATTGAACTCAAAGGTTTCAACCTCGCAAGAGTTGAGAAACGCATCGATTGGACAGGTGAGCTGTTCAGTTTGAGAATATCTGGCGCGCCTCTTTCCTTTAAAGCTGGCCAATTCACCAAGCTTGCTTTGCTTGATGATGAAGGTAAGCCGATCAGCCGCGCTTACTCTGTGGTTAATGCGCCAAGCGAGCAATTCGATTGGTTGGAGTTTCTAATAGTAGCCGACCCTCAAGGACAACTTTCTCCACGGCTCCAAAAGCTTAAATCTGGTGATAGCATTTATGTCGGTACCACCGCACATGGCGATTTAATCCATGATTCTATTCCTAAACAGGCTCATGACCTGTGGCTGCTATCTACAGGTACGGGGATTGGACCGTTTTTGTCGCTGCTGGATGATATAAACTTACCGCCTCACAATGAGCGCATTGTGCTGGTTCATGCCGTTCGTTTCGAAAAAGATCTGGTTTATAAATACCTAATTGAACAGCTTCAGCAACGATATGAAGGCAGATTAAAGTATATACCGATAGTCAGCAGGGAAGTGGTTGATGGTAAATTACAAGGCCGAATTCCTGAACTCATCGAATCGGGTTTACTGTCCAACGCCGCTGATGCGCCATTCTCAGCTCAGCGTAGCTTTGTCATGATGTGTGGGAATCCACAAATGATCAAAGATACCGTGCCCGTTTTACAAGAGCTAGGCTTGGAAAAGTATCGCCATCAAACTGGGGGAAATATCATTTACGAACGTTACTGGTAGCGTTTTGTTAAATTGATACGGTTATGCTCAAGATGTAATGATTACTTTTGAGATACGACCGCGATTTAGTATGTTCTTAGTTGAATATTATGTTGGCAATACCTAAACTGCGCTCACCATTGCGCGTCTGTACACTCAGTCATTCTCGCTTAACCAATTACATTGAGGTGACTGAAGTCCATGTATGCTTTTATCGCGAGCAAGCAACAGAGAATCATTGCTGGTTTTATCGACCTGCTCTTTGCGATGGTGGTCGTGTTAATCATCGCATTGAGTATTAACTCTTTTCTTAACGACTTTCAGCTCTCTTTAGCAGATAACCTTACGCTTGTTCGTGAAACTCAGGCGTTTTACTTGCTTTCTTTACCAACGGTTTTAATGATCAACTGGAATGCATTGAGTCATGGGCAAACCATTGGTATGCGCATGATTGGTATTAAAGTTGTAATGAAAAATGATAGTAAGGCAACGAAAGTTACAGCAGGGTTAAGGCTTGTTATTAGCTACTTGCTGGAGATGCTCATTCCGGGGATCCCGTTGGTAAATTTGGCATTGTTGTTCTTTCATCCGGAGCGACGATTGTTGCATGACTTGATCGCCAATACTAAAGTTGTCCAAGCTTCCTAATTTTTGATCAAAAAAGCCACGTGAAGTGGCTTTTTTAATATCGATAAAGTTAACCAGATTTACTGTTGATTAACATATTTCTTAAAGCGAGCTTTGGTTTCTGCGTCTGCTTTTTGGTACCAGAAGTGCAGCATCTCTTCAGCTGTCGAATCCGCTTTAACCGCAGTTGCTCTCACTTGCTTCATATCCGCAGGAACCTTTGCAGGAAGCGTGACTGGCTGCATGGTTGCTGCGCCAGCAAAAGCCACGGCTGCTGCACCGCCAGCTTGGTTATAATCTTCGATTTCACGCACGTAATCACGACCGATTTGCATACCCGGTTTGAGCAACTTGTCCTGGTCAACCGCGATTGCGTTGCCAGAATCATCAACCAGTTTCCAATCTAAGTCTTTGATCTTCTCTTCCGCATCACGTAGGTTGCGGTATTCTGGCATTTGTAGAGTGAGTTCGGCATTGGTCGCGTCAAATCGTGTAACGATAACATCGCTTTCAACACTTAAACGGTCATTACCTTGGTTGAAGTAAGGGGCGAAACGAAATACGACTTGGTTAAGGCCATCAGGTAACGTCAGTGTTCTTTCAGAGGCGAAAAAACCACCCGAAAGATCTGCTTTTTCACCGTTAGCCGCTAATACTGAAACGTTGTCAGGAACACTCACGGTTACATCTGCGAATGCCATGCCACTCATTGCGAGAGCAAGCGCACAAGTTAAAGGCTTGATCAATTTCATTGTTTTTATCCTAAGCAAATTAGTGGTCATCGAGAGTGCATCGTTCATTGCCCGATTGCAACTCCCAAGTGTAATAAGTATGAAAATTTAACAAGAACGTCATTTTTATCGCATTTATTACGACGAAACTGTGATCCAAATAGAATCAAACCGCTGAAATGCAGCGGTTTGATATCATAAGTTATAGATTAAATTTATTTCTAACTTATTGATTTATTATATGCCTGCACCGTGTCCAGGTTCTGATTGGTCATTAGAAGCGTCTTGTTGTTCTGCCATTTCTTCTTGCTGTTGTGCTTTCTCAATGCTTAACCACCAAACAAATAACTCATACCAAATTGCTAGGATAACGGCACCTAAGAACAGACCAACGATGCCGTAGAAAAGCATACCACCGATGGCACCGAGCAGAATCACAGGCATTGGCACGTCGACGCCACGTCCCATTAACATTGGTTTGAACAGGTTTTCAGAAAGAGCCGCAACTACGACCCAAACAGTAAACATGGTTGCTGTTGAGGTGTCTTGGGTCATGTACATGAAGCCAATCACAGGTAGCACAGCGAGCAACGCCGGGAGCTGAGCGATACATAAGATCATTAGAAGCAGTGTGAGTAAACCTGCTGCCGGAACGCCAAATACGAAGAAACCAGCACCGATCAACAGTGCTTGAATCGCCGCTACACCGACTACGCCAAGCAGTACGCTTTTAATTGTCGCTGCGATAAGCGTGGTCCAGCTTTTTGCGTTTTCACCTGCGGTTCGAATCGCGATGGTTCTTAAGCCTGATGCCGCAGATTCAGAGTACGTCATGAAACCTGCTGCAATCGCAAGTGACAAGATTGAAAGCAGTAAACTTCCCAATACGCCCCCCAGTGTACCCAGTAAAGATGTGAGTCCTGCCTTTATTTGTGGCATAAAGGTTTGAATAGCTTGTTCAAGATTAGTAGCGAATAGGGTCCACACTTCGTAGAGCTTATCACCCACGATAGGCCAATCCGCTACGGAAGCTTTTGGCCCTGGTATTTTCACTTGTCCATTTTGTAGTACTTCAAGCGCGTGCGTTGCACCATCCACAATGGAGCCTGATACCATAACAAGTGGCGTGACAAGGAGGGCAATACCAAGTAAAGCAATGGTTGTGGCTGCCAGGCCTCTGCGACCACCATATACACGCTGCAATTTTTGGGTAAGCGGCATTAAAGCGACGGCTATAATAGCGCCCCAAATAACCGGAAGTATGAAGGGTTTGATGATGTCGTACGTAAACATCAGCAAGACAAAGATCAAGCCAATGCGTATTGCTGATTCCACCATATTACTGATGAAAAGCTTACTGTCGATTTTTACCGATTGTTTATCCATTTTTGTTTACCTGATGATCAATGTTAGAACTGACGAGACTTGAAACAACAATCGCCATATAAAAAACACCTGTGATGGCCTCTAAATACACCACGACTTGAGCCAGTGGTGTTAGAGGACTAATGTCGCCATAACCGAGCGTGGTTAAGGTAACGAAACTGAAATACGCTGCATTGGAGAAGTTCTGCCCCCAAGAAATCGCTTCCATACCGGTAAAGGCTTCAGGCGAAAACTCAAGCAGAATGAGGTAGGCAATCGCCCACATCAGACCAAGCAGCAAGAAAAGCGCTACCGAGCCAATGACTTTGTTGCTGTTGACATGGCCGGTGAAAAGAATCTGTCTTGCGATGGATTTAAAAGTGCCGAAAAAGAACGCAAAGGTGAGGGCAAGCATCACCACATTCATCTCTCTGATGTCGAAAACGGTCTTGATCACAATCACAAGAACCCAAACACCAAACAGGCTGTAGAGGAAACGAGACCAGGTTTTGTCAAAGCGAAGGCTCGCAAAACAGACGATAAACGTCAGAACCGTGAAAGCCTGAAGTATGTGTTCAATCGTCCCTTCACCTACTACTTGTGCCATCGCACTCCCTAGCAACAAAATCACTAGCGCTAAGGTTAGATAGAAGAAGTTGTTTTCTTCATTAATGTTTTTGAGGTTTTTACCAATGACCATGGCTCTTCTCACTTAGTTATTGTTCACTGTCTGCGGATGACTCTTTCATCACCATGATGGACGCAGAAAGCCCGAATCGAAGATCAACATCTTCAGGAAGTTCTTGTAGGGAGATTCGCACCGGAATACGTTGTGCTAAGCGAATCCACTGAAAAACAGGGTTTACGTTTGGCAGAAGGTTGTAGCCGACCGTGCCGTCTTTGGGCGCAATACCCCAACCAATCGAGTCAACCGTCGCGTCAATTGGCGTGTCTGGGTGAGACATCAAAGTGACACGCGCTTGGCTGCCAGGTTCGATTTGCGCAAGTTGGTTTTCACGGAAGAAACCAAATACCCAAAAGCTGTTTTTGTCGATCAGTGCGAGCAGTGGTTGGTTTGCGACCGCTTGCGTACCGTTTCTAATATCGAGGTTAGATACAAAACCATCGACGGTCGCATAAACTTTGGTAAAGCTGAGATTAAGGCGTGCTGATTTTAGTTGCTCTTCTGCAGATTTGATTTGCAGTAGCGACTCTTCGTAAGCGATTTCACGACGAATCAGATCCTTATGAGAAACTGCGCCACGGTCTTTGGCACGAATGTCTTTTAAGCGGTCATATTCGATTTTTTTACCGCGAGAGCTAACAATGGAGCGCTCCAGTGCTACTTCGGCTTGAGATAACGCAACCTGGTAAGTCGCAGGGTCGATTTCAAACAGTAAATCCCCCGTTTTTACTTCTTGGTTGTCTTGCACCGCGACATTTACAATTGGGCCTGATACGCGAGGAGCCACTTTGATGACGTTAGCACGCACTTGCCCATCTCGTGTCCATGGGTTATTAAAGTATTCCTCAAACTTTTGATAGCCGAGCCAAGCTGCGCCACCAAGAATGACAAGATTGAGTGCGATTACGAATAGTTTTTTCATCTTGTTTGGCACCTAAAATTGAATATAAAAGCTGTCGATGGCCACCACATAACCGACCATGATGGCAATAAACGTCAGAGACGGAAAAGCGATGAAGCGAGACAAACGTGTCTTGTTCAATATCATCACCGTTATCCACGTGGCCGTGACGGCGAGAAAGAGCACGAGTAGCGTAGGAGAAAAGTAAACGTCTCCCCAAGAGAGTTCATGAGGCATTACCGATCCTCCGTTTTGTTTTCATCACTGGTCTCAGCCGGAGTTTCGAGGCGCAAAGGCGGCAATACGCGGTTTTCTTCATTTAAATAACCATCCCAGTCAGTTCGTTCTGTCATTTGCTTGGCAATAGATTCACTGAGGAAGGGTTTGCCTGTTTGGGTTTGCCAGCCTCCACCGAGGGCTTTATAGAGTGCAACAACTTGGTTCGCCACGTTCCCTTTGATCGTTGCGTAGCTGTCTTCCGCACGGGTCATTTTTTCTACCGAGTTAAGCAGACGTTCGAATGAAATTTGTCCGTTTTCGTACTGTGTCATGGATATGTTGAACGCACGAATGGAAGAGTTGACCGATTGCAAGCGTAAATCTTTTTGTTGCAAATACAGGTCATACGCTTCGATTGCATTGGTGACTTCATTAACGGCTTGCAGTACCTTTTTGTTGTAGTTCGTCAGCGTTTCTTGGAAGCGAGCATCTTCGAAACGAATGTTATTTTTCACGCGTCCGTATTGGAAAATGTTCCAACTGAACGTTGGGCCAACCACCATGGTGAGCGAATCGCTAAAACTGAAACTGCTGCCATCGGGAACCGTACTGTCGATACCGATGGAACCGAACAACGAAAAGCTTGGGTACAGAGCGGTTTCTGCCACGCCAATCTGCGCACTTTGCGCGCGAGCTTGCATCTCAGAGACTTGCAAATCCGGACGTCGCATCACTAAGTTAGCATCCACTTGCGTATCCAAAAGCGGTGGACGTGGCACAATGGAAAGCTCGTCGGTGCCCGATAGTGCCGATTTTCTGCCCGTCGATTTGAACTGGGCTTCGTACTCAGCGATTTGCTTGTGCATCCCATCCGACTGTAGCAGTCGATCTACTTCTTCTGGTAACAGACCCAGTAGCAAAGCCAACACAGTACGTGATTGCTTCATTGCCACTTCGAGGCTCGGTAACGCTGCTTTGGTGGTGTAGAGTTGGTTTTTAGCTTGTTGAACGTCCAATTCTGTAACGTTGCCAGAGTCGAACTGCACCTGAGTAATACGTACGACACGCTCTTGAATCTCTATGTTGCGGCGAGACAGCAAAATACGTTCTTGGAATGTGCGATAGTTGATGTAATTGCGCGCCACTTCGGCGGTTATGGTGACCATGATGTCGTGATACGATGCGATGGATGCGTAGTAACCCGCTTCTGCCGACTCAATACCGCGAGCATACTTGCCCCAAACATCCATTTCCCAAGCAGCATCAAACGACAAAGTGGCGTTATTCACGCCCTGATCATTTACGTAGGCACGCGCTAGGTTTCCTGACACGGTTTGAACTTGTGGGTATTGCAAGCCAGTCGAAATACCAAGCAATGAACGTGCTTGGACAATTCGTAGCCCTGCGGCTTCTAAATCGAGGTTTTGTTTGCTCGCCAACTCAACCAGCTGATTAAGAGTCGAGTCATTAAATTGCTGCCACCATTGTTGTAGCTGTTGCTCTGATTGCTGCGTATCTTTGGCTGCTTTTTGCACCGACCAGTCACTTGGCAGTGGCGCCTGCTTTGGATGAACATAATCTGGTCCTACCGTGGTACACGCACTGAGTCCGAGCAAAGAAAGTATGGCGAGGCTTGGTTTGGTTAGTTTTGGAAGCATCATATCCCCACCTTTAAAAACGCTTCTGTTGTAAGTTCACCCAATCGATATCCTCGTAGGTTTGCTTGCAATGCTTGATTGCTTCGAACACGTTCCGTTTTAAATTCAGCAAGATATAAAAACCGGCTATCTCTGAATAAGCGTAGTCAGATAAATCCAACTCACTAAAAAAATCTTCCAGTTTATCTTCGAATGTTTGGTAATCTTGACTGTATTGGTCGAATACGGAGTCGAGTTCTTGTGTTGCTTGATGGCTGGCTAAAGCGCCCGCCATCAAAGGAATGATGGAATCGCGGTGCTGTTGGCGAAGCTGAGTAATTAGTGGATTGGTCATCAACTTTTTCTCGGCGGCCATTAAGATGTTGATGTGATTACTGAGTACATCACACGCTTTGCTAAACGCGCCAATCGCTTCTGGCGTGGTTTTATCAAAGTGTTTGTGGTTGATTTTCGAACCCCAGACTTTGAGCTTTTTCGATGAGACATTGAGCGTCACTAAGTGTAAGGCCCGTTTGAGCGGCGTAATAACCGAGCTAGACTGCTGTTGATAGGTAGTGAACAGCTCTCGGGTATGTCGGAAGTAGCGTTCTTTTATGGTCAAAAAGAGGTGTTCTGGTCGTGAGCTAAACGGGAAGTAGTGCGCGAAAATAATCATGAACACCACCATGTAGAACAACAGCATGATCGTCATGAGGATCCCGAAGTGATAAAACATGTTGTTGTCTAAACCGAGAACAAACAAGCCAATCATATAGAAAATCGTCACTGGCCCGTTAAACAGATAAAAACCGATAAAGGTGTAGATAAAGATAAACAGGCCAAGTTCTAATCCGAGATCCAATTGCGGAAGAATGAAGACGTAAGAAGGCACCGCGAACAAGAAGCCGAAAGTGAACAGCACAAGTAACAATATCGGGTGCACAGGTACGAACGACAGCAAAGACATAAACATGGTCGAGAAGACCACGAATGAATAGCCGCCTGGTGGATTGAAATAAATCCAAATCAGTCCTGCAATCCAATAGATAACAAAGGTTTTGACCGCAGTTTTAAAGTTTTCTGCGTCCCACCATAGAAACTTGCCTTTCGGTTTCGGCAGTGGCACGTCAAAGGAGACATTGTTCGTCACAGAGTCAATACAGCTAATGCTCTCCGCTAAACGCGACAAATTTTGATGCATCAGTTCCAACAGGTGACCAAGCGTAAGCGCAGAGCCTTTCTCTAGGTGCGCTGCGTCTTCTAGCAACGCTTGGTTGTATTTGACTTTGAATTCCTGAGCACGATAAGCGGGTTCTTTTTCGTCCCAGACTTGTTGGCAGGTATCAAATAGCGCGTCAATTTCCGCCACGGCTTGATCAAAGTTGCTGATGCTTTCACGGTCTTGCTGGTGGCTAAAGTGGCTGTGCGCCGCGACGGTCAATTGTTGCGTTACCTGCTTGTTCAAATGAACTGCCAAGCGCCACTCTTTCATGTAGGCCGACACGTCACTGCATTCCACACTGACCGTGGCAAAACGCTGTTCGAGCGCATTTTGAGCGGCAAACATCTGTTCGATGAGAGTGTCCACGCTAGGAGGTTGTGGCTCTTCCGCTTCTGGATTTTCTTCTCCGCCTTCTTGAGGAGAGATTTGCCCTGCCGATTTTTGCTCGAAATTTTGCAAGATAGAGGTGAACAACGCGCGTTGTGCTTGGTTGAGTTGTTCGATGAGCTGTCTTAGGTTTTGTTCTGTTTTGGTCGGGAATAAGAAAGTCCCCACGAGTGTGTAAACCACCACCCCAAACACCGTCATGTAGGCGCGGTCAACGCCATATAGAAACGCACCTTCTGCGTCACCGCCATTGGACATCATCAGTGTCATCACGCCGGTCAGCATGAGTAGCGTTGGATCTTTTTGATAGGCATTACGGAAGTAAAAAATGAATGAGACCACAACCGACACGCTCAGCATGTACAGCAAGCGGTCTTGAGCAAACAACCCCACCAGTAACAAGCCAACCACGGCACCAACCAATGTACCTAACACGCGTAAGGTACCTTTGGCGAGTGATTCACGACGACTGCCTGTCGATGCAATCAGCATTACAGTAGTTGCGGCCGTCGATGCTTGCGGCCAACCCATGGCAAACGGGATCAGATAAGCCAGAGTCAGGCTAAGCGATACTTTAATAGCGAATTTTATTTTGTCGTTCATAGTGTCAAAGTTTGCTCAGGCTTATCGTTATAAGTTGATGAATTTCTTATATGAATAATCAGAATCTTGTTCTGAATAAATTCGGGGGCGGAATATAGCGGGTGAAAAAGTGTGCTTTGTAAACCCTTTGTCAAAACAAAAAGTGCGTATTTGGCTTGATCTCGTGCTAGCCCTTGGCGTTATTGGTGAAACGCCTAAAACGAGCAAATTCGCGATCTGTGATGATTCTCACTTTTGAAACAAAATCGTTGCATTGTGTGAGCCAATGCTCACCTTATATTCTTCGCCTGGTACCAAAGCAGACCACTTATACCATCTGCAATGAGCTTTACTGCTTTAAAAAGCATAGATGATGAATGGGTATTTGAGAGGGAAAGTTATTACTTTTTATCGGCTTGCTGATTGTTCGTTTGTTTTTTTGGATCGAGATAAAAAAACCAAAGCGATCCCACCAAGAATGATGCCGCTGGTTGAAAGAGTATGCAGTGAAAGAGGCTCGTGGAGTACGATGCTGCCGAGTAGCAAAGCAATGGCTGGCACAGAAAGTTGGCTGACGGCGGCTTGAAGCAAAGAGAGCTTACGTACGACTTGGTACCAAAGTGTATAACCAAGGCCAGAGGCAATGGCACCAGATGCGATAGCGAGCAACACTCCGCTCCAAGAAAGGTGGATTGAGGACAAGATTAATGGCGAAAGGAGCACGCCAATTATTGATGCAGCGATGAATCCCCACGTGATGCCACTACTTGGAGAAGGCGCTTGTTTACCGAGCGCAGTAAACGCAGCCCAACAAACGCCAGAAATCAACATGAGAAGTGCAGAACTGGTGTCGGGGCGAGTGGCAGATGGCAACATTAACCAAACAAAGCCAACAATCGAAAGGCCGATACCGATGATTTCGAGAAACTGAAAGCGCTCACCTTGCAACCAATAGATCGCCAGTAATGTAAGTTGCACGGCACCAAACAAAAGCAAAGCACCAGTTCCTGTCGCCAGTTGTAAGTACGCGAAAGAGAAAAGGGCTGCGTAACCAAATAACGCCACGCCAGCAAAAAAGCGAAAGCGAGAAGTTGGCCGATCGGTTTTCCACTGACCTCTCACGACAAGCATTGCGATTAAGGTAATCGCGCCAGATATCAATCGAACGAGCGTGAAGCTTCCTGCATCAATTAACCCTTCTGCCAAGGCAAGTCGGCACAATAATGAATTGGCAGCGAACGCCAGCATTGCAATAGCAGTGAGTAAGAAGGTCGACATCCTTGATCCTTAGCGTGTAAATGAACAGCTAGTGTAGATCCAAAAGAACATTTTTATTAGTTGATAAAGTGATTAGTTATAGCTATCAGAGCAAGAAAGTCATTAAAAATAACCAGAGAAAACCTGACCTTAGCCTGAGTCTTACTGTGGTTGGGAAGGTTGTTTGTACAATGACTTAATGGTGTTTTTCAACCATAGCAATTTGGGGTTGTACGCATTGCGTTTATGCCAAATCATGGTAAATGGAATCAGTAACTTGTCTTGTTGAGTTTGGTCTAACGGAATTGGCAAGCACACCAAATCGAGATGCAGCTTTTCTGTGTAGCTTTTGCAATAGTGCGGCGCGGTGGTGATCATGCCATGCGTCGGCTGCGCTGCCATAAAAAGGGATTGCTCAAAGTTGGACATCGTCAGCCCGATAGAGCGCTGTAGCCCTAGTTCCGTTAATACTTCATCCAACGCCCAAGTTTCACTTTTTTCCCAAACAATATTGATGTGTTGGTAGCTCAGAAAGGTCTCGAGATTCCACTCTTGCTGTAATGCCGGATGATCTTTATGTAAATACACCATCGGCAGGTCATAAAATAGAATCTCAAAATCCAAGAAATACGGCAGAAGATCCAACGACTCTTTCGATCTCGGGTGACTTTCTCGGCCGGTAAAACCGATATCCGCCTCGCCTCGAATGATGGCGTCGAGTGAATCGTAATCCCAGTTACTGGTTTTTACTTTCGCTTCAGGGTATCGCTGGTGGATAGCGACGATGAGTCTGTCCAGCATTGTGAGCACTAATGGCGACTCAATCGTGATATCAAAACGCACTCCTTTAGGCGTAATATCGCTGCGTTTTTCTGCAATCTGGCAGCCAATTTGCAGCCATTCTGCAAGATCTTGCTCCATGCTTTGCGCCAAGGGCGTTGGCGCAAGACCTTTAGGTGTTTTGACAAACAAAGGATCATCGAACCAATGACGAAGTTTGTTGAGCGACTTACTTACGGTAGAGGGCGTAACGTTCAGCTTTTTCGAGGCTTTCGAGACGCTTTGCTCTTGCAACAATAATTGCAGAGTGAACAGTAAGTTTAAATCAAGTCGCGCTAGGAATTTCTTCATAATGGGTATCGTGAACAGGCTTTGGAATCAATAGTATTAGAGCAAGGCTGATTACGCTACCTAGCACTAAGATAAACACCAACATATTCAGTGCAGTAACGCCGATGAAACCCATAAACCAAATATAGAACGCGGAACTACAAACTTGAGCAATGCCCAGTAACGAGCTTGCCACGCCAGCTTGTTGAGAGAATGGGCTGAGCGCTTGGCTCATGGCCACGCCAAAGCCACAAGCGAAGCCTGCGCAAATCAGCCCAAGTCCGAAAACATAGTAAAAAGGTTGTCCATCATGGAAATGGGCTGCACTGAGCACGATGGCTGAACAAACGAGCAATCCTTGAGAGCTCATCATTAAGGTTCGCTGCTTGAAAATCCCCAATGCCAATGGCGCCGAGAACGAAATCAACATACTGATCGTCGCAGTCCCCGCCATGATGGAAGAATAGCCACCGCGATCAAAACCAAGCATACTCATCACAACAATTGGTGAAGCGTTAACAAAGGTCAGGATGGTGGTCACTCCAAGTGCAGTAATGATCAGCCTACTGATAAAAAATCGCTCGAAGAAAGTCTCTTGATGGCTCTCTGGCGTTGTCTGTTCTTCACATTGTTGGCTGGGTAGTGATTCCTTGAGAACAAAAATGGCCAATACACTGACGAGAATGCCCATTCCTGCCATCGTGGTAAACAAACTCGGCCAAGGAAATTTCAGCATAATCAAGTGACCAATCACGGGGGCGATCACTGGAATGATACAGGTGATGCCATTGAGCATCGACAATACTTTCGCGCGGCGTTCATCGTCTAACGTGTCGCGTAAAATCGCGAACGCGACGACATAGCAAGATCCAGCACCGATGCCTTGGCAAAAGCGAGCAATCAAGAAAGCGTTTGGTTGTTCAGCCATTCCGCCGAGAAAAGACGCGAGCACGAAGATCATCGCGCCGACGACGGCAACAGGCTTTCGTCCCACAGAGTCTGCAATTTTCCCCGCGAATAACATGGTGGTAGCCATGCCAGCTAAATAGATCGAAAACGCAATATGCAACTGAGATTCACTGGCGTTGAGATCTGACGCAATTTGAGGCAAACCAACAAGATACAAATCAATGGCAGTAGGGTAGAGTAAAACGAGTGCAAAACTACAAAGTAAAAAACGGGACATGGAAACCTCTCTATCGAATGGCGAGGATAATAGAGTGCTAAACGTTTGCCTGCGAGTGGGAAATACGACACCAGGTATTTCTATTTACGACATACCCTGTATGAATTGAGCATAAAAACAACAAGGAAGATTATGATTACCATTGAAAAGTATTCGCCTGAGCGACATGAACAAACTTGCGAACTTAGCGTGCTAGAAGAGCAATCGCAGTTTACGGTCGCGGATGTGGGTGAAATGCTTACACGTCTTGAACCCACAGAGCTTCCGCATCTGATTCTGGCGGACGATGACGTGGTTGGCTTTTTTCTATTTGATGCAGCTTACAGCGAGAAATACGATTTTTGCCCGAAAAACAGTTTAGGCGTGCGTGCTTTGCTGGTGGATCACCGTCATCAAGGCAAAGGCATCGCCAAGCGAGCAATTCAACAGTTTGCCAATTTCGCCAAACGCCATTATCCCGAATTTGATGCGCTTTATCTCACTGTGAATTGCCGCAACATACCTGCTTATCAGTGCTATTTAAAATCAGGGTTTGAAGATACCAATGAGCTTTACCACGGCGGCCCAGTTGGACCGCAGCACATTATGAGACAGCCGCTTTAGCTATGAAAAACCAAGGATGGATATATGAGAATTGAAATCGACAATTTAGAACGGCCGCAAGTGATTGCGCTGTTGGAAGGACATTTACAGGACATGTACGCCACGTCACCACCAGAAAGCGTGCATGCGTTAGATTTAGATAAGCTCAAAGCGCCAGAAGTGACATTTTGGACCGGATGGAAAGGTGAGCAACTGCTTGGGTGTGCGGCGATTAAAGAGTTGGATGACCAACACGCGGAGCTGAAATCCATGCGCACCACGCCTACGGCAAGAAACCAAGGTGTGGCATCTCAATTATTGATTCATGTGATTGAGCAAGCGAAGCAAAAAGGTTTGCAGCGCTTGAGTTTAGAAACGGGCTCGATGGAGTTTTTTAAACCAGCGCGCCTGTTGTATGAAAAGCATGGCTTTGTGTACTGCGAGCCGTTCGGGGATTACGAACTCGATCCGAACAGTCAATTCATGACCCTAGAACTGAGCTAGGGCCATGAATTTTTAGAAGCTAAATCCAATCGATTTAGAAATTCAGATTCAAGTTGATGGTTGGCGACAAGAGGCTTGAACGCTCGTCAGCCAATCGCTTTCTCTTCTCTTTCAGACGTTTGGCATTATCTTTGTCTGGATTGCCATCAAGCTGATTATCGATGACCGAGATTTCAGTATCGATTTGTTGGATGCGTTGCTGGCGTTGATATTCTTGATGACCTAACTGGTAGTTCTCAATAAACTCTTTGCTGCTGCATACACCGTAATATTCTTTGCCTTCGATACCGACAGTGTACCCATTGTCTGGTGAGCAATATTGGATAGTGCCTTTATCAAAGCCTTCTTTCCATTTCGCTCGGTCGGGTGTCACACCCGCTTCACCACAGTCTTCGGTATAGCTATTGATAATGTTTGGATCGTTGCCATCTCGGCCATCTTGATAACCTACGTTGTACCAGTTTGCCGTTTTGCACTCATCCGGAGACATGCTGGCGCAACCTGAGAGCAAAGTCAGTAAAGCCAGGGGGATTAGCGCTCTTTTCATCAGTGACTGTCCTTTAAATAAAATCGAATTGATAACTTGAGTTTAAAATGAACACTGTTCATATCAATGGTTGAAATCATTGTATTCACAATTGTGGTGACTCATTAATCTAAGTGATAAATTTATTATGCTGAATAGAAGTGTGTTTGATTAGTATTATCCACGAACTGCGCCTTTGCTGCATCAATCCACTAGCCTTGGCCCCAAATTAAGTGATAATACCAACATAAAGATAAACACCGTCAATGAGGCTAAGACATTGAGCGAACAACCCACCGTCCTTATTATCGAGGATGAATCTGCTATCGCAGAGAACCTGATTCATGTATTAGAGATGGATGGCTACCACGCAGAGTGGTTTGCAACAGCAGGAGAGGGCTTAGCTTTTTTGCAGCACAACTCCGCAGCGTTACTTGTCTTAGACGTAGGCTTACCGGATGGCAATGGTTTTGAATTATGCAAAACCATCCGTGAGTTTTCTGATATTCCCATAATCTTTCTCACCGCAAGAAGCGATGAAATTGACCGCGTAGTCGGTTTGGAAATTGGCGCGGATGATTACGTGACTAAGCCATTTAGCCCGCGCGAAATGTTGGCTCGCATTAAACTTCGAATCAAAGCTAAAGCGCCAATGATGGAGCACAAACCAGAGCCTGTAGCTGTTCCAGAACAACCTCAATTTAGTCAAGATTTGGTTGCGCAGAACTTCGACTACGGTGTCGGTGGACAAATGCTTGGGTTAACTGCGGTGGAATTTAAGATCCTCGATAGGCTGATTTCCGTCTCTTCCAATGTATTGAGCCGAGAGCAGCTCATGGTCGCGGCAGACATGGCGCCAGAGGCTGCATACGAGCGCAATATCGATACCCACATCAAAGCCATTCGCCATAAGTTGAAGCCGTTTGAGATGTCTGAACGCATCTGTACCAAACGTGGCTTTGGTTACTTTTACTGCACTAAAGGTGAATGATGAATCGCTGGCCGAAGATCCCGCTTGGACTCAGACTGTTTTTTCTCTACTTCATCTTAGTCGGAATGACGGCTTACATGGTGAGCAAAACCGTTGTCCAAGAACTGAAGCCAACCGTGCGTCAAACCACCGAAGAGACGCTGGTGGATATGGCGAACTTGCTTGCGGTATTGGCGGAAGAAGACGTTGCAAACGGAAAGTTGTCTGAGAGTCGCTTCTCCAAACTACTAGCGGCTTATGGGCAGCGAGAACCCCAAGCGCGCATTTGGGAAATTGGCAAAAAAGCGATTAACCATCGAATTTACATCACCGATAAACAAGGCATTGTGATTGCGGATTCTTGGCAGCAAGACGTAGGCAAAGACTACTCGCAATGGAACGATGTGTATCTCACGTTGCGTGGTCAATACGGCGCGCGCAGTACCATCGAAGACCCGAAAGATCCACTCTCAACCGTTATGCACGTTGCTGCGCCCGTTTACCACAAAGGCGAAATCATTGGTAGCGTGACGGTGGCAAAATCCAATCGCTCAGTACAACCCTTCATCGATCTATCTAAACGCAATGTGCTGTTTTGGATGGTGTGGATGAGTGGTTTAGTGCTATTGGCAGGGGCATTGTTTGCTTGGCGAATTCACTCAGCACTGAACAAGCTAGAAGACTACGCGACCAAAATGGGTGAAGGTGAAAAGGTCTCTAAGCCGACATTTCGTATCTTTTATGAGTACGGCACGCTAAGCGACGCATTAGAGAAGATGCGCAATCAACTCGATGGTAAACAATATGTGGAAGAGTACGTACAGACGCTGACTCATGAGCTGAAAAGCCCGTTATCAGCGATTAAAGGCGCGAGTGAAATATTGCAAATGCCGTTGCCTGCAGAAAAGGTCACGCGCTTTGCTGGCAACATTGAGCGAGAAAGCGACCGCATGCAGTCATTGATTGATAAGTTGCTCGAACTGGCTCGTCTTGAAAAGCGCCCCGATCTAGAGCAAGTCGAAGCTATCTCGCTAAAACAAATGGTCAATGAAGTGGTTGAATCGGCGGATGCGCGTTTGAGTGCAAAGTCGGTGATTGCCAACATCCAAATTGATGACCACCAAGCCGTGCTTGGTGATGCCTTCTTACTGAAACAAGCCGTTTTTAACCTGATGGACAATGCGCTGGATTTTGTTCATTCAGAGGGACGCATTGAGTGGAAAACTGAGGTCACGAAAGAAAAGGTGTGCCTGTCGATTTTCAATTCAGGTCCTCATATTCCCGACTATGCAATGCCTCGTTTAACCGAGCGCTTCTACTCCCTCGCTCGGAAAAATGGTGTTAAGAGCACTGGGCTCGGGCTGAATTTTGTTGAGCAAGTGATCAAACTGCACAAGGGTAAGTTGCAAGTCGAAAACGTCGATTCTGGCGTGAAAGTGACGCTGGTTTTACCAACTCCATAGAAACTCCACATTAGCTCCATTCGTTCTCCAAATTGCTGATTTAGATTACTCCCATCAGCAAATGGAGAATGAAACATGAAAAAGATCCTCAATAACCAACTCGGCACGAAGTTCGCCTTCGTGCTGTTTTTGTTTGTCTTACTGCAAATCCCGCTTTCAATGGTCACAGGGCTGATCTCAGAACGCTCATATCGCCAAGATGAAGTCAGAAACGACATCGCACGCAGTAGCAGCGGCGAGCAGCGCATCATTGGTCCATTCATCATGGTTAACTACACCGAAACCAGTTACCGAGATGACAAAGTACAGATTAAAGAGCGTCGTAAATTTCTTTTACCTAGCACTTTTGATATGAGCGCGAATCTGGACAGTTTTGAAAAGTACCGAGGCATTTACCGTGCGCGTTTATACAAAGCACAAGTGGCACTGAAAGGCACTTTCGATGCAGACGATCTCGCGGCGTTGCATGGGCTTGATATTGACAACATGAGCCTAGTGGTTGGCATTGAAGACAGCCGCGGATTAATTCGTTTGGATGACATGACCATGGCGAGTGCTAACATCGAAGTCGCACCGGGAACGGGGTTAGACCAGTTACCACAAGGCTTCCACAGTACTCTGACACTTGCAGACCTAAACGCAGAACAACCTTTGGCATTCGATCTTAACTTCTTGTTGCAAGGGATGGGGCAGCTTCAAGTCACACCAATCGGCAGTCAAACAACGGTTGAGCTCTCTTCAAAATGGGCGCATCCAAGCTTTATCGGTGATTACTTACCGGTGTCGTCAGAGGTATCTGAAGATGGATTTAATGCACAGTGGGCGAGCAATAACTTCTCTACCAATATCGCGCAGCTGTTCCAAAGCTGTTTGTCATCGAATCATGCGTGTCACGAGCTTGAACAGCGACAAATGGGCGTAGATTTGATTGACCCCGTTGACCACTATTTGAAGTCTCACCGAGCTGTGAACTATTCACTGTTGGTTATCACATTAGTATTTGCGAGTTTCTTCTTACTGGAGCTGTTCCAAGCGCGTCCGGTTCACCCAGTGCAATACGGCTTTATTGGTCTGGCTTTAGCGCTTTTCTATCTGTTGTTGATTTCGATGAGTGAACACCTCGGCTTTAACTGGGCGTATGTGGTGTCGGCAATCGCCTCGACGGGACTTTTAAGTGTGTACGTGAGCGGTATGTTGAGCAACACCACGCACGGCGCGGTATTCGGAGCGTGTTTGCTCACTCTCTACGGATTACTGTTTGGCTTGCTACAAGCAGAAAGCTACGCATTGGTTATGGGGACATTGCTGTGTTTCGCGATTTTGAGCTTCACTATGGTTATTACACGCAACATCGACTGGTACGCACGAAATAAGAAAGCGGAAGAAAGCGCAAAGGCGAATCATGAAGATGTTTAAACGAGCAATTCTCACTGGGC
The DNA here is from genome assembly GCF_033338745.1 of Vibrio sp. Vb1026. NCBI lineage: Bacteria > Pseudomonadati > Pseudomonadota > Gammaproteobacteria > Vibrionales > Vibrionaceae > Vibrio > Vibrio sp. Vb1026. The sequence continues at coordinate 319,222 of NZ_JAWOTH010000001.1, forward strand.
AGCCAAGCAATATGGTGGAAGAAACGTCTGCTATCCGCCTGCAATTTTCTGCAAAAAATGGACTCAAAAGCTTGGTGTGTTTTATCGCATTGGTCGTTATCGCGCTCTATGTTCGAGACAGCTTTATTCGTCCGACAGTTGGTGATGTTCTCGTTGTGGTTTGGCTCTACTACTTTCTTGCAAGCTTGTTCTCCATGCCCGTTAACTGGCTGGTTTCACTGGTGGTGTTGATTGCGTTTGCTGTTGAGTTAGGGCAATTGTTACAGGTCACGGTTTGGCTTGGTATCGAATCTTCATCGCCTCTGGCTGTGATTTTGGGCGCCACATTTGATTGGAAAGATCTGCTGGCTTACTGCATCGGGGGTCTACTGTGTTGGTGGATGGAAAAGAAATGAAAACCGAGGTGAAAGCCATTGCGCTACCAAACCGACTCCGCCATTCCAAACGAGGTATTCGTAAAAGGATCAAAATCAGTTTACTAAAGCGCGTGTACCTTTGGTCACTGACCAATAGAGAACTACTGTAAACCTCACCTGTTTATATGAAATACAAAAGGGAACCTTAAGTTCACCGGCGCACAGGGTGAGTTAAGATTCCCTTTATTGTTAACTATGAAGTCTAGCTGCTATTTTTAATTAGCTTTCAAATGAAAGCTTCTCGCCGAACGTCTCTTTCCAGTCTTTATCGAACTGTTCAACCGCCGGTTTTACTGCTGGATGTGCGAACATTTGTGCCGCCACATCGGTTGGTAATGTAATGGCTTCGATACCAAGTTTCATCACCTCCATCGCTTGTTGAGTGTTCTTGAAACTGGCTGCCAAAATCTTCGCTGGTAGTTGGTTTTGATCGAGCAACAATTGAAGATCCGCGACCACTTCAACACCGTTGCCGTTCATCGCATCAATGCGGTTTACGTAAGGTGCTAGATAGTCTGCACCGCACAGTGCTGCAAGGAACCCTTGTTGAGCTGAATAGATAGCGGTAGCAAGAACCTGAATTCCCTCTTTTTTCATTAGCTTAATTGCAGCTAAGCCTGTTTCTGTGGCTGGCACTTTTACCACCATATCGTAAGGCAATTCATTCAGTTGGCGCGCTTCTGCCACCATGCCTTCGACGGTTGAACTCGCGACTTGAGCGTGAAAGCGAGGTGTACCGCCAAGTGCTTCTTGCATGCCTGCTAGGGTTTCATTCAGTCCCTGTTTTGACTTCGCCAAAATGCTTGGGTTTGTCGTCACGCCTTTTAGCGGTAGGCATTGGTTAAAGCGTTTTACTTCTGCCACATCAGCAGTATCTAAATAAAGTTCAATCATGGTTTCTACCTTAAACAAAATCTTCGTTTTGATGATGGGATCACTATAGATCTGACAATCGAACGAGATCTTGATTTCGATCAATTGAAATTTCATTTGAAACTATAATAATTTCATCAAATGAAAGTTAAGTGAAACTTGTGAACACTCAAATGAAGCTTTCAGTTAGAACAAAGAAAAGCCGTTCATAAGGCTTAACCAGCAAGAAACAGATTAAGTACACAGCGGTAGCACAGACCAAGAGGCAAGCAGAGATGTATTTCAATATCCAACGATTCTCTACCCATGATGGCGATGGCATTCGTTCCATTCTTTTTCTTAAAGGATGCAGCTTGTCTTGCCCTTGGTGTCAAAACCCAGAAAGCCGCAGCGAAAAGCATTCACTGTTGTTTGATCAGCGAAGCTGCATGGAAGATTGCCAGCTGTGCGTTTCTGCGTATCAAGCTACAACTCAAACCACGGCGGGTAGTGAAACGGTGAGCGATGGTATTCAACGCATCGACAACCAGATCATCATCAATCGCAAAGCCATCAAAGAAGACCAACTGATCGCGCTGCGAAACGTATGTCCTACGCAAGCACTGACCGTCTGTGGTGAAGATGCAAAATCAGACATGCTGTTCGACACCTTAATGAAAGACAAACCTTTCTATGACCAAAGCCAAGGTGGCGTGACCTTCTCCGGTGGTGAGCCTCTCATGCAAGCGGATTTGGTGGCAGAACTCGCGCAGCGTCTGCATGACAACCAAGTCTCTACCGCTATTGAATCGTGCATGCATGTGCCGTGGAAGTACGTCGAAAAAGCCGCGCCGCATATTGATTGCTGGTTGGCGGATTTAAAACATACCGACGAAGAAAAGTTTCTTAGCTGGGCGAAAGGTTCACTAAAACGCATCAAAGACAATTTCCGAAAACTGGCACCTATCGCGAAACGCATTGTGATTCGCGTTCCCGTTGTGCCGAGGTTCAATGACACCATCGAAGAGTTGAAAGACATCATCGATTTTGCGGCTTCACTAGAAAGCTGCCAAGAACTTCACTTGCTGCCGTACCACACGCTCGGCATCAATAAATACCGTTTGCTCGATATGCCTTACGAGTGTTCTGACAAGCCATTAAACAAACCAGAACTGCTAGAAAGCGCCATGCAATACGCAAGCGAAAACACCCAACTTAACGTGATTGTAAGAGGTTAACTATGGACCTGAATTACCTTCCTGAGCGTATCAAAGCGCACAAATCGGCACTGGTAAATATCGTAACGCCACCTGTCTGTACCGAGCGTGCAGAGGCATACACTCGTGCTTATCAAGCGAACGAAGACAAACCTGTAATTGTCCAACGTGCGCTAGCACTGCAAGAGCACTTACGCACTCGTACGATTTGGATTAAGCATGATGAGTTAATCGTCGGTAACCAAGCGAGCAAAGTACGCGCTGCGCCTATCTTCCCAGAATACACTGTACGTTGGATTGAAGCGGAAATTGATGAGCTAGCCGACCGTCCTGGTGCAGGCTTTGCGGTCACTGAAGAAGATAAGCAAAGCATCCACAGCATCACACCGTACTGGCGAGGTAAAACCGTTCAAGACCGTTGTTATGGCTTGTTTACTGATGAGCAGCAAGAAATCTTAGCCAGCACCATCATTAAAGCCGAAGGCAATATGACTTCGGGTGACGCACACCTAGCGGTGGATAACGAGAAAATCCTTAAGCTAGGCATGAACGGTTTGCTAGAGGATGTTCGTCAGCACCGTGCTAACAATGATGTTTCGACCTTTGAAGGCTTGAAGAAAGAGCAGTTCTACAAATCGGTCGAAATTGTACTGCTTGCCATTCAAGATCACATGGTGAGCTACGCTGAATTGGCGGCAAAAATGGCGTTAGAAGAGACGCGCCCGCTGCGCAAAGCTGAGTTAGAAAGCATTGCGGCAAACTGTCGTCATGTCGCGAGTGATGCGCCGGAAAACTTCTGGCAAGCACTGCAATTGAGCTACTTCGTTCAATTGATGCTACAAATCGAATCGAACGGTCACTCGGTTTCTTTCGGTCGTATGGACCAATTCCTCAACGAATTTTATGTTCGCGATATCGAAAACGGCACGATTGAGAAAGACTTCGCACTAGAGCTTTTACAAAGCTGCTGGTTGAAGTTGCTTGAAGTAAACAAGATTCGCTCTGGTGCACACTCAAAAGCATCGGCAGGTTCTCCGCTGTACCAAAACGTGTGTATCGGCGGTCAGAAGTTGAATGAAAAGGGTGAGCCTGAAGACGCAGTGAATCCACTTTCTTGGGCGATTCTGGAATCTTGCGGTCAGTTACGTTCAACGCAACCTAACTTGAGTGTGCGTTACCACGAAGGTTTGAACCAAGAGTTCTTAATGGGCTGTATCGAAGTGATTAAGTGCGGCTTCGGTATGCCTGCGTTCAACAACGATGAAATTGTCATCCCTGAATTCATCAAGCTTGGTGTAGAGAAAGAAGACGCTTACAACTATGCATCTATCGGCTGTATCGAGACGGCGGTTCCGGGCAAATGGGGTTACCGTTGCACGGGCATGAGCTTCATTAACTTTGCTCGTATCCTGCTCGCTTCATTGAACGAAGGTGTGGATGCAACAACGGGTAAAGCTTTCTTGCCACACGATAAGTCATTAGCAAAAGGTAACTTTGAGAACTTTGAGCAAGTGACGGCTTCTTGGGCAGAGCAAATCCGCTACTACACCCGTAAATCGATTGAGATTGATACAGTAGTCGACAGCGTGCTTGAACAGCAAGCACAAGACATCTTCTGCTCAACGCTGGTGGATGACTGTTTGGCTCGCGGTAAAACCGTGAAAGAAGGTGGCGCGAAATACGATTGGGTATCTGGCTTACAAGTCGGTATCGCAAACTTAGGTAATAGCCTAGCAGCCATCAAGCACCTTGTTTTCGATGATGCGCAAATCACTCAGCCAGAGCTAGCAAAAGCATTGGCTGAAGATTTCGACGGCATGGAGAACGAACAACTTCGCCAACGTCTTATCAACTTTGCACCAAAATACGGTAACGATGATGACGCAGTAGATCAACTACTGGCAGACGCGTACCAAGTGTACATTGATGAGCTAGAGCAGTTCGTTAATACGCGTCATGGGCGTGGTCCAATTGGCGGCGGTTACTACGCAGGTACATCAAGTATCTCGGCAAACGTCCCATTCGGTGCTTCAACCATGGCAACGCCAGATGGTCGTAAAGCGAAAACGCCATTGGCAGAAGGTGCAAGCCCGTCATCTGGCTCAGACCGTTTAGGCCCAACAGCTGTGTACAACTCGGTCGGTAAGATCCAAGCGAATAAGATCCTTGGTGGCGTGCTGCTTAACCAGAAGTTAAGCCCTGCAGCGGTTGAGTCTGAAGGGGATAAGCTCAAGCTTTCTATGTTGATTCGTACCTTCTTCAACCACCACAAAGGTTGGCACGTGCAGTACAACATCGTCTCTCGTGAGACCTTGCTAGCTGCGAAGAAGAACCCTGAACAATATCGTGATCTTGTTGTGCGAGTTGCAGGCTACTCAGCCTTCTTCACCGCGCTATCACCAGATGCGCAAGACGACATCATCGCTCGTACTGAACACGAGCTATAAGTACACTGACTAACTAAAACAAAAGGCACCGATTGGTGCCTTTCGTTTGAATACTTAATCCGCAAATGACTATACCTGACCGCATTACAGCTTGTGCAAAATGGTCACGCATTTTTTCGTGACGTTGTCGTACTCTTTCGTCATGTAAGCGGTAGTGATCGCGCCCTCTTTCATGATGCAAATGGCATCGAGTAATGCAGCGTTGTCTGATTTGAGATAGCGTTGAATTAGCTCTCTGACTTGCTGCTTATGGTAGCGGCAATACGTTGCGATCTCGCCACTGTCGTCACTGAATTCCGCGGACGTATTGATGAAAAAGCAACCGCGAAACTCGCCCAATTTTTCTTCAGAGCCATGAAACCAGCCGTTGAGTGCTGTAAATAACTGATCGATCACCTCCGCGCACGTTTGTGCTGAAGAAAGCTTTTCCTCCAACCATTCCATAAATATTTGGTGGCGTTGTTCTAATGCGGCGATGATAAGCGCTTCTTTGCTCTCAAAATGGTTATATAGCGTGCGTTTAGCCACGCCGGAAACATTGAGAACTTCATTGATGCCAATAGAGTTGATGCCTTGTTTGTAAAACAGTGACAAAGCTGTGTCGATCAATAACTGTTTCTTTTTGTTCATAACTACGTCCTCAAAAAGTTCCATAAACACATATTGACAAAGGTAGACAGGTTTGTCTATTTTATTTTGTAGACAATTTGGTCTACTTTTGAGGTGTTTATGAATAATTTAATTTTATCGTTGGTTGCCGGACTTGGCGCTACGCTGGCTATTGGTGTGTTGTCTTACGCCGAGGTATCTCTTACTGAGGTAGTACTCCTGATGGCACCATTTGGTGCTACCGCAGTACTGGTGTTTGGGGTGCCAGGCAGCCCTCTTGCTCAACCCAAAAACGTGATCATTGGTCACTTCATCACGGCCTCTATCGGTATTGCGTTTAGCCAGTATGTTGACGTCACGCCGGTCACGCTCGCGATTGCGACGGGGCTGGGTGTGTCTGCGATGCTGATTACGAAGACCACTCATCCACCTGCGGGTGCAAATCCAATTTTGATCATGGCGTCTGGGCAGGGATGGAGTTTTCTCTTCACGCCTGTCCTGATTGGCGCGATAGTGATTGTTCTGGTCGGTAAAGGGTTACAGTTGCTACAAAGTCAGTACTTAAATCCTCGATTGAATGGTCAGAAGACCTAGTCGGATTGTAGTTAGAGCCGCGAAAGGGAGTGATCTCTTTTGCGGTTTTATCTTTTGTCGGTTTGCAAAAACAAAATCTGATTCTCTCTTGGTATTCAGTCGTATACATCAACATGGTAGTTAAATTGGTACAATGCGATGAACAGAATCCACCCTAAGAAACTATTGCACAGTAAATGGACGGCAATTTCACCTAAAAACAAAGAGAAGCATTTTGTCGTGACGGAAATGGAACTAGATGAAGATGGTAACGTTGTGAGATGTGTCATCGAGGCAGTCATGAGTAAACGCGACCAAGAGATGAACTGGCAAGACCTAAAAGACTCTGAGCAATGGATGCAAGGGTGGAAGTGAGTGACGCTTCGTTGTTGGGCGAATCAAGCAGAAACGTGCGTTGCGAGTAGGCAAAAGTGGTGCTATCTGATACGTTGATAATTCGTTCTAACGCCCACTCAAAGGATTAATTATGATTGATTTCGACAATTCCTCTGTATTTAAGCTTAAGCCGATTGACGTTTCTAATGCCAGAGAAGACTTCCTTAAGTTCTTGATTGATGGTGAGACTATTTTCGCTGCTTTTAAAACAGTTCGTGACCAAGTGGTGTTTACGAACAAGCGAGTGATAGCGGCAAATGTGCAAGGGATTACCGGCTCAAAAGTGGATTACACTTCTTTGCCTTACAGTAAGATCAATGCATTTTCTATCGAGACCTCTGGTACTTTTGATTTGGATTGTGAAATCGAGTTCTTCATGAGTGAGGTGGGAAGAGTGCGTTTTGAAATTAAAGGCTCGTTTGATTTGATTTCTTTCAACCGTATGGTTAGTGAGTATGTACTAGGTTAAGGGGTTAGAAATGAGAGCTTCGCTGAGAGACAAAATTATAGAGGTCTGTGACAAAAAGATCGCGAGTAAAGGTGAATTGGTTGGTCTCTCATTTTATGCGTTTTTCGCTAATAAAAATGACGACCCAGAGCTGTTGATGGAAGCGGCTACGTGGTGGATTCAGACTCATCAGCTCGACCACTTCGAAAAAGCAGTAAAAATAAAATCAATGGTCGAGTCGGGGAGCTAAATTAAAAAAAAGAAGTAAAGAAAGCAGACAAATGCTAATAACGTTGCGGACAAAACAGGGTAGATAATGTAAGAGTCCTGCTTGTTGGTTCGTTGAAAACATAGCGAAACAAGTAAGACGTTATAAACAACAAGTAACAAGCTGATCATGGTTCCGCTGTTTAGTGTCATACTTGATAGCTGAGTTAAGAAAAACGCCAATAAAAGGTAATCGAAGACAATGAGCCATAAAAAGGCTTTCTTCAGTAAGTCGCTTTTTCTTTTTTCGGATGATGTTATGTGCATATAGAACTCAACTAAAAAGTCACAGTAACAGAGGCTTTGGTTAGAGAGGTCACCATCAGAGTGGTGACCTTTTAAGATTATAATTCTTGAATTTTTACTTCGCTGGTGGCGGTATCGCCGGAGTAATTGATGACTTCTTGACGAATGACTGGTTGGTTAAATTCAGCCTTATCTTTCGCTTTTTGCAGTTCACTTTCTTGGTGGTTGCCAAAAAGGGTTTCAAGCACTTTAGCGGCAGGAGTCGTTAAAACAAACAGCTCAATACGACGGTTTTCGCTAGAATCTGGCTCATCAGGATTAAGCAGCGCTCTATCTGACATACCCGTTACCTGCATTACTCTATCGTCCGGCATACCGCCTTCAACTAACGTATTTCTTGCTACGTCTGCTCGAGAGGCTGATAACGCCCAGTTAGATTGACGACCAAAACGCTTTTTAAATGGAATTGCATCTGTGTGTCCGCTGATGATCAGAGGGTTGTTAACACGATGAAATACAGGTGCTAGTGCGAGCAGTAAATCTTCAAAAAAAGGAGTAAGTTCTGCACCACCACGGCTGAACATATGCTGTTTGTAATCATCTTGAAGGACAATACGCAAACCTTGTGGTGTCACCGTGACGTTTACATTTCCCTGCGCATTAATTTGGGCAGTCATTTGCTCAATTACTTTCGCTAGTGCGGCAAGTTGCTCTTGAGTATCGAAGTTACCAGGAATCAAAGAATCAATTTCTGGTCCATCCCCATCACCTTTGAAGTAAGAGCTTACCACATGGTTGGAGTTGTGTTTACTTGGCACAGAAGAGTCCTGTGCCAAGTCGATAGGAGAAATACTTTGTGACGTATCAAATGGGTTGCCGTAACTCTTGTCGAATACGCTTGAACTATGCAAGTGGGCAACAATCGCTTTACGCTCTTCTTTGTCTACCACCTGCATAACCCAAAGTACAAGAAACAGCGCCATTAGGGCGATCATGAAGTCAGCAAACGCGACTTTCCACGCGCCGCCATGAGACGACTCATCATGGCTGTATACTTTGGCACGTTTGAACACTACATGCTCTTGTTTTTGCATTATCCCTCCTGTTCAGCTAACCACTTCTCCATTTGGTTGAATGTTGGTTTGATGTCTAGCTGAATATGTTTACGACCAGCGTCAATGGCGAGCAATGTCGGCTTTTTCGCTACGTAGGCAACCAAGGTTGCACGAACGCACTCAAAAGCAGTCATATTACGTTTTACTCGCTGAGCCATGGCGTTACTTAGTGGATCTAAGCCACAGTAACAACCGAAAATACCAATGAATGTACCAACGAGAGCTGCCGCAACGTGATAACCAATCATGGCGATTGAGCCATCAATAGCTTGCATGGTGATAATGATGCCACCAACTGCTGCAAGAATACCGAAGCCAGGTAGTGCTTCTGCTGTACGCTGTAGTGAGCGTGAAGGTAAAAGCATTTCGTTCTGTATTGCTTCGATTTCTTGCTCTAGCAGTCCCTCTAATTCATGAGGCGACATCTGTCCCATTGCCATTAAACGTAAATTGTCAGTAATGAAAGAAATTAGGCGATGATCTTCTGCGATCGTCGGGTAAGCGAGGAACATAGAGCTTTGCTCCGGAGCCTCAATATGAGAATCCAGAAACTTGTATCCGCGGTTTCTCGCTGTCTCTAGCAAGTTGTTGAGTAGTGCCATTAATTCCATGTAGTACTCATGCTCTTCTGTTGGACCTTTAATGGTCGCTGGCACTTGGCGACGCATTTCTTTCAGTACATGAGGCGGATTACCGATGATCAAAGAACCAGCAGCGGCGCCAATAATGATAAGGAATTCGGCTGGCTGCCAGATAGCACCTAAGCTACCACCGGCCCACATATATCCACCGAAGACGCACACCAGGATAGTGAGCACTCCAAAAAACTTTTGCATCTTGTGACTCCTAAGAGGACATTAATTGGTTGAGTTGTTTCAGCGCTTGTTTGTGAAGCTGACATATACGAGGTGGTGTCAGATCCAATACCAGAGCTATTTCGTGTAAGTTGAGTTCATGTTGATAGAACAGAGTCAGGAGCAGTTGATCGCGCTTAGGTAACTTACCCAAAGCACTGTCTAAACTACGACGAATATGTTCATGTTCCATGCCATCGTATTGTCCGCCAATGTAGCTATCACCGCTGCTCTCCATCAGTTGGTCAAGGCTTTGCATCTCGCCTGCGAGAGCGGCATTTTGGCGGTTGTAATAATCTTGCTCATTCGTCCCTAAAGCCTGGATGATTTCGGCATCCGTTGGCATTCGACCTAACGTTCGAGTGAGATCTCGAGTCACGTCGTTGAGCTCGTGGGCTTGTTGACGAGTCTTACGTGAACGCCAATCTAGTCGGCGTAATTCGTCTAAAATAGCTCCCCGAACTCGACAAACGGCGAAAGCAGGAAAGTGAGGATCGTCAACATCGCCATATCGGCGTCCAGCCTCGACTAGAGCGATAAGGCCTATCTGCTGCATATCTTCAATACTACAGTGAGAAGTGGCATGAACGCGCAGCTGGTTAACTACGCGTTTTACCATGACCTGATGACGTTGTAGCAATGCGTTTTCATCAATTGGTCGTGACGGTGTTGTCACTTCCTCTTCTGTGGTGTAAGTGTCTTGTACATTCATGTCTAACATGGTTGTGCTCCGTTATTGCACAACATATTTAGTCAACAAAACATCGTCGATTTCTCGGACGATGTCTGTTTTGGCAAAAGCGAGTAGAAGCGTTTGCTTCACTTCGTCTTGCAGAATATCGATGGCACCCGCTTGCTGTAACTGATCAAACGTTTTGTCGCTAAACAGTTTTAATAGAGAGTTTTGTACCATAGGCATGTATTCATCGATCTCTTTGATACGCTCTGGACGGCGTGTCTCAATTGCCAGTTCTAGCATCACAAAGTGAGTCTGTTTCTTGCCTTTAACGGTCAAAACGACTTTGTCCAAAGGATGGAAGCTAGGACCTTTACTTGTCGGTTGTTCTGTGACCAAAAAAGACAGTGGAGAGTCTTCGATCAGTGAACCAGAGTCAGGTGACTCTTGAGCGTGTTTGTTTAAGTACCAGATTCCGCCCATAATTGTGACGGCCGAAACGAGGGCACTGGTGATGATCATGGCGATAAACAGGGCGATCATTTGTTGTTTGGTCATAACCTTTTTCCTCGAAGATTTACTAAGCTTGAGTGCTTAGCCAGTGTTCTGAATAGTTAGTTGTTGTCGTGGTTTGGAATGCACCAGATTCTCGTGCGGCGAAAATATTGGCGTCTTCTTCGTTTGCATGTGGGTCATTTCGACCTTGGTTTTGATCAGAGCCAACATTGACATCGACATGAACGAAGTTTTGCTCTTGTAACTCAGTACGCAATCGTTCCGAAACTTGCATTAAAGCTTCTCGTGTTGCTGCGGCATTGGCGTTGATGTGGACACTCAATCGGTCACCTTCAACACGTACAAGTAAATCCAATTTCCCTAAGTCTGGTGGGTCTAGGCGGATTTTTGCTTCTTGTACATTTTGTTGAGCTTGGAGCGTCACGCGATCATGTAATACTTGCATCATTTGCTCCCCCCACTTTCCGGCAGTGGTATCAACACGCACCGCTGCCCACTCAGAGCCTTGAGCTTGAACATGACTCGTCGCAACCGGTGAATGTGCAGATTGTGTTGTAGGGGCTTGTGCTTGAAGTAGAGATGCGGTTGGTTGCCCTTGAACAGGTTGATTCAAAAGAGTTTGAAACTCAGCACCGGAGATAGGCAAACGCGAACTCGATGAAGTCGGCAGACTTTGCTTCACATCTTGTTTTGATGATGTGTTTAACATAGCGTTAGACGAATCTTGAGTAACAGACTTAACTTCGCTCGCAGTCATTAAAGATGACGCTTTTCCTAGTTTCTCAGCCTGCTTCTCTGCCATGGTAATCATACCCTGGGTTAAAGCTTGAGCTTGCGCTGCAAGATCAGTCGATTCTGTTAACCCTGGTGTACTGGTCAAGTTGGCATCCGGATCTGAAGCTGAGCGGTCATCAGTATCAAAACCATGACTTTGTACTTTGTTTGCGTTGTTCAAAGTAGAGGCCGTAAGGTGAAAACTCGGTACCGCTGACGCAGAGTTAAAGTCTTGCTCACCATTCTGCTTGTTCCCTGATTTAAAACCATGAGAAAAGCCGTGTACCGAGTTCGCTTGCTTGATGTGACCCTCATTGTTAGCTGGCGAATTACCCGAGTGCTGAGTTGAAGAAGGTATGATCATTGAGTTAGCTCCATGGTCATTGCTAATTGATAGGCCATAGCGCGTTCTTGATGGTCATTGACCATGTTCATCTCTTTTTTCAACTCGTTGGTCGACTTCTCTAATACTGCGAAGGCATTAGCGTGCACTGTTTTCGCTCGCTGGATTTCAGGTGCAAGCTTAGGATCTTTCAAAAAAGGCTTGTGACTGATCAAAAGCTCTCGCAACTGCAAGTCGTACCGCTTGAGCGCATGCCAATCGGCCGTTTTTGCGGCGAACTGGATGAGCTGAGATAAATGACGGAATCGCTCTGGCGATACTTTATGCTTGTTGTCCAAAATTCATCCAACCTTCACGAATGTTACCCATTACACGCTCAACGTTAACCAAGCGATTTGCATCGTTTTGCACGCTAGCGTAATAAAGTTCGACTTGGCAGAAGTCATAAAGCTGGCGTAGGTTTTCCGCAATTTCACCGCCGTTTTCATCATCTAGAGCACTTGTTAGTCCAATCAAGATGTTCATGCATTTGTTGATTCCATTCCCTTTCTCGGCCAAACGATTTGCGGCTAGGTGGCCGCGAATACGTTCAACTTCATCGAGTAGGCCATCGATTAACATGATGACTAATTGGTGTGGATTTGCTGCTGCCGCTTGAGCGTCGAGATCGACTTGTTGGTACGAATCGTAACCAGAATCCATAAGCATGAATATTTCTCCTAAATTTGGAACCAAATGTCTTATTTTTGAGCATTAAACATGGACATGGTTTGGTTCATTTGGGTCATAATTGAATTCATTTGAGTGAATTGTTTGAGATAGCGGTTGTACGACATTTCGTACTTACGCTCTAAATTGGTTTGTTTATCTTTGATTCGGTCTAAGCTTGACTGTATTGCGTCTTTACGCGTGCTGAAGGTACCTGATGAGAATTTCAAGAAAGGCTCTACCATCGCGTCAAGAGAATCTAGCAAAGCGTCATCCCCATTAAACAACGCCTCTAAGCCTGCGCTGTTTGTTTGTTGAGCTTCTTTGAACTTTTCTTGATCAACTTTCATTTTACCGTTGCGGTCTAGGCTCACGCCGATTTCGCTTAGGCGCATACCATTGTGTTCACCTCGGATTAACCCCGTTAACTGACTCTCAATAGAACGCAATGTCGAGTCGCTAGCGAGCACGCCGCGTTTCTGATCTTCACCGCCAATTTGGGTGTACTGATCGATAGTCGAAACAAGGGCATTGTAGGTTTCCACAAACTTATCTAGTTGTTCTTTAGTGCCTTCGCTATCAGCTCCAATTTTTAAACCGATTGGAGAATCTCCCGCGGCTTGCGGTTTAGATACGGTAATGTCAACACCGTCGATGACACCTTCAAAAGTATTACTTGCGTTGGTTAGTTTCAGGCCTGAGTCTTTTGCACCTAGCCACATAACCGCATCTTGCGGAGCGTTGATTTGCTTGAGGTTGGTGAAGGCGTCTTCAAACCACGCTTGGCCAGTACCCGATGCAGATACGTTGATCTTATTTTCGACACCAGTCTCAGTGCTCGATAGCATAAAGTGTGTTTGACCATTCGAGCGAACTAGAGTGGCGTTAACGCCAGGGTTGTCCGTGTGATTGTTAATCGCACTGGCTAAATCGCTGATCGTTGCAGTGCCGTCACCATTAACATCAACGGAGGACAAGTCTAGAGTCATTGTTTCACCGTTGATGGTGAATTCTAAAGATCCAGTTGTTGGTACTTCTGTCGTTGCCTCAAGGTCTGCCGGCATTCCTGTAGATACTTGATGCGCCGTTGCCACTTTTTCTACAAAAATCTGATAGTTACCCGTTAGCGCTTTAGCATCCGCGTTTGCAGTAAAGTTACCTTCTTGAGAGAGTGTCGCACTGTTTTTGATGATGCTGTTTGTGCTGTTATTCATCTCTTTCATTGCAGTACGAAAATCACGTAGTGCGCTTTCAACTTTATTAAAAGCTGACAGTTGTGACTGGTACACATTAGCTTGCGCTTGGTAACGGTTTTTGAATGGGTTTGTGTCCAATTGTGCGAATTGGGTTGCCATTTTTACTGGGTCTAAAGAACTCATGAGGTGTGCTCCTCTCATCTCTTATTGGCTTGAATACTTTGAATGCTACGCCTTAGTTTAATTATCAGTGGCAAGATGCGTGCCGTATATTAAATCCAATTAAAACAAAGGTTTAAAGCTATTTTGTTTTCTTGGGAGGAAGTGGTGTTTCCACCTTGTTTGTTCCGCCTTCCTCCATGGAAAAAGTAATTTCCTTATAAGAAAAGGCGACCTAAACAAAGAAAATATTTAATTGTATTGACGGTTCTAATTAGGAGAGATGTTTTAATTAGACGTTATATTCAGCCTTTACTTCAGCTTGATTCAGATAATTCTTACAGAGTGCATTAATTGCGTTCTGATATTATTTTTGATAGTGCGATGTGCAAGTGTTCTCACTAAAAATTAAATTTTTTACGTTTCAAAGAATGTCAGTTATGAATGAATTTGCGTTACGATTGATGAAATGTGCTCGTGCATATGAAGAGTTCATTAACAAAAAACTATTAAGTAAACAGAGCATCAATTCTGATGAGATAGCTAGTATCTTAAAGGAAGCTAAGTTCAATTTTCCTGAACTTAGAGATAGTAAAATAGGAAGCAAGTTAGAGACGATAGAATTAGAACTGTTTAATAAGGTTTTATTTAATATTATGTTGAAATTCGGATTCAGAGTGCCTGAATCTCACAAAGATAATACGAGCTCTATTTATATTCGTAGATAAAAATAAAGCCTTCCATAGGAAGGCTTTATAATTAAGACGATTTAAATTAAGCGCACTATTAACTAAGTAATTAGCGTAGTAGTGACATTGCCATGCTTGGAAGCTGGTTAGTTTGAGACAGAACAGTTGTACCTGCTTGCATCAACATTTGGTTCTTAGTCATGTTTGAAGACTCTACTGCAAAGTCTGTATCCATGATACGACCTTTAGATGCTGTAACGTTTTCTACCATGTTACCAAGGTTAGCCATTGTGTGCTCAAGACGGTTGATGTTCGCACCGAAGTCTGCACGAGAGCTACCAATTTTTTCTACTAGACCGTCAGCGCCGCTGATTTTGTCTAGTGCTGCTTTTGCTTTAGTCGCGTCATCGATACCATCTGTAATTGCTGCATCAGCAAGGATAGTAGTGATTTCACCGATACCTGCGCTTGCGCTTACAGTCAATGTTTCAGCAGAAGATGCACCGATTTGGAATGTTACGTCACCTGCACCGAAGCCGCCGCCTTTAAGAAGGTTTTGACCACCGAACTTAGTGTTGTCTACGATGTTGTTTAGTTCTGCAGTAAGCTGTGTGAACTCTTTGTTAAGAGACGCACGGTCTGTTGCACTGTTTGAACCGTTCAACGATTGTGTAGCAAGGTCGTTCATACGGTAAACGATGTTTGTCATTTCATCCATCGCACCTTCAGCAGTTTGCATCATAGAGATGCCGTCTTGTGCGTTACGCATTGCTACTGACATGCCGCGTGTTTGCGCTTCTAGACGGTTAGCAATTTGAAGACCAGCAGCGTCATCAGCAGCTGAGTTCACACGGTAGCCTGTGCTTAGACGTTCCATTGCTGTGTTTAGAAGTCCGCTTGTTGTGTTCATTGTGTTTTGAGTTACAAGCGAAGCGTAGTTAGTGTGCATTGATAAAGCCATCTTAGTCTCCTTAGTTAGTCACTATATCTTTCAGGCCTCGGGATATTCCCTTGTCACTAACTAGAGGCGGTCGGTCGGCTTTAATGATTAATTTGAAAATTAAAAAATTTCTAAAAAAGATAAAAATTGATGATTTTTAGTGATTTGTATTCCATGAAAACCGGGGAAATCATCATATAAGCCTAAATTTTTTAGTTAAGTTAAAGAAACTATTGCCCAATGATCTTGTGGTTATCCGTTATAAATAAAAAAACAGCACGAATAAATCGTGCTGTTTTAAATATAAATGGTTGAGTTTCAACTATTCCTCATCAAAAGACTGAAAGGAGAGAGAGGTTGGGATATCGCTGAAATAACCAAAATAATAACTGGCACCCAATAAACGATAACGGTTAAGTTCCGTTTGACTCGCTACACGTCCGGCAACCCAAGTATATTTATGCTTTCTTAAGAACTTAGCAATAGGTAGGAAAGCGTGTCTTTCTTCTTTATCTTCTAGTGTGACTGACAATTTGATCATATCGGGACTAAAGTCTGCGACGCGCTCGAAGTTCACTTGCGATGTCGCGACTTCAAACCAAAGTGAATATGCATTCTCTTTTAACTTTTTGGTGAGTGTGGCGACTTTATCACGATCACATAACGTTTCATCAGCTTGAAGAGAAGGAATCACATGTTGAAAAGCAGAAGAGTGGAATTGAATCGTCTGTTCGAGAAAATAAACCCCAGGCTCCCACAGTAATGCATCAACGCGAATCGGCACGACAACATTACTAATCAAGTCGTGGTGAAAGGCTTCTAACTGAAATTGTGTTTGTCTTAGTGCAAGGTAAAGACTGAACAAATCCAGGCAGTACTGCATTTGTTCAGAGAGTTTGAATTGATAGACACTTTGTTCTCCACGCATACCAAATCTCAACGTCAGGTGTTGGAATTCTACTTCCCCTGATTGAGCTTCCCTAATTGCTTGGCATGCGTGTTGGACATCATTGTGTTTTAAAGCATCAAAGACTAATTGATCGTCATCCGTGACGATATGTTGTACTGCGAGACCAACCAAATGTTCGTACATCGCATGTGTTGAAATAAGATTAACCAAGGTTTCCTACCACATTGATTTGTTTGTTTTCTGGGATTTCGTTGTAAGACAATACTGCCAGCCCTTGTGTAAATGTACGAGCGTAACGCGCTAGAAGAGGGCGCAGCTGTGGCATAACGAGAAGGATCGGAGGTAGCCCCTGTTGCTTAAGCTGTTGTCTGATCAATGGCAAGTTTTGTTGGAACTGACCAAGAATGTTTGGCTCAATTGGGAAGCTATCTAGTGTTACCGTACCAGAAGATTGTGCTTGTTGCAGTGAAGTTAGTAGCATTTGTTCTAGCTCATCAGACAGTGCGTAGACATTTAACTCGTTCTTTTGTCCTGCAATTAAGTTAACAAGCGTACGCTTTAGTGCACAGCGCACATCAGATGCAAGTAGGATCGGGTCCTTTGTATTTTCCGCGGATTCCAACATTGTGTTGGCAATCGTGCGAATATCTTTTAGTGGCACTTGGTCTAATAAAAGCTGACGATATACTTTCAGCTGCTGCGCTGGATTAAGTGCTGCTGCTAATGCTTCTGCTAGTTTCGGGGCTTGTTGTGTCAAACGCTGGGTTATTGCTTCCACATCGTCGTGCGTAAACAATTCTGCAAGGTTTGTCTTCATGATTTTACTAATATGAGTGGCAATAACAGTGCCATCATCGACAACTTGGTAACCCATATTAAGTGCTTTTGCTTTATCTTGATGCTCAATCCACACAGCTGGCAACTGATAAGCAGGATCGCTACCCAAAATGCCATCTACCTCACCGTAAGTTTCGCCAACCGCTATCGCCATTAAACGCTCTGGTTCAATAAAACCTTGCTCAATGACTTCGCCATTTAGAGAAATTGTGTATTGGTTTGGCTTGAGGCTTAGGTTGTCACGAATACGAACTTCAGGTAATAAAAAGCCAACTTGTTCAGAAAGGTTTCGACGCACACCGCGGATACGTTGTGATAAAGGAGCCCCTTGCTCTTTGTTGACTAGATGGACGAGTCGGTAACCAAGCGCAAGTGATAATGTTTGGACGTGAGGAATATCATCCCATGTCAGCGGTGTATCATCGTCTTGCATCGCTTGTGAAAGTGCTTCGACCTCTTCAATCTGGGAGTCTTGCACTGGCTTCTTGGTTTGACGCCACCCTGCGAACGCTAATGCGCCAGCAAACGCAAAAAAGGCTAGGTGTGGCATACCCGGTACCATACCGATTACCGCCATAATACCTGCGACAGTAAATAGCGTTGCAGGAGTTGCCAGTAATTGCTTTTGCATGGTTTCCGACATGCCATTATCGCTATCATTAATTCGCGTAACGATAATCGCGGCAGCCGTTGCCAATAGTAGTGAAGGAATTTGAGCAACTAGACCATCACCGATTGTGAGTAGGGCATAAGTTTTAAAGGCGTCAGACGCAGCGAGTCCATGCTCGAAGACACCAATACTAATACCACCAATGATATTGATAAACAGAATCAACAAACCTGCGATGGCATCGCCACGCACAAACTTTGATGCACCATCCATCGAACCATGAAAATCGGCTTCGTTGGCGACTTCTTTACGGCGTAAGCGAGCCGTTTCCTGATCGATAAGGCCAGCGTTTAAGTCGGCATCAATTGCCATTTGTTTGCCTGGTAAAGCATCCAACGTAAAGCGGGCTGAAACCTCAGAAATACGTTCACCACCTTTGGTGATTACGACGAAGTTGATGATCATCAAGATGACGAACACCACCATACCAACGACGTAGTTACCGCCAATGACGACTTCACCGAATGCTTGAATGACCTTACCCGCTGCGTCACCACCATTATGTCCTTCTAGGAGTACAATTCGCGTAGAAGCCACGTTCAATGTGAGACGTAATAATGTTGCGACCAGCAAAATAGTTGGAAAAACAGAGAAATCTAATGGTCGCTTTGCGGTTGTGCTGACGAGCAATACTAGGATTGCTAAGACGATATTAAAGGTAAACAGCGCATCCAGTAGCAGAGGAGGCAAAGGAAGAATCACCATTGCTAATATCATTAGCAAGACGATTGGAATGCCAACGTAGCCTTTGGTTGATGTTTGAAGTTGTTTTAACCGGTTAAGCATACTTTCGTGTCCTTGGATAAACGCGGGTTAATCAGTGCTGCAAATGTTTTGGAATCGAAAAATGAGGTAAAGGAATTGGCTCTTTTCCCTCACCTTTACGAAAGGCTTTCAATTGCAAAACGTAAGTAAGAATATGTGCCACTGCGATGTACAGTTGGCTTGGGATTGCTTGTTCAATCGCCGTCGTGTGATAAATCGAACGGGTAAGTGGCGGGGAGTTAATGATTTCCACTTTGTTTTCTCGGGCGATACGTTGAATGTGCATAGCAGTTTCGTCTACGCCTTTTGCGACGACAAAGGGCGCGTCAGAAAGCGAAGGCTCGTATTTCAGTGCGACTGCGTAGTGCGTTGGGTTTGTGATGATCACGTCAGCCGTCGGCACCATTTTATCGATCTTACGGCGCGCAAACTGTTGCTGTATTTGACGAATACGTTGTTTTACTTCCGGACGACCTTCATTATTTTTAAATTCCTCTTTCAATTCTTGTTTCGTCATGCGGAGTTCTTTTAGGTGTTCCCAACGCTGATAAGGAATGTCGATAACCCCAAATAACAACAAGGCGAAGCCCATTAAGAGTAAGCCTTCAAACAGAATGGACATTACTAGAGAAAAACCTTGGCTGAGTGGGAGGTTTTGCATGCCAAGTAATGGCTGTAAGTGGTTGTCTAAATAGCCATATAAGATGCCGAAGATCACGGCTACTTTGAACGTCGACTTTAAGAGCTCAACCACTGAGCGGGTCGAAAAAATGCGCTTTATCCCGCTCAAAGGATTAATTTTGCTGAGCTTTGGCATCACGTTCGCGGGACGGAACATCCAGCCGCCTAGCACAAGGCTACTACCACAGGTCACGATAATAATGACGGTAAACAATGGTAATAGCATGTCGATGATGACTGCTAAACTTTGTCCCAATTGCTCGACAAGTTGTTTAGGATTTTCTAGGTCGGCTCGCGTCAGCATCATGTTGTAGCGAAAGATACCCGACATGCTTTCCCAAATACTATTAAGCTGAGAGTAAAAGTAGAGCGCCACCGCTAGAAATATAACCGCAGTAGTAAACTCTTTCGCGCGAGGAATTTGTCCTTCCTGACGGGCTTTCTTTACCTTCTGCGGTGAGGCTTTTTCAGTTTTGTCTTGAGAAGATTGATCGCTCATGCTCCCCCCAACATAAAGTTACTCAAGTGTCTAATGGTGTCGTGAACGAGCGCCGTGTAGCGACCAGGAACACCAGAAACTGAGATTAATACGCTGAATAGACCCAGCAGCATCGTCATAGGAAAACCTAACGCATAGACATTAAGTGATGGTGCGGCTCGGTTCATTACACCAAAACTGATGTTGGCTAGAAGCATGGAAACAATAGCGGGTAAAGCCAAAGCTAGTGAAGAGGCAAACATCCAACCGAAAATATTGACAACACCTTGCAGAGAAAGCGATGTGATACCAGATCCGACTGGCCAAACAACAAAGCTTTGAATCACGATATCTATGACGAGTAAGTGTCCTTCTAGCGCAAGAAACAACAAGGTTGAGAAAATCAGAAATATGCGTCCCAAAATGGCGACAGAAAGCCCGTTAATAGGATCATTCATCATCGCCATACCTAAGCCCATTTGCAGAGAAATCACCTGACCAAGCATGGTGAAAACGTTAAAGAGCATGTGCAAAATTAACCCAAACATTACCCCCCAAATAGCTTGCTCAAAAGCAAGGAACAGGGAAGTCATAGAGAATAATTCGACTTGTGGCATGGGTGGCATTAACGGTCCAGTAATGACAACGATCGAGAGGGCCAGTAAAGTACGAACCCAAACAGGAATAATTGCATCACCAAAGAAAGGCATTGAAATAAATACGGCTCCCACACGAAAAAACGGCCACCAGAGTTGACCGAGTATCGCCGAGAGCTCTGCAAATGTGATGGCCATTAGCCAATCATCCCTGGTATGTTGTGGAACAAGAAATCAAACAGTTCCATGATCTTACGGAGCATCCAGTGACCTGCAAAAATCACCATTAATAAGGTAACGAGCAAACGTGGCAAAAAGCTGAGTGTTTGCTCGTTGATTTGTGTGGCAGCCTGAAATACGGCGATACACAAACCGACAATTAAGCCTGGAACAACCAATACGGCAACCATCAAAATGATCAGCCATACTGCATCGGAAAATAACGTTACGGTTAGTTCTGGGGTCATAACTGCTCCTAGTTAACCGAAGCTGGCAGATAAGGTGCCAACTGTCATTGCCCAACCATCCACGAGTACAAATACCACCAACTTAAAGGGAAGTGAGACAATTAAAGGTGATAGCATCATCATACCCATTGCCATCAGGACACTGGCGACAACCAAGTCGATGACCAAAAACGGGATGAAAAGCATAAAACCAATTTGGAAGGCGGTTTTCAGTTCACTAATGACAAATGCAGGCAAGACAACGGCAAATGAAATATCCTCAACGTTTTGGTCGAGAGGCTCATTGGCAATACGTAACATTTGTTCAAGAGAGCTTTGGTGCGTCTGTGCCAACATGAACTCTCTCACTGGTTTCTCTGCAACAGAAAAAGCCTGTATTAGCGTGATTTCGCCGTTGTCGTATGGCTGAAACGCATTTTCATAAATATCGCTCCAGACAGGGCGCATAATCAGTAACGTCAATGCGAGAGCGATCCCGACCAACACTCTGTTAGGTGGGCTTTGTTGAAGACCAAGAGCTTGGCGCAAAATCGCAAGGACAACGACAATTCGAGTAAAGCTCGTCGCCATCAAAATAAATGCTGGAAGAAAACTGAGCGCCGTCATCAACAACAGAATTTGCAGTTTAACGCTGTATTCTTGTTGTGTGTCGCCATCAGAAACGGACAAGATAGTTAAGCCGTTGTCAGCCGCCATTGTTGGGAAAGCAAACAAAAGTGACACCAATACCAAAAGAGGTAACCAACGGTGCCAAGCGCTCAGATTTTTCATTGTGATGCCTACCTAAGATTATTGACCAACGCCACTCAATGCAGAGTCATGTACATCGATCAGACGAAGCCCATACTTATCATTGACAACGACAACTTCAGCGTGGCCCATAAGAGAACCGTTTACTTTCACGTCTAAAGGCTCGCCATTGAGCTTTTCCAACTCGATAACCGTGCCTTCACCCGCTTTCATTAAGTCCCCAAGTGGGATCTCCTTACTCGCAACTTCCAGCGTGACTGTGACAGGAATGCTTTTGAAAAAGCTAAGGTCACGTTCCGCAGTGGCTGGTTCTTGTTGGAGCGTATCTTCGGCTTCAAAGTCTTCTAATTGAAAATCATCAAAGTTCAGTTCTTCTGCGTCGAATGCATTAGTTTCTAGCGCTTCGCTCATCGCTGCGGTTCCTTATCAGGGTTAAAGATCAAAACAAGTTGGCCGTCTTGCTCGGCAATACGACCTGTAAATAGAGATTGGTTGCCAATGCTTACTGGAACCGTGTTAAGAAGCTCAATAGGTAAAATATCGTTGGGTTGTAAGCCAACCACATCACTTAAAGGCATCTTCTTTTTACTTAGAACAACGTTCAGTCGAACGGGGGTCGTCTCTAAAGAACGACAGAAAGGTTGAAACAAATCGGTATCAGGCTGCAGTTCAAGCTGCTCGATTAGCGTTTGAATAAGATGACCATCTAGCTTGAGATGAATTGAGCCTTGATGATCGTCAAACGCAATGTTTAATTGAACGTTAATGCCAATACCTCTAGGGGTCTCATACTCACCCGTGTCCCACATTTCACCAGGAGCAAGCCAACCGATGATGATTCGACTGATGCGCTCTTGTAAACGTAAGTCACTGGCCGTCAGAGTAGCGGCTGAACGCTCTGCACTTGCACCATAAAATCTATCAGCCAACTTTATTAGCGTGTGGGGGTTACCATGGATGAATACCATGCCGCCTTCCTGATGTTGATAGGTCGACGTTTGCTCTTTGTCCATCTCAACCGATGTAAAGCGGTGCAAGTCTACTGAGGTTAAGCTAGCTTCCACTTTTCCTGTGCTGAGCCAATTTTGTAATTCAGTCGTAAGGTTTGAGCAAGATTCTGAAATTAAATTATCGAGCTTCTCACGAATGATATGAATAGGTTTGCCTAATAATTCTACATCAAGTAGTTGACTATCAGAAATAGGCTCGCTAACTCTATTTTCCATTTATATTTTACCGTGCGTTAACAATCGAAAGTGTTTTAACTTAATGGCGTGTAGTCTACACAGAAATTTTAATGATCTTTTAGCTCCAAACTCTAAGATTGTGACTTTAGTTCACATGTTGCTTTGTTCATATAGTCATAATCTTTTAATGAAATTTAAAAAGAGTTAGTTTTCTTTATAAATCGCTTAATAAATAAAATAACAATGTTGAGCGTTTTAGTTGTTATAGATTTTTTAAATTGCCTTTATGGCGTAACAACAACTTCAAATAAATAAATTATAAGATACTGTTTTTTATGCTTAAAGCTTCCATTGGAGGCTAAGCGTGCTCTCTTGAGCGTTTTGTAACCAATTTTAATATTCAGAATAGGTAATTAAAATGATTAGCTATGCCAGTTCTCTCGGCTTGGTGGCATATTTAATTAAACGGTTTAAGTCATGGGAATGTAAGATATACATGAATCATGTCCGTTTGATAATTTGTAACACAATTATTGTTATCAGTTTTATTTTTTCAAAAGTGTCATATTCAGAAGAAGTCTTAACAATCCCTATGGACCTCTCTAAATGGACATATGAGGGAAATAAATTCAAATGCAACTTGTTGCAATCAAATAATGACTATGGGAAGTTTTATTTCCTAGCGGAACCTAATAATAAATTCTATTTTATTTCCGATATAGAATATGAAAACAATAAATGGAAAACGATTGCTTTAACAACTCAAAATGCTCCTTGGAGTGATGAGCTTTATAGAAAAGAATTTGGCTCCCTTGAATTTACCAAGCCGTCTCAGCGTTTCATCTTTAATAAAGGCGCTGAAGAATTCATGGATTCAATTGCTTCGGGTAGTTGGGTGACGCTGTCACTTAAAGGAAGTAATGCTTCCTCTGTTTCAGAGATTGTGATTCCTACTCTTCAAATTCAAAACGCATTGAAATCATTTAATGCGTGTCGCGCGCGATTGCCTAAATTGTCTTTTTCAGAGGCAAGGGATATGGCGCTCTCATTTGAGTTTGGTCAGAAGACGTTAAGTCGTGGACAGAAAGCAACACTAGAAGCGCTGTATAGCTATGTATCTGTGGATGATCGAGTGACCAAAATCCTCATCGACGGTCACACCGATAACGTTGGTTCAAGTTTAACGAACCTTTCTGTGTCACGTACTCGAGCAGAGCAAGTCACCAATGCTTTGATTGAGCTTGGGGTCGACGAGTCGATGATCGAAACACGAGCTCATGGTTCACGTTACCCAATTGCCAGCAATAACTCGGTTAATGGCCAAGCAAAAAACCGACGTGTCACCCTACGTTTAGTGAGGGACAACGAGTATACGGCTGCGAAACACTACCCAGATCTACAATCACAAAATCAACAAACGAAAGTTAAGGTTCAATGATGACGAAAACGAAAATTTTGTTGGTTGAGCCAAATGAAGCTCTTGCTCAACCAGTATTGGATGTGTTGCAAAATGCAGGTTACACCGCGAAACACACTCGTACTGGTCGAGGCGCTTTGCTTGAAGAGCGAGCAGAAATCACTTTAGTGAGCTCTACGCTGCCGGATATGTGTGTTCGTGAGTTTGTCGCGTGTCACCAAAAGCAGCGAAATTCGGGTGTTGTTATTGCGATTGTCGACCAAGAGCAAGGCATCTTGGCTGCTGAGACGATGAAAGCGGGCGCTACTGATTATCTATTACGCCCATTTGAATCTAATCAGTTGGTTAATCTGCTTAAACGTGTTGAAGCGTTAGGTAAGCCAATGGCCAACATTGTTGCGGAGTCTTGGAGAAGCAAACAAGTTCTGCAATTGGCGCATCGTGCAGCATGTACTAACGCGAGTGTGCTTATTACAGGTGAATCGGGAACGGGTAAAGAAGTGCTGGCGCGATATGTGCATGAGCACTCTCCGCGTATCAATGGTCCATTTGTGGCGGTTAACTGTGCCGCCATTCCAGAGTCAATGTTAGAGGCTGTGCTATTCGGTCATGTAAAAGGCGCGTTCACCGGAGCGACAAATTCTCAAAGCGGTAAGTTTGAAGAAGCAAATGGCGGGACGATTCTGCTTGACGAGATTGGTGAAATGTCACCTGCGGTTCAAGCGAAATTGTTACGCGTCCTTCAAGAGCGTGAAGTAGAACGTGTTGGTAGCCATAAAGCTGTTCAGCTCGATATTCGTGTTATTGCGGCAACCAACAAAGACTTGCGTGAGGAAGTTCAAAAAGGCACGTTCCGTGAAGATCTTTATTATCGATTAGATGTGCTGCCTCTGCACTGGCCGCCTTTGCGTGAAAGAAAAGAGGACATTCTACCGATTAGCCAATTCTTTATTGAAAAGTATCAAGATAGCAGCCGCTGCCACCTATCCCAAGATGCGATTAGTGCGCTGAGTCAGTATCACTGGCCGGGTAATATTCGTGAGTTGGAAAATGTCATTCAACGCGCTTTGGTCATGCGTCATGGTGATTACATTACAGCCCATGACCTGATGCTGCCTATTGAGCTTGTCGCGTCAGTTCCTACAGCAGAGCCAACTTCAAACTTTGGTCATGTAGAAGCGAAGAAGCAAGCTGAATATCAGTTTATTTTGGAAAAGTTACGTCAGTTTGGTGGAAACCGAACGAAAACCGCAAACGCGCTTGGAGTCTCTACTCGAGCGCTACGCTACAAGCTCGCAGCAATGCGAGAACATGGTATTGATTTACAGTCGGCACTAGGCTCGGCTGCCTAATAGGAGAAAAAATAGATGGCAAGTCAACCTACTCATGCGGTCTCGGCAGAGCAACTTATGTTGTCAAAAATGCAGGCGATGCAGGCACAAGTGCAGCCGCCAGAGTTTATCGTGAGTGCAAATCCTTTAGATCAACAATCACTAAACGCACCTTTATCGTTCTCACAAGCGATGACAAATGTGTTGGATACAGTGAATCAACATCAATCAGTGGCTAGTCAAAAAATGACGGCCGTAGAAACAGGAAAAAGTGATGACCTAGTTGGTGCAATGGTCGCGAGCCAAAAAGCCAGCTTGTCCTTTAATGCTTTGATGCAAGTGCGCAACAAAGTCGTGACCTCATTTGAAGATATTATGAAGATGCCGGTGTAATTCATGTCAGAACTAACCCCCCAAGTCGCCGGAAACACAGCTATGGCTACCGGCACAGCACAGACATTTTCTACTGCCAACGGCATGGACGATGTGACAACGAAGCTGAAGCAAATCTGGTCTAGCAGTCAGAGAAACTTAGTGCTATCTGCGGTGTTAGCTGCGATTGTTGCAGCGATTATTGTGGTTGCACTATGGAGTTCCTCGCAGAGCTTTCGTCCGCTATATAGCCAACAAGAGCGTTTTGATATCGGCGAAATTGTGTCGGTATTAGAAAGCGAAGGCGTAAGCTACCGCATGCAAGAGCAAAATGGACAAGTTCTTGTACCAGAAGGTGAGGTTGCGAAGGTACGCATGTTGCTTGCATCAAAAGGTGTTAAAGCTAAGCTGCCGACAGGTTTGGATTCGCTCAAGGAAGATAGCTCTCTTGGTACGAGCCAATTTATGGAAACAGCGCGTTATCGTCATGGTTTAGAAGGTGAGTTAGTACGTACTATCATGTCTTTGAACTCAGTAGCGAACGCGCGTGTTCATTTAGCAATACCTCGTCAAACTCTATTCGTCCGCCAAAACAGTGAGAATCCTTCAGCATCTGTCATGCTTGAGCTCAAACCTGGTGAAGACTTAAAGCCTGAACAAGTTGAAGCGATCATTAACCTAGTGGTCGGTAGTGTCACGGCAATGAAGCCAGAATTTGTTTCTGTCATTGACCAGTATGGCCGTCTTCTTAGTGCGGATGTCGCTTCTGCGGAAGCCGGCAAAGTAAACGCGAAATATCTTGAATACCAGAAGAGTGTTGAAAAACAGATCATCCAACGCGCAGCAGATATGCTTACGCCGATTGTGGGGCCGAGTAACTTCCGCGTACAAGTCGCTGCCGATCTGGACTTTAGCCAAGTTGAAGAAACACAAGAAATTTTGGATAACGCGCCGGTTGTGCGTAATGAGCACACCATTCATAACAACTCGGTTGATCAAATTGCATTGGGTGTTCCTGGCTCTCTAAGTAACCAACCGCCAGTGACAGGATCTGGTGAAGTGGAAACGAACGATAGCCAAAACACGAATGCGCGATCTGAAGTGAATCGTCAATATGCTGTAGGTAGTAGTGTTCGTCGTACTCAATACCAACAAGGCCAAATAGAAAAGCTTAGTGTCTCGGTTCTGTTGAACTCCAAAGCTTCGCCAGATGGTGTGGCGTGGAGTGAAGCCGATAAAGAGCAAATCTCAAACATGATCATGGATGCTGTTGGTATCTCTGCCACACGAGGTGACAGCTTAAGTTTAATGAGTTTCAACTTCACCCCAATCGAAATTGATGCTCCTCCTGCACTGCCGTGGTGGCAAGACCCTACAGTACAGCAGCCAATACGCTACGTTATTGGTGGCTTGTTAGGCTTGGCGATGATCTTCTTCGTACTGCGTCCATTAATCATGCACCTAACTGGCGTTGATAAACCTGTGCCTGAGCTAAATTTTGCTGAGCCTCAGGAAGAGCCTGACTACGAAAACTTGCAAACGCGTGAAGAGCGCGAGCATGAAGAAGTACTTGATCGCCGCCTATCTGAAAAAGGCATCTCAGCCTCTTCAGGTTTAGATGTAAACAGCGACATGCTACCACCAGCAGGTTCGCCATTAGAAATTCAATTGAAACACCTACAGCTTATTGCTAATGAAGAGCCAGAGCGCGTAGCCGAAATACTGAAACAATGGGTAAACATCAATGAACACAGTTCTATCAAAGCAGACGCTTAGTTATGTTGAACAAACCGCGCTCGTGCTATTAGGCATGGGCGAGGATGCCGCAGCGAAGGTTTTGCAACACTTTAGCCGTGATGAAACCCAGCGTGTGACTCGTGCAATGGCGAAGTTAAATGGCATTAAGAGCGATTCTGCTCGTGGTGTTATTCAAACTTTCTTTGAAGATTTCCGTGAGCACAGCGGTATTCGAGGAGCCTCTAAGGAATACCTATCTAATACATTGCGTAAAGCGTTGGGTAACGATTTGGCAAAAGGGTTATTGAATACGTTATATGGCGATGAAATTCGCAACAATATGCAGCGCTTACAGTGGGTGGAAGCAGAAACTCTCGCTCGTTTCATTGTGAACGAGCACCCACAAATGCAAGCAATTTTTCTAGCGTATTTGCCAGCGGACAGCTCTTCAGCGGTATTGAAGCACTTGCCACAAGATTACCATGACGAAATTTTGTTCCGTATTGCTCAATTGCAAGATATCGATCATCAAGTTGCCGTTGATTTGCATGAACTCGTTGAGCGTTGCATCGAAAAAGTATCCGCGAGTCAAAGCACGCCGTTATCAGGTGTTAAGCAAGCAGCAGATATCATTAACCGCTTTGAAGGTGACCGTGGTTCATTGATGGAAATGCTGAAGTTGCATGATGAAGATGTTGTTAATGCAATCGAAGAAAACATGTTCGACTTTATGGTTCTTGGCCGACAACGCGAAGAAACCATGGACATGTTGGTGCAGCAGATTCCGCTAGAGTTGTGGGCAGTCGCGCTAAAAGGTTCCGATATTACCTTACAACAAGCTATTAAGCGTTCAATGCCGCAACGTATGGTGAAAGCGCTAGAAGATGACATGGACGCACGCGGCGCTGTTGCGTTAAGTCGAGTTCAAAAAGCACGTCAAGACATCATGCAAATGGTACGTGAGCTGGATGAATCTGGTGAAGTTCAGCTGCTTCTCTATGAAGAGCCAACGGTGGAGTAAGGTCATGCTAGAGACAAAATCAAGTACTATGCGATTGCCTCCGAGCGGGTATCGTTTACACCGTTTTCCTCCTTTAGCGCAACCTAAGATTATCGAAGACGAATTCGGGCTAGATAACCAAGGCTGGCAAGAACCTCAAATAGATATCCAACAGCAACTTGAAGAAGGTTTTCAACAAGGTTTGCAACAAGGACATGAGGAAGGCTTACGCCAAGGTATCGAACAGGGCAAGCAACAAGGTCTGTTGGAAGGCCAAAAAGAAGGTTTCCAAAAAGGCTTTGTTTCCGGTGAGCAGTCTGGAAAGCAAGGCTTTTTGGAGGCGGCGAAGCCTGTCAATGAACTTTTTCACGCCCTTTCTCGTTGGCAAGATGAAAAAGAACAGCAACAACGCCATATGATTTGTGAACTGGTACAAAAGGTAGCTCAGCAAGTGATTCGTGCCGAGCTCACTTTAATGCCTCAGCAGATCCTAGCTTTGGTGGACGAGACATTGTCTGCCATGCCTGGTAAAGCGGAAACAGTAACTGTGCATTTAAATCCGCAAGATTTAGAGCGCATTACTCACATCAATGCTGATTTGCCGCAATCTTGGAAACTGGTCCCTAATACGGAGCTTCCTATTGGTGGCTGTCAGTTAGTGACTGATGACGCAGAAGCGGATGCGAGCTGCGACTCTCGCTTGGAAGCCTGTATGGACAATGTAAAGCAACACCTTTTGGATGAAGTCAGTATTCCACAGGTAGAGTCTGAGCATGAGTAATACCCTAAGCCATGAACTATTAAGTGAGCGTTTGAGCGAAGCCTTGGCTTCGCTCGATTCAATCCCTGTTGCTCGCGTAACAGGGCGATTGATAAAAGTAAACGGCTTAATGTTACAAGCCGTAGGGTGTCGGTTTAAGCTTGAGCAGCGTTGTCTCGTAGAAACCGCGGAAGGCGATATGATCGAAGCGCAAGTTGTGGGCTTTGAACACACCATTGCTTACCTCATGCCTATCCGCCGTTTAGGCGGTTTGTTTGCAGGTGCAAAAGTCATCCCTCTTGATGGTGACAGTACCGTGCAGCTAAGCTCTCAGTGGTTAGGACGCGTACTGAATGGTTTAGGTGAGCCGTTAGATGATGGGGCACCGCTTAAGGGGGGAGATCGAGTTTCACTTGAACCAAAACCGATTAACCCACTGAAGCGACGCCCAGTTGATACACCACTCAACGTAGGCGTGCGAGCGATTAATGGACTATTGACGGTAGGCAAAGGCCAACGTATTGGTTTGATGGCTGGCAGTGGCGTCGGTAAAAGTGTGTTAATGGGGATGATCACCAAAAACACGGAGGCCGATGTAATTGTGGTCGGGCTTATCGGTGAGCGAGGCAGAGAAGTACGTGAGTTCATCGAGAGAAACTTAACCCCAGAAGCGCGCAAGAAAGCGATCATTATCGCGGCTCCTGCTGATGAATCCCCGCTAATGAGGTTAAGAGCGACATTACTTTGTCATCGCGTTTCAGAGTATTTCCGAGACCAAGGCAAAGACGTTCTACTTCTGATGGACTCTCTAACCCGATACGCCATGGCACAGCGCGAAATCGCTCTTTCGCTCGGTGAGCCTCCAGCTTCTCGTGGTTATCCGCCCTCAGTCTTCAGCGTGTTACCTCAACTCTTAGAGCGAGCGGGTAACAGTGAAAATCAACATGGTAGCTTAACGGCAATTTACACCGTATTGGCAGAAGGGGACGACCAACAAGATCCTGTCGTGGATTCCGCGCGCGCCATCTTAGATGGGCATGTCGTTTTATCGCGTCAACTGGCTGAGCAAGGGCATTATCCCGCGATAGATATCAACGCGTCTATTAGCCGTTGTATGAATACTTGTACGCAGGACGCACACAGCACGATTGCGAATAACTTCCGTCAAATGTACTCCAACTACCTTCAGGTTAAAGAGTTACTGCCATTAGGGGGTTATCAACCAGGACAAGATCCTGAGTTAGATCAATCTGTTGCTATGTATCCAAATTTGCGTGCATATCTACAACAAGCTGCCAACGAGTCTGTAGATTACCCAACCAGTTTGACCGAGCTCGCGCAGCTTTTTCAAAGTGCTTAATCAAATGGGAGTGACAAGGCTGAAATGAAATCCAAGTTAAAAGCCGTAGGCAAGTTACAGCAAATGGAAGAAAAACAGCGTGACCGTGTGGGTCAACAACTTGATGCCATGCGTCAGCGTCACTCCCATCTTTCAATGCAATTGGAACAGTTGTCGGCGTTGAAAGGCCACGCTGGACAATCAACCCGAACCGGCCCGACGCTGACGAGCGCGGCTTTGATGAACTTTAATCGTGTTGACCAAATGCTACAAAGAATGCTTCGTCACCACGAGCAAGAGCAAGCCGTTATGCAAGCGGAATGTGCATCTGTACAGAAAACGCTAGAACACAAGCACGCACGCGTTCAAGGGTTAGAAAAAGTGCTTGATCGTTGGCGTACTAAGCAGAACTATGAAAAAGCGAAAAAAGAGCAAAAGACGATTGAAGACATCATTAACTCTCGCGTTAAGCGTAAGATATTATGATGTCTTGTTGACGCTACTAGGAGCGCGAATAATTTCTGCGGTGTCTTAGCCAACCAAACCAGCCTCCAAGCATGATCAACCCTGATCCGAGAGCACCGCCGCCACTGCTGCCGTTGTTACCAAAGCCAGATGTGTTGGTATCGACAGGCTCAAAGCCAGAGTCCCCTTCGCTATGATAATCTTCCGAACTTGCTAAGAGGGCGTTATAACTGGTTTTTACACCTGAGCTGGTTTGGGTCTCAATCCATGTTGCATAGTTCAAAATCTCGGTAAACACACTTGGAATCGCAGCGGATTCGCAAACTGAAGAACCGTAGCTCACAATGCCAATTTGCTGATACATGCCATTATTGTCTTGATAGGTGAGAGGACCGCCTGAGTCACCACGACAGATACCAGTGTAGCTTCGTTCAGGAAATCCATTCGCACATAAACTTTCCTGAGCGTTAAACCCTGTTACCAACGAAGCGCATTGGGTGTCGGTAAGGGGTTTTACTTCTGCCCAGCGTAAATAGTTAGGGGGGCTTTCATCATTGGTTGAGGTCTGACCTAAACCGAATATCTGATAAACTGACTTGCTGCTGTAGTCTCCAAAGTCTTGCGGTAAAGTGATGGATTGGACGTTATCGGTGATAGGTCTAGTCAATTCAAGGACAGCGATGTCATTAATCCATAAATCGCTAGGCACATAATCAGGATGAATCGTGATAGAGCGAACATCTTTGAATTCTTCAACAAACACGTCATTCATCGTAGGGTTTTTGACTAACACTCGTAGGTCGTTGATTGTCCAGCCGTCAGTAAAAACGCTTGGTTCTACGCAGTGAGCCGCAGTTAAAATGAAGCGGTCGTTTACAATGGTTCCCCCACAAATATTGGCAAACTGATTAGCGCCAGTTTTATGTAGAATAAGACGTGCAAAAAAAGGAAGTTGGTTTTGGGTAGCCTGCTGACCCCCAATAATTGCCGTGGAGATCCCTTGTTCTGAAAGGCGGTTATCATTTTCTACTTCAGCGGTCGTACTCAAAGATACTGCAAAACAGAGTGCGCTTAGCCATATTTGATACTGCTTCATAAACCATCCTTGGATGAAAAGTGCTCTTCTAACTTTATACTAGTTTTTCAGTGAATGTGCTTAACAAAAGTTTCTAATAGTTGAATGATTGTTGTAGCCAAGATCGCAACAGATGAAACGATTCAAGCTTTAGCTTGTGTGGCGGGCATACAAAGTAAAGCTGTTGATGAGGATTAATGACGGGTTCACCCAGCTCGATTAGCTGACCATATTTGATGTCATCCTTCACAAACAAGCGATGAGTGACCAATAACCCCAAACGACGAGTTGTGGCCTGGACGGCTTGTATCGACATGTTAAAAGTGATTGGTTTTTTATTTTTAGGTCGCTGGATACCCGTCGCGTCCTGCCATACGTTCCAGTCATTTTTTCTTCGCTCGTTAGTAACTTCAATGATGGGATACTGCTTTAAGAGTTGAGTGATGTTTGAGTCTTTTGTCTTCGCTATCAATTCAGGACTGCACACCAAAACCAGTTCATCTTCACTGAGCTTTTCGCAGTAGTAATCCTGCCATTCTTCGGGATTTCCATGCACCAAGGCCGCGTCGATACCTTCTTGTTCTAAATTGAATCTGCCAGACAGGTTTGATAAACGAACGTCTAATTGAGGAGCAAACCCTTGTAAATCTGACATTCGAGGAATCCACCAGTGAAGAGCCAATGAATTCACCATATTGAGCGTAACACGCTGCAAGTTCTGATCTTGGATGAGTGCTTCCGTTGCATCGACAATTTGCTCTAAAGCGGGTGCCACCTTTCGGTAATACTTCTTACCGTCCGCATTGAGTTGAACTTGTCTGCCTATGCGATCAAACAGAGGCTTGTTTACTTGACTCTCCAGCGATTTAATTGCCTGACTTACGGCTGAGTGGCTCACACTTAATATCTGTGCTGCTTCTGTCATGCTGCCAGACTCAGCTACTGCAACAAATGCGTAGATGGACTTTAAGGGGACTAGTTTCCGCATAATTTAAAAACCGTAGCTGGTGATAGATAAGTTAAACTGTAAGTTTTTCTTACATCAATGGTTAATATTACTCGCTATTTACTATAAGTGATGTCTTTTAAAATGCTCCATATATTAAGGAGTATTGAATGAATGCTGTAAATAAATCTATCCTTTTCATGTTAATGTCTACGTTAAGCTTATCTGTTACTGGACTGTTAGCAAAGCAGTTGTCAGGCGAACTTTCCGTCACACTATTTAGCTTCTTACGTTTTTTGGTGCCTGCGCTTATCTTGCTTATCTTACTTCGTGTGAAAAACCTTACCTTTCCTAAAGCGGGCACGCTAAAGCCTATTTTATTGCGTGCTCTTTGTATCGGTTTGTCACAACTTTGCTTTATCGCGTCATTACAAACGTTAACGCTCGTTGAGGGGGTCGTTTTGTTTGCTACTGGCCCATTATTTATTCCCTTGGTTGAAAAGCTGTTCATGAGGGGGCGCATTCGTGTTTCAACATTGGCGGCTTTAGCAATGGCGTTCACTGGTGTGGTTATGTTGGCGGGCGGCGGAAGTGAGATCACATGGCGAGCGGATTTATTGCTCGGCTTGGCTGGTGGACTCTTCAATTCTGGTTCTCAGCTTACGTTATATAAAGTGAGTAAAACAAATATGTCGCCGCTAGAAATCAACTTTTGGGCGTTTGGTTTTGCTGCCGTATTTCTGTTGCCGCTAACTTTGTTTAACGACTTCGACGTGTTACTTAATATGAGTGTTATGGCGCCTGAGATTTCTTCAAATACGCTGTGGATCGGTATGATGTCTCTGATGATCATTAACACCCAAGTTTTTCGCTCCAAAGCATATAAACTGGCAAGCAGTGGCTCTCAACTTGCACCACTCATTTTTACTAACTTATTGTTCACTGCGGTTTGGCAGAGCCTGTTTTTTGAAGACCGAATGAGTCAAAGTCAAATTGTTGGGATGAGTTTAATAGTGCTCGCAATCATACTGAACACATGTTGGGTTCGCTTTAAGGCGCATCGCAGTGGCGGTTTACAAGCGAGAACTTCTTAGTCTGTCGGAAAATGAAGGGGGCAGGTAGATAAATTGGTCGTGTGGTTTGATTTTTCCTGAGTATGGGCTAGCGTCAAGAAAGGTTCAGGGAGAGAAATCATGCTTACGCTAAATTATTACGTCGAAATTTCGGCGACACCGCAACGAGTATGGGAAGTGCTAACCGATGTTGAGTTGTATAAACGTTGGGCGCAAGCCTTTTCACCGCAGTCTCAATTTGAAGGAGCTTGGGAAGAAGGAGGTGGCATCACTTTTTTTGATCCAGATATGGGCGGGACAAGGGCGATCATAGATACGGTGCTACCCCTTCAAAAACTTGAATTTCATCATGTTGCCATTTTTAATCCGGATAATCGTCAACAACTCGATGCTGACCTAGCATCTAGGTGGATCGGATCGCGAGAGATCTACCAGATCGATACCAACAACGATCGTTTACTACTCAATGTTACCATTCATACTCACAATGACTTTGTTTCCATGTTTAATCACGGATGGGAAAAAGCCTTACCCTTGATAAAAGCCATTAGTGAAGAGCAAGCTTAGGGTTCTTGCTTATCTTGGGCTGACGATGCGTTGCCTGAAGGTATACAATAGCACGCAAGATAGCGCACCTAAGAGAGTGGATGATGGAATTTAAAGTTGATACCCATACACATACGTACGCCAGTGGTCACGCGTACAGTACCTTGATTGAAAATGCAAAGTTGGCAAAAGAGAACGGGCTGGATATGTTCTGCACGACCGATCACGCAGAATCAATGCCGGGTGCGCCTCATTACTGGTTCTTCTCGAACCAGAAAATTCTGCCTCGCTTTCTTGAAGGCGTTGCGATTATTCGTGGCGTTGAATCTAACATTATGAATACCGAAGGCGACATTGATATTCCACTGAGTGTGGACCGCAACTTAGATTGGGTGATCGCGAGTTTTCATGAACCCGTTTTTCGTCCTGCAAACAAGCAAACTCACACGGAAGCACTTGTTAATGTCATTCAGAGTGGTCGTATTGATGCGCTCGGTCATCTTGGTAATCCAAATTTCGACTTTGATTTTCAGACCGTTTTAGCGTGCGCGAAAGAGCACAATGTCGCGATTGAAATTAATAACACCACGCTGAAAGGCAACAGCCGAGTAGGCAGCGTAGACCGTTGCCACGAGATTGCACAAATCGGGAAAGATCTCGGTGTTTTCTTCACCACGGGCAGTGATGCGCACTTCTGTCACGATGTTGGTAATCTGGATTTGGTTGGAGAGTTAATGGACAAAGTGGGTATTGATAGCAAGAAAGTGATTACTCACACCGCTCAGCAGTTTTTGTCTTTCTTAGCTTTGAGAGGCCGTAAACCAATTGCAGAATATGACAGCATTCTCAACGCATAAACTTGATTACATTTAAGGTATGCACCCGACGCCAGATTGCTTTACACTGCGACCCGGAAATACTCAACTAAGCTAGTTTTTCGCCTCTTATGGCGTAGGTTATTTGGGTGAATAAAGCCGACACAGAATTCGGCACTATAAATGGAGAAGTGAAAAATGTTACGTCCTTTAGTCCTAGGGTGTGCGATTGCGTTTGGCTCAACATACGCAATGGCAGAAGCGGTTGATTTAAAACAAAACATGAAACAGATGAAGATGGAATTCAAACAGGCGGCGGAAGCGTCTGATGTTGAAACCATGAAATCTGCGATTGATAGCTTGCAAGCGATTGTTGAACAATCTAAGCGTGGTAATTACCCACCAGAGAAGTTTGATACTTACTTAGAAGGCTTTAACAAGCTGACGGTAACGCTAGATAAGATTGAAGCGGATCTTGATGCGGGCAAGCTACAAGAAGCAAAAGCTCAACTGCGTGAAATCGATAGTCTTCGTGAAGAGTACCACGACAAGCGCAATCCAAGCATTTGGAGCAAGTTGTTTGGCTAATTATCTACTGAGCGGAGCATTTGCTCGTGGCAGTGGATTACGCGTTATCTCTAAGTAATGAATGAACACATTATCAGCCTGCCATTTCGGCGGGCTTTTTTGCGACTGTCAATCGATGCATTCAAGAAAACCTGTGAGGTAGCAAGCACTTATTGATCCTGTTTTTGAGCTATCACTCAAAATTGGTTACGCTGTGTGAAATTTGTTAAGTCACCGTTATGCGTAGATTAATTCCTTTTTACCGCTCGATGTTATTTGCTAGTGCTCTCAGTTGGGTGCTAGTGACACTGATGCCTGTTATCAATGCTCATGGTAACAGCATGGGCGTGTGGGCGACGCTATGTACGCTTAACGGATTTGAGTTGGTCCAAATAGAAGAGGGCGACAATTCGGTCAGCCACAAAGGCAAGCCTTGTCCGTTTAGCCACTTCTCGACTTTTCATCACGATACACTTCCAACGACACCGATACTTTCAAGACAGAGCTTGGTGACTTCTGACAGCTACGCTTATTTGGCTCTAAGTGTGCGATTTGAAACACCAGTTCCTCGAGCGCCGCCAGTTTCCCTTTTCTCATAACAAAAACAATTACACGATACCCAAGTAACCTCGAGATGCTTGGTTCAGCGAGAATGACTTGGTTTGTAGACGCGGCGGCGATTTAAAGGTCTAGTGGGTCTAAATCAAGATATCGACAACAAAGTATACAAGCCAAGGCAACTCGCCCTTCGGGAGCGTGTTATTGCTCCGATTGCTGCTTCAAACAACTTGGAAAGAGTGGTCTATTACACAGCGTTGTTTTCTTTGCACTCGAATCAATGACAACGCTCTGAATCCAGCATCTTGAAGTCACTTGGGTATATAGTCAGCAACACTGCCACTTCGAGCAGTGGTACTCCCAAATCTAAGTCAATTAGCGCCGCATACAAATGTGTATGTGCAGGATGCGTTTGACTGAATTTGGGTGTTCAACAATGAAAAAAGGAAAATACACATGTTGAGAAACTCGGCAAAGCCTCAACTCAAGGAAGCCTCACGCGCAAAATCCATCTACTTTATGACGTGGCGATGGCACTTTTACGCAGGTTTGTTCGTCATTCCATTTATGCTCATGCTTTCCCTCACGGGGTTGGTGATGTTGTTTGATGATGAAATCGAACTGGCTCGATACGAAGCGACATTACAAGTTTCACCACAAGAGCACATGATTCCTGTCTCTGCACAATTGGAAACCGTAAAGCAGGCGTATCCCGATTTTAATGTCACTCAATTTATACCTGCTAAAACGGCCGATATCGCCAACCGATTCTCGATTCAAAACCAAGAAGGCAGCTCGCTGATTGTTGCAGTAAATCCTTACACAGGAGACGTACAAGGCACCATTAATCGTGGTGATAGCATCTATGAACTGATGAATAGTATTCACGGTACGCTGCTCATTGGCGACCTAGGCGACCGTTTAATTGAAATCGCCGCAAGTCTGGGGATTTTGCTGTTGGTATCTGGTTTGTACCTTTGGTTACCTAGAGACAACGCCAGTCGCGCCGGCTTTTTGAAAATTCGCCTTAACAACGGTCCTCGGATTTTGATGCGTGACCTGCATGCGAATTTAGGTGGTGTGCTGTCGATTGTTCTGTTGTTCTTTTTGATTTCAGGTTTGTCGTGGGCAGGGATCTGGGGGGCGAAAATGGTGCAAGCTTGGAATACCTTCCCAACCTATTACACATGGGGTGAGAAACCGGAATCCACACTGACACACAAAGATCTCAACCATGGCGCTTCAGAAGAGATGCCATGGAACTTAGAGCTTGCTGCTGTGCCTGAATCGAAAGACAAACCCGCTCATGATCATGCCAATATGAAGGAAGATATGGCATACGCAGGCAGCCATGATGCGCTCTTCATTGATGATATCATCCTCAAGGCTGAAATGATGGGCTTCACTGGTTATAAGCTGTTTTTGCCACGCTCTGAGAAGGGCGTTTACACCGTTGCAGCTAACTCCATGGGTGGCGATATCTCCGACCCAAGACAAGATCGCACCAGCCACTTTGACCAATATTCCGGTCGCTTGTTGGTGGATGTAACGTGGCAAGATTACAGCGTATTTGCCAAGTTCATGGCGGCAGGTGTGTCATTGCATCAAGGTGATGTGAGTATATTGAACAAAGTGCTCAACGTAGTGTTCTGTTTGGCGTTCATCTTAATCTCAATCACAGGTGTGGTGATGTGGTGGATTCGTAGACCAAGTCGCAGTGCCACATTGGGCGCGCCACCTAAGTTTCAGCAAGACGGTATTTGGAAGCTTGGCTTAGTAACGTTGGTGATATTGTGTCTGGCGTTTCCGATGGGCGGTTTGGCAATTGTTAAGGTTCTCGCACTGGATTGGCTGTTGTTCAACCGCGTTGAGAAACTGAAAACGGCGTTGAATTAGTAACAGACAAAGAATGGAATAATAAAAGAGCCTGCGAAGTCGAAGTGCTGGCTCTTTTTATTTCTGGTAAATCTCCAGTGGCAAGCCATCTGGGTCTTGGAAGAAGGTAAAGGCTTTGCCTGTAAATTCGTCAATACGAATTGGCTCAACTTCAACGTCATTCGATTCTAGGTAGGCTTTGACTTGCTCAACATCATCAACCAAAAAAGCGAGATGTCGCAGGCCTTGCGCTTCGGGAAAGCTCGGTCTCTCAGGGGCGCCCGGAAAGCTAAACAGTTCAACTTGACTGCCGTCAGGTAAAGCGAGGTCAAGCTTGTAGGAGTCTCTGGCTTCACGATAGTTTTCGGCAATGACTTTCAGTCCTAACACTTCAGTGTAAAAGCGTTTTGACTTTGGGTAATCGCTGCAAATGATCGCGACGTGATGAATGGCATTAAACATGGTTAGCCTCTTCAAGCATGGTTAGTATCCTCGGAGACTAAATGCTCCTTAACGAAGTCGATAAACACACGCAGACGAGCGGGCATGTATTTGGTTTGCGCATACTGCATCGCGATAGCGCCATGATAGTTACTCTTGATCATCCAATCCGGCAGAACCTCCACCACTTCTCCTTGCTCTAAAGCGTCTTTGATCACGAAGTCATGGAAGATCCCAATTCCCAAGCCAGACTTAACCCCGTTCAAGCGCATTTGAGAATGGTTGACGGCGTAGCGTCCACTCACGGCAATGGAGTGGAACGCTTCTTCTTTAAAGAATGACCAGATGTTGTCTTTGTCGTTCTCGGCAAGATAAATGCAGTCGTGTTGCTCAAGCTCGGTTGGGTGCTCAGGCATACCGTGTTTGGCTAGGTAATCTGGAGAGGCACACAAAACAAGGTTGGTCTTGCTGATCTCTTT
Source organism: Vibrio sp. Vb1026 (assembly GCF_033338745.1). NCBI lineage: Bacteria > Pseudomonadati > Pseudomonadota > Gammaproteobacteria > Vibrionales > Vibrionaceae > Vibrio > Vibrio sp. Vb1026. The sequence goes on from NZ_JAWOTH010000001.1 coordinate 358,800, forward strand.
GAGGACCAGATTCTCATCGGGTTTGTCGGTGAGCTTAAATGCGACATCAATTCCTTGGCGGAACAGATCGATCTCACCATCTGCTGCACGCAGCTTAAGCTGAATATTTGGATAACGTTCTAGGAATGGCAACACAAACGGTTGAAGCACCGAATTAAGAAATGCTTCAGGGGCAGCTACTGTGAGTGCGCCTGTTGGCTCGGCATGATCTTCCGCAGATAGCTCAACGGCTTGCTGTGCGGCATTCACCATTGCGATGCTTTGGTCGTAAACCTTTTGCCCTGCTTGAGTGATGATCAACTTACGAGTCGTGCGCTCAAACAATTTGACCGAGAGGGCTTGCTCTAATCGTGTGATCAACTTACTTAAAGCCGATGGCGTCACGCCGAGTTGTTTGGCTGCAGCGGTAAAACTGCCTTCGTTTACCACCAAGATAAACGAAGCAAGATCAGGAAGTAGGGCAATGAGTTTTGGATTAACCATAATTGTTCAGTTCTGCGCAGCGGAATAACGACATTGTCTGGTACGGTTTCACGAGGTTCAAGTGTCACCGTCTCGCTTTAACGATATTTTGCCAAAAATGCATTGAGTGCAGGCAAGCCAGATTCACCAGTATGGTATTGCTGCCAACAGTGATAAATGGCCGTTTCGTGGTCTGCAATTAACTCGATAGCTTCTCGCTCAGCGATTGAATATTGCTGTGAAGCTTTCACTTCTTCATGCCACTCTCGATACTTAACCTCATAAGGTTCTACCCACTTCAAAAGAGTCGCTACCAACTCTTGCCATGGTAAACCAATCCACTTGGTTGCGTCTGCCAAGCCTTTATCTAGCATCTCTTGGTGTCGACTTTCGATATCCATGCCATTTGTCAGCAGTACCGGTTTGAGCTTTTCTGCGGTGAGTTCTTCCACTTCAATCAAGGTTTTCCACAGCGTTTGTTGTTCACTTTGGGTGTAATGGCTCAAGTAGTGGTTGAAAAAAGCGATGCCGTAGATTTCGCCATAGTAGGCAGACAGAACGTTATGAATCATGGTGAGAATCGTGATTTAAGCAGGGAATACCGCATTGTAGGAGGGGAAAGCGCGACGTGTAAATACCTGAATATACTCAAGTGACTTCAAGATACATGGTTCAGAGCGTTGTCACTGATTCCCTATTTATCGAAAGCAAGCAAGGAAAACAACGAAGCGGAATAGCTAGCTCTTTCCAAGTTGTTTGACGAAGAAATTGCTTCAGTGGCACGCTCCCGAAGGGCGAGTTGCCTTGGTTCGCATGCTTCGTTAACAATTTTCGATTTAGAACCACTAGATTTTCAAATTGTTGCCTCGCCTTCAAACCAAGTCATCCTCGCTGAACCAAGCATCTCGAGGTTACTTGAGTATAAATAAAAAAGTGCTGCTGACAGAATTCGAACAGAACTTGTGAGAATTTTATGAGAATTCGATGAAGTTGCTGATAGATTTGCTCGTCATTCTTAGAGGCAAGAACGCAAAACGTTCGAAACGTAATGCTTAACCTACTCAAGTCACGAACAAAGAAGTAAAGCCGTACAGATGGGCTTGGGTAGTTCAACCCTCATTAAAGGATGGAATCACAATGAAAAAACGTACCCAACTCGGACTCGTCATGACTTCAGTCGCTATGGCACTAGGCTCTGCATCAGTGAATGCGGCGGAATTGGAAATCACCGTGACAAACGCAACCAAAGGCATCTACTTTACGCCACTTATTGTTGCTGCACATGGCTCTGACCTTCAAATGTTTAGAACGGGTCAAGCAGCAACGCCAGAACTAGAAGCCATGGCAGAAGGCGGTGATATCTCTGGTCTTGCTAGTGTGATTGGTAACGCTGGTGGTGCGGTAGTTGAGAACCCTGCTGGTGGCATTTTGAATCCGGGTGTTGCAACCACCTTCACTTTGGACAGTGGCGACCACGGTTATCTTTCTCTGAGCGCGATGTTGCTGCCAACTAATGACGGTTTTGTCGGTCTGGATAGCTGGAAGATTCCAACGGAAGCGGGTACATACCGAGCAACGCTAAGAAGTTACGATGCCGGTACAGAAGCGAACGATGAGCTTGCGTCTAGCATGCCAAACCCACCTTTCATTACCTTTGGTACTGGCGGCACAGGCGTTGAAGCAACGGTAACTAACGACAAAGTTCACGTGCATCCGGGTAACCTTGGTGATAGCGACCCAACTGGTGGCATCAGTGACCTAGACAGCAGCAGCCATCGTTGGTTAAACCCAGTCGCAACCATCACAATCGTTGTGAAGTAAGGGGGATGTATGAAATACAGAATCTTACTAGTAGCAGCTTCAGTCGGCTTGCTCGCCGGTTGTCCAAGCGATGATGATAACGATGTAGTGAAATCGTACCGCTACACCGTCAACGTTGCGAACTTGACTGCGAATCAACCTATGTCTCCGCTTGCGGTACTCACTCACAATGGTGACTACCAACTGTTTGAAATTGGCCAAGCTGCATCTGTTGAACTTGAGCATCTTGCCGAGGGCGGTAGTAACGCCGAACTGATTGAGTTGATGAACAGCAATGACAGTGTTTACGAAGGTATTTCGGGTAATGGATTGGTGTTGCCGGGGGCATCGGACGAAGTCACCATCACGGTTGACCCTAGTCGTTACGGTTACTTGTCTGTGGCGTCTATGTTTGTGAATACCAACGATGCCTTTGTTGGCGAAACGGGGCTATCGCTCAAATCGCTCGCAGTGGGTGAAAGCTATGAAATGAGCATGAACGTTTGGGATTCCGGTACAGAGCTAAACGATGAGCTTGCCGCAACCATTCCGGGCCCAGCAGGTGGCGGTGAGGGCTTCAATGCCGCTCGTAATGACAGTAATGACGTTGTTGCATTCCATGCAGGGGTAGTTAGCCAAGATGATGGATTAGCAAACTCAGCGCTTTCTGCGAACCATCGTTTCTTGAACCCAGGTGCGAAAGTCACCATCACTCGAGTCGAGTAACACAGGCTCCGATGACGTCTCCTTTCCAAAGCGCTTTTAGCCGAGCGCTTTATCCCTCATGGCGTCATCGGAACCTTTTTTGAAAGAATTTCTAATTTGTTCCGGTCATGTGCAAAGTGAGGATACTCGAAGGCAAGGAAAGGACCATGGAACAACAGGCAATCAATTTAGTCGCGAACATCTTGTTGGTGGAAGATGACGATGATTTGGCAGAACTGGTTCAGATGCATCTCAAGTTTCAAGGACACCAAGTATCGCGAGCCACAAATGTCGCCGATGCTAAAGCGCAATATCAGCAACAACCCTTTGATTTATTGATCCTTGACCGAGGTTTACCAGATGGTGATGGTCTAGACATTTGCCATTATTTGCGTCAGCAACAAGATTGGAGCCCAGTGCTCATGCTGACAGCCAGAGACGGTGAAATGGACAAGGTTGACGGTTTAGAAGCGGGCGTTGATGACTACATCACTAAGCCATTTAGCGTATTAGAATTCCAAGCACGAGTGCGAAACGTGCTACGCAGAGTCAGCCAAACCGCAGAAGCAAAGGTGGTAAATGAAGTCCTCGACGATGCGATGGATTTTGGTCCGCTGAGAATCATTCCGGAGTTGCACCAAGTATCCCTAAACGACAAAGACGTCACTCTTACCGCGACAGAGTTTACTTTGCTGCAGTTTCTCGCGACTCGTCCGGGCAGAGTCTACAGTAAAGATGAATTGCTCGATCACGTTTGGAACACCAGTCATTCTGGTTATCACCACACTGTGTGTAGCACCATTAACCGTTTACGCAGCAAGTTGTCGTTGTCTGATTCTGATCATCACTTCATTCAAACTGTTTGGGGTGTTGGATATAAGTTTCAGCCAAGACACTAATGCAAGAAAGTAAGTCAAAACATCAAGCCAGACAGTAAGTCGGCAGTTGTTTTCACCGTCATTTTTCAATCATCACGGGTGTTGCAAAAACACCGCTGTTTAAGGAGGCGATAGGATGAGCTTCAAATCTCGCTTGGTAGTATTTACTAGCTTGTGGTTCTGCCTCGCGGCGGTGGTGATTGCACTGACTTACAATTGGCAAAAAGAAACCATTGAGTTACGCACTAAGCAAAGCCTGCATAAAGAGCTAGCTAGCCACATGCGTGATGATAATCCACTGATGATTGGTACGGATTACAACCCTAAAGCGCTTAAGTCGATCTTTCATACGCTCATGCTGATCGGCCCTGATTTTGAAATCTACTTCCTCGATAGCCAAGGTAACATCACCACTCATGCAGCGCCGGAAGGGGCGGAGATCATGGGGAAGGTGGATCTCAATCCCATTAAGCAATTCTTAAATGACCAACCTTTTCCTATTTTGGGTGAAGACCCACGTAATCGTGGTGAGCACAAAGTCTTTTCTGTCGCGGCGATAGAGGAATTAGGCTCTACGGTCGGTTATCTCTACGTGGTGATTGGCAGTACCCGACATGACGCCATTGCCAATGCTCAAGTTGATACCCCTTACATCGCGCTAGCAGGATTGGTCTTAGTGTCCATTTTAGGCTTTGCTCTTGGGGCTTATGTGCTGGTCAAACGTAGCCTATTGAATCCGATTGAACGTGTGACCAAGCAACTTCAACAACAAGCTGAACATGATTTCCGCCTGCAACCTGATTTTACTCACCAAGTACCGGAGCTCGTGCCGATTGCGCACTCTTATCAGATGATGGCGAAGCACATTCAGCAGCAGTTTTTACAGTTGGAGTATCAATCGTCTCATCGTCGTCAAAGCTTGTTGCAGCTTAGCCATGATTTAAAAACGCCGTTATCGAGCGTGCTTGGCTATTTGGAAACGTGGCGTTTGCAACATCCGGAATCTGATCCTTTGATTGACGTCGCTTTCCGAAATTGTGAGAAGCTCTCAACTCAATTGCATTCTTTGTTAGACGCCGCGCGCAAAGAAGCTCCAATGCCAAATTACGAGTACCGCCCCGTAGATCTTGGCGCGTTGATGGCAGAATGTGCCGAAACGATGCAGAGCCAGTTTTCTCGTAAAGAAGTGGTGTTGAAAGTGGATATCGATAACGAAATCCAAACCGTGGGTGATAAAGGACTCTTAGAGCGGTTGGTGTTGAACCTGCTTGAAAATGCATTGCGCCACAGCCCAATCGGCTCGGAAGTGCATTGCCAAGCGCATTTGAGTGAGGATAAGTCGCGCATCCACTTTACCTTCGTCAATCACATCGAGGAAGAAGCGGAGGGCGGTTCTTTGGGGATCGGGACGAAGATTGTCCAATCGATCTTAATGCTTCACCACAGCTACCTTGAGACCAATGCAACATCCTCTCAATATCAACAGAAGTTCACACTTCTCGCAATCTAAAGAGAAGTGTGAGACATAAGTTAATGTTTATTCAATAACACCACATACGACGCGAGCGCCGCCACCACCTAGCTTACTTGGGTGATCGGAGTGATTGTCACCACCTGCATGGATCATTAACGCTCGACCTTTTAAATCCGATAATTTTAGGCGAGGCGCGACAACTGGCTGATTGGCATTGCCGTCCATGTCCACATAGAGTGGAGGCAAGTCGCCTAAATGATTGTCATCGGTCCAAGGATAGCCATGCTTCCCTGTGTTGTTAGGATCATAATGGCCACCTGCTGCGCCGCCTAATACGGTTTTGTCATCCTTTTCTATGCTATCGCAAGATGGATTAGTGTGAACATGGAAACCGTGCACACCTGCTGACAAACCTGATAATTGAGGCGTAAAAACAACGCCATAATCACTTTGTGAAATCTCAATGGTACCAGCGCTCTCATTGGTGTTGAGAGCAGTCATTTCTACCGTTTTTGCTAGCGCGTTAGGGGCGGCGACAAGAGCGGATGCAACTGAAATGCATAGCAATCCTTTTAACATGGGACCTCCTTCTTTTAGGGTGTACGCTCAAGCACATATTAGTGAAAACCTGTTTTACTTATGTCTGTTGAGCGGTGAGTTTATGTCATAGAGTGATGTGTATCACTTTATGGTCTTAAACTGATATCTCGATCCGAAATCAGCTTTCTTTTATTTAGTCTTAACATGTTGAGATCGTTAAGATATAAAAAGAATAGACGCCAATCTTAAAATAGCCTGAATATTTTTAAATTAACGCAAAGTTAAATTTTTAATGACTTTATAACAAAGCTCATAATTGTTTTATAAAGAATTTGGTGGAATTGTCCGCAATAAAGAATAATCAAATTAACGAATATATTAATGTGAACATTGTTGTTTATAGATTTGTGGTCAAACTGTTGCTTATATCATCAAATAAGATAAAAAATTGGAACTAAAGTCACTTAATGGCAGAGGAAAAAATTAAACTCTGATTGTAATGGGTAATAATGTTTTAGTAACAGATAGTTACGCACTTAAAATTAATAATATGGCTAATTTCCGACAAGGATTGAAAAAGATGAAAGACAAGGAATCTATTCAGACTAATAGCAGCCGCCGTAATTTTCTGAAAGGCGCAACAGGAGCTGTTGTTGCTGGTGTGAGTGCTTCCGCTTTCTCAGGCGTAGCTCAAGCACGAGAACAGAAAATTGATTGGAGCAGCCGCGGGCTAGGTAGAAAACATGATAAGCGCTTCTGGCGTAAAGTGCGAAGACAGTTCGTTTTGGACAAACGAACCACTTACATGAACATTGGTACAACAGGTTCAATGCCAAAACATGTTCTTGAAGATTACGAGCATAACAACAAGCTAGTGGCTAAATATCCTTGGGATATGAAAGGCAAATTTGGCTCTTGGCCGTATGTTTCTGAGATGGTTAAAGACGTCGCACCAGGTTTTGGTGCTAACCCAGAAGAGATCATTCTCAGCCGCAACACTACTGATGGCTTATGCTCGATCATTAATGGCTTACACTTTGAACCAGGTGATGTGATTCTAACGACACACCATGAACATATTGCTGCAACATCACCTATGAACGTAGCGAAACATCGTTTTGGTGTGGATGTGGTAGAAATTCAACTACCAGTATTTACTGGTACCGAAAACGTTTCTGAGCAAGATTACATTCAAGCGTTCCGAGACGCGCTTGATGCGAATCAAAACGTTCGCCTAATTGTTTTCTCTCATATCACATACAAAACAGGAACCGCGCTACCAGCAAAAGCCATTTGTGCTTTAGCAAAAGAGTATGGTGTACCTACTCTTGTTGATGGCGCGCATACGGTCGGTATGTTTGACCTTGATTTCCACGATATGGATTGTGATTTCTATGCAGGATCTGGTCATAAGTGGCAGTGTGGTCCGGGCGCGACAGGTATTCTGTATGTTCGTGATAACGGTAACCGTTTGAATGAGTATTGGAGTGACCGAGAGAACCCGTTATGGTTGATCAACTCCTCACTTTCTCATGCTGATTACCTAGGTAAACAGCTGCAAATGCAATACATTGGTAACGATAACTATCCTGCGAAACAAGCACTAGTTGATAGTTGCAAAATGTGGGATGAGATTGGTCGAGACCGTATCGAAGAGCGAGTTGTAAGCCTTGGTAGTTTATGTAAAACCTTGCTTCAAGAGTACTTACCACAAGCCAAAATGTATTCACCAAACGTGGAAGGCTTAACCAGTGGCTTAACGACGGTTAACCCGTTCTCCGATGTAACTAATGAAGAGATACTGACGGAATTCCGAGATCGTTTACGTGAAGAGTATGGTTACATCATCCGTACGACTAGCTTTAAGCTGCATAAGGATGATGACTTTGATACTTACGCGCTGCGTATCTCTACGCATTTGTTCCATGACGAACAAGATGTGGAAGGGCTCGTAGTGGCGATGACGAATTTGTATTACTCGTCGTTCTAACATCGTTGTTTATCACTCAAGCGCCCATTATTGGGCGCTTTGTGAAAGGTAAGGATATTATTATGTCAGTCATAACATTCAAAAGAACTTTAGCGACGGTGGCGCTCATGGTTACCTCTGTTGCGTCGTCTGCCGCTTGGTCAGACGATTTACAACAAATCCGTGAACGCGGTGTACTGCGTCACATTGGTGTCCCGTACGCTAACTTTGTCTCCTATATTGAACAAGGTGAAGTGGAAACTTTGACTGGCTTGGATGTAGAGATAATAAAAGGTTTTGCCAAGTCGTTAGGTGTTCAGTACCAGTATGTTCCAGCACAGTGGAGCGACGTGGTTGGTAAGTTGACAGGGCAAAATGTGCAATATCACAACAAGCAGGCTGTTGTCGGAGAAAGTGTTCCAATTGAAGGCGACTTGATCGCAAATGGCGTTACTATTCTTGATTGGCGCTCTGAGGTTGTCGATTTTTCACAAGATTATTTTCCTTCAGGTGTATGGTTGGTTTCCAGATCCGACTCTAGTCTGAGCCCGATTAAACCAAGTGGGTCGGTCGATGAAGATGTTAAAAACGTCAAGCAGCTGATCGATGGTCGCGAAGTGTTAGCTTTAGAACATTCTTGCTTGGATCCTAACCTTTATGACTTATATGACACAGGTGCAAAAGTTATATTACCTGATGGGGCGCGTCTCCTTAATGAGATGGTTCCAGCGATAATGAAAAATGATGCGGAAAGCACATTATTAGATGTTGCGGATACGCTAATTGCCCTCGAAAAATGGCCGGGCGAAATAAAAGTCATTGGCCCTATATCTGAAAATCAAAAAATGGCTGTTGCATTCCGTAAAAATTCCCCTGAATTACGCAAAGCATTTGATCGTTATTTAGACTCGATAAAAAAAGACGGTTCATACGAAAAATTAGTAAAAAAATACTATCCATCTATTTACTACTTTTATAACGATTACTTTATAGAAGATAAAAAGAAAGTCCGATGAATAAGGCCGTTAAAAAATTTTCCAGTAAAAGATTTATTACAATAAGCGCAATATTAGTTTCAATTTACCTAGCTATGCTTATTACTGTGACTAGCGTAGGTCAAAATAAATTAAAAGAATCTCAATACAGAGAACTAGATTTAAAAGTTAAAAGTTATGCAAGCACACTCGATAATTTATTTACCATAGCGAGTGAAGATGTTGATAATCTAGCTACAGATAAAACAATACAAACATTCTTTGGTAATTTAGCTTCTGGAATGTCAATGGAGTATGGGTTAGGTGCCAGTTTAATTAATTTAAAGCGTCGCTTCGATGAGAAGATAGACAGTAAGCTAATTAATAGCAGCCAAATCTATAAAAAGCTCACGCTGGTCGGCAGTGATGGAGTCACCATTGTCACCACAGGCTCCGAAAACCTTGCCGAGCATAAGATGGACATACAAACCTTAATGACTCAACACGGGCATCCCGAAGAGGTTTGTGCGACGCGATACAATAATGACGTTCGCATTCAAGTCATTAAGCAAGTTAAGTTCTCCGGAAAGCCTGTTGCCTTTTTAATTGCCGATCTTAATAAGAATATTGTTATTGACCAACTTACTAACCAAGAACACGAAGATAGTTATAGCCGAATGGTGCTAAAAATAAAAGACGTGGAAATGGTTGTATGGGATACCATAAATAAAACACCTTCTCACAATAAGGATGAGAACTATTTCGTTTCTGAGGCTATAGACGGAAAAATTTACTTTGAAGTGCCTGTGGATAAACATCACTTCAAATTGATGGCGTGGTTCGAGCCTTTGAGTGAACGAGATATATTTACATCACGGCTCTTTATTATTGGTTTGAGTATTCTCGCCGTTATGATCGTCATTGCTTTATGTTATGCATTCATCACGAACAATAATAGGATTGAATTGAAAATTAAGCTTGAGGAAGAAAAAAAGCGTAAAGATATTCTTTCTAAACAGAATAAAAAATTAACGAACGAAATTGAACGTCGAAAAGCGTCTGAAAAAGAACTCGCCTTCCAAGCTAAATATGACACATTAACCAATTTACCTAATCGTAGTTATGGTTCCGAGCGATTGGCTTTGGAGTTAATTAGGGCATCGCGTAGTGGGTCTAAAGTTTTGGTGATGTTCATCGACTTAGACCACTTTAAGCAGATTAACGATTCAATGGGACACTTTGTTGGGGATGAAATCCTTAAACTCAGTGCTCAGCGACTGTATCAAGTCGCAAGAAAAACAGACTTATTGGCGAGAATTGGTGGGGATGAGTTTTTACTCGTCATCCCAGACTTGCCTGATAATGATACTGCAAAGCGAGTTGCTTCAAGTGTACTTTCGGCGTTTAACGATCCGTTTGTTTGGAACAACCATGAATTCTTCTTGAGTAGCAGCGTCGGAATGTCTGTGTTCCCGGATGACGGAGACAACGCTGAGCAGCTTCTTGCATGTGCAGATATGGCAATGTATCGGGCGAAACAAGATGGGCGTGATGGCTTTTGTTTTTATAACCATAATATGAACCAAGATTTGCAACGCTATTTGGATCTGGAAAATCGTCTGAGAAGTGCGATCTCCAATCAGTTGTTAGAGCTGTATTATCAGCCAATTATTGAGCTGAGTAGTGGTAAAATCGTAGGTGCAGAAGCGCTAATGCGTTGGAATGATGACAAGTACGGATTTGTAAACCCTGAAGAGTTTATCTCTATTGCAGAGAAAAATGGTTTAATTCATCAAATTGGTGAGTTTGCTATTCAACAAGCGTGTCGACAAGCGGCACAATGGCAAAGTCTGACTCCGTTGTTTGTTTCTGTAAACTTTTCTAGTGTTCAATTTAGGTACTGCGAGCGCTTACTTACGTTTATTAAACACAGCCTTGAGGAGTCTGGTCTTCCGTCAGATAAGTTCGATATTGAAGTGACAGAAAGTCTCCTCTTCAATCACGATTCTGAGCTATTAGACATGCTTAATAACTTACGAGCGTTAGGCACCAAACTTACTATTGATGATTTTGGTACTGGTTATTCTGCGCTGAGTTACTTGCAGAAGTTTCCGTTCGACCGCTTAAAGATTGATCGTAGCTTTATGCAAAATATGTTCGAGAACGACTCCGATCGCGAGCTTGTGAACGTAATCATAGCAATGGCGAAAGCGCTGGATCTTAAGATCGTCGCAGAAGGCATCGAAGAACAGCGTCATGTGGATTACCTGAAAAACCTAAACTGTGAGTTCGGACAAGGTTTCCACTATAGCCGACCATTACCTGCTAAGGACTTTGAAGCACTTTTGGCTAAGCCTACCTGGCTATAATTCCTTTTATAACAACCTCATAGAAAAGCATTAATCGAATTTGTGCCTAGGATTCATTAATGCTTTTCCACCTTAAGGTATAATCCTTCCTCCTTCCTTGAATTACACTACAATTAATTGATGAGAGATAGCCCGTGACGCCCGTCACATAAAGGCTCAACCTAATTCTAAACGAGTAAATACTCGCCAAAATAACTAGGAAGGAATTTCAAATGTCTTCTGCATTCTACCAACAGATTCAGCAGCAAATCGAAGAAGTAAAGGCGGAAGGCCTTTACAAATCAGAGCGTGTCATTACGTCTCAACAGCAAGCGGCTGTTAAAATCTCTACTGGTGAAGAAGTACTAAACTTCTGTGCGAACAACTACCTTGGTCTTGCTAACCACCCGGCACTTATCGAAGCGGGTAAAGCAGGCATGGACGAGCACGGCTTTGGTATGGCTTCAGTACGTTTTATCTGTGGTACGCAAGACATCCACAAAGAGCTTGAGCAGAAGCTTTCTAAGTTCCTAGGTAAAGAAGATACGATTCTTTACACATCATGTTTCGACGCAAACGCGGGCCTATTTGAAACTATTCTAGGCAAAGAAGACGCAATCATCTCTGACGCTTTAAACCACGCGTCAATCATCGACGGTGTTCGTCTATGTAAAGCGATGCGTTTCCGCTACTCAAACAACAACATGGAAGAGCTAGAGCAACAACTGATTGCTGCAAAAGAAGCGGGCGCTCGCCACATTCTTATCGTAACGGACGGCGTGTTCTCAATGGACGGCGTAGTAGCAAACCTTCCTGCTATCTGTGACCTTGCAGAGAAGTACGGCGCATTGACGATGGTTGATGACTCGCACGCTGTTGGCTTCATGGGTAAAACTGGTGCAGGTACACACGAGCACCACAACGTGGTTGACCGTATCGACATCATCACTGGTACGCTAGGCAAAGCAATGGGCGGCGCTTCAGGCGGTTACACATCTGGTAAAGCGGAAGTGATTGACTGGCTACGTCAGCGTTCTCGTCCATACCTATTCTCTAACTCTGTTGCACCAGCAATCGTAAGCGCTTCTATCCGCGTTCTAGATCTACTAGAAGAGAGCGGTGACCTACGTGATCGTCTATGGGAAAACGCAGCACACTTCCGTACTCGTATGGAAGAGGCTGGTTTCACAATGGGTGGTGCTGACCACGCAATCATTCCGATCATGCTTGGTGACGCAAAAGTAGCAGCAGAATTCGCAGAGCGTGCGCTGGAGAAAGGCATCTACGTAATCGGCTTCTCATTCCCTGTTGTACCAAAAGGTCAAGCACGTATCCGTACTCAAATGTCTGCGGCGCACTCTCGCGAGCAACTAGACCGTGCAATCGACGCGTTCATCCAAGTTGGTAAGGACATGGGTCTTATTTAAGATTCTAGGCCTTAGACAATAGGGCCTTTAATTAAGGTTACATTATGAAAATTAAAGCATTATCAAAGCTAAAGCCTGAAGAAGGCATCTGGATGACTGAGGTTGATAAACCTGAAGTTGGCCATAACGACATTCTGATCAAAATTAAGAAAACCGCTATCTGTGGTACAGACGTACACATCTACAATTGGGACGAATGGTCACAAAAGACAATTCCAGTGCCTATGGTTGTCGGTCACGAATACGTGGGTGAAGTGGTTGCGATTGGTCAGGAAGTTCGTGGCTTTGAAATCGGTGACCGCGTATCTGGCGAAGGTCACATCACGTGTGGTCATTGTCGTAACTGTCGTGGCGGCCGTACTCACCTATGTCGTAACACGATTGGTGTGGGCGTTAACCGCGAAGGTGCATTCGCAGAATACCTAGTGATCCCAGCGTTCAACGCGTTCAAGATCCCTGAAGGCATCTCTGACGATCTAGCGTCTATCTTTGACCCGTTTGGTAACGCAGTACACACAGCACTTTCTTTCGACCTAGTAGGCGAAGACGTGCTTATCACAGGTGCTGGCCCAATCGGTATCATGGCAGCGGCAGTAGCAAAGCACGTTGGTGCTCGCCACGTAGTGATCACAGACGTGAACGAATACCGTCTAGAACTTGCTCGTAAGATGGGTGTAACACGCGCAGTAAACGTGGCTGAAGAGAAGCTAGAAGACGTAATGGCTGAGCTAGGCATGACAGAAGGCTTCGACGTTGGTCTAGAAATGTCTGGTAACCCAGCAGCATTCAACTCAATGCTAACCACAATGAACCACGGTGGTCGCATTGCACTACTCGGTATTCCGCCATCAGACATGGGTATCGACTGGAACCAAGTTATCTTCAAAGGCTTGGTGATCAAAGGCATTTACGGCCGTGAAATGTTCGAAACGTGGTACAAGATGGCTTCACTGATCCAATCTGGTTTGGATCTATCGCCAATCATCACGCACCACTACAAGATTGATGATTTCCAAGAAGGCTTTGACGTCATGCGCTCTGGCATGTCAGGCAAGGTTATTCTTGATTGGGAATAACTTATTCAAGTAAGAAATGCGCTCCTTTTTGGGGCGCATTTTTGTTTCATGAAGATTCTTGTTTCGGGAAGAAATGGTCGCCAATCTTTTCTAAACTTCTCGTATCGTTCTGCTACTTTTTTTAGATTTTTTCCACTCAACTTCACCCTACCTTCTAACTCATTGTCGATTCTGTATTTGGAATAAGATAATAACCATTTGTTTTTAGTGGTTATTTTTTAGCATCATATGCTTAAAAAGCGTCATTTTTAAGTTTAATGTTTTTATTTGCTGTTCGTCTTTATCCTTATCCTGCTTCTTTTTATTGTTTTACATTTTATATGCATTTGGTTTGTCATAATTGAGCTATAACTAATAAAAAGGTTACCGATATACAGTGGAATGTAAAAATGGAGCTTTATATGAAAAGATTTTATCTGATGATGCCTCTGCTCTTAACCTCATTTAGTTGGCAAGCGAGTGGAGCGTCAGTGAGCGGTACGATTGATGTTTCAATTAACCTTGTACAAGGTTGCGTGATTAATGGAAATAATGCGGTAGATGCAGCTTCTGGCGTTGGCTTTGGCTCACTCGCCTTTGGAGACGTGCCTGCAATCTTCAGTGAACAAGATGGTGTGGTAAATGGTGGTAGTGCGACGGGTATTGAAGTGCTTTGTAGTAACGGTGTGACACCGACGTTTACATTGGGCACCGGATTGTATGATGCAAGTGCGACCGTTGGTACCTACGCGATGTCAAATGGCGCGCAATTTATTGATTATACGTTGTTTACCGACTCAGACCGAAGCACACAAATTATACAAGGCGGGACGGTAGCTCTGTCTGAATTTACTAGTGCAACATCGCAAACTATTGAGCTTTTTGCGAAAGCTTACGGTACGAGCAGCATTGCCGGTACATACTCCGATACCATCAGTGTGACGCTAAGCTGGTAAAACGTGACGCTGGTTGTTAGGAGCTTTTCACTTGTCGCGATGAGTTTGTGTTCTTTAACTGTGCTGGCTGATGCGACACAAACTTTTCAGGTGTCTGCCACCGTAGATACAGGTTGTTTGATTAACGGCGCAGTACAAGAAGAAAGCGCAACCCAAGCCGGGCAAATAGGCACGTTAGATTTTGGTGAGCATTCTTCAGTTTACGCGACGGAAGTACAAGGCAGCATCACTTACAGTTCATCACTCACATTAAGTTGTACTCCGGGTATTACGATGAATGTTTCCGTAAATGGCGGGATGAATGCATTGGACGGTGTACGTAAGCTAAAGCACAGTGAAGAAGCGACAACGGTAGATTACTTTTTGTTTCAAGATCTAAATTATACGCAGGTGCTTGATATTGACACGCAATACTCCGTCGATACCGACCAAGACCCAGATAATATTCAGTTTCCTATCTGGGCAAAGGCGACAATAAATGGGAATGAAATGGCTGGAATTTATATGGATACGCTTACGCTGACATTAGAGTGGTAAGTGAACTTTGGAGGGGTGAAATGGAATTCATACTCAAAAAACTATTATTAATAACCTTCCTTTTTGTTTTTTTCTCAAATGCCAACGCTAACTCATTATTAATTTGGCCGATTTACCCCAAAATATCAGAGGAGAGTAATGCAACATCACTTTGGATGGTAAATAAAGGCAGTGTTGATTCTTATTTACAGGTGAGAATTTTTAAGTGGGAACAAAACGAAGGAGAAGATAGTTATTCAAGTCAAAGCCAGTTAATTGCAACTCCTCCGTTTGTCAAAATTGAACCAGGTGAAAAGCAGTTAATCCGCATCATCAACCAAGATGAGGCCTCTGCGGGTAAGGAGTATGCATACCGAGTGATCATAGATGAATTACCGCCAACTCAAAACCCTCAAACAGAATTGACGGAAAATGAACTCGCTGTCAAAGTCCGAATGCGTTACTCGATACCTTTGTTTATTTACGGGAAAGGGCTGACTGATACTCAAAAACCAAACCGTGACAGTGAATTATGGGGTGATTTACAGGCACAGTTTATTAAGAAAAATAATCAGCGTTTTGTTCACATTAAAAATTCAGGAAAACACCATGTTCGCTTAGTGAATTTACAGTTGAATCTACCAAATAAAGATCCTGTCGTTATTTCCGATGGACTAGCTGGCTATATTCTTCCTGAACAGTATAAGGTTTGGTCTATTCCCCATAGTAATGTCAGACCCTTGAGTTTGAGCGCGAATATTGGAGGTAAACGTTACCAAATACCATTGAAGCAATAATGAATAGATTTAATACAATGAATGCTTTCTTTTGGTTGGTATTACTTAGCGTAACGTGGAGCAGTATTGGTCTTTGTGCAAATTCAGCAAACCACTTCTCTGAGCTACCGAGTCCTGAAAATTTCTCATTAGAAAAGTTTGAGAATATTAGCCTCAATCTGGAGTTGGTGATCAATCAAAGAGCAACAGGGCTTGTTGCGAAAGTTGAGCGAGTTGGCGATCAGTTCTTTTTGCTCCGGGAGGACCTCATTTCAGTTGGGGTTGCCGCCACGTCGTTGCCTGGAACCGAAGAGAGACTTGAGGTTACGTCTATCCCAGGTGTTAACGTGCGTTACTTGCAATCGTCATTGCAACTTGCAATTGACGTACCGCCTAATTGGTTACCGATGCAGAGCTTATCAGCGCAGGATATGGGGCGATTTTCCCCGGCTCAGTTTGGGCGTGGTGGCCTGCTTAACTACAACGTATTTGGTGTGTACGAGAACGAAAGCCGACAAAAGGAGGTTTCTATAAATCATGAAGTCAGAGCCTTTTCTGAGTTTGGCGTTTTTTCTACTACCGGGATATTTAAATCTAACTTTCATCGCGATGTTCAGTCCCAGCAAAGCAGCCAGTACACTCGTTTTGATACGAGTTACGAGTACGTCAATCAAGAGAAGCGAATTCGTATGGAGGTAGGGGACTATATTGTTCGCCCTTTATCTTGGAGCCAACCAGTAAGACTGGCGGGTATTCAGTTGTCGCATGATTTCTCTATGCGTCCGGATGTCGTGACGACGCCGTTACCTGCATTTTACGGTGAGGTCACAGCGCCCACTACGTTAGATTTGTTTATCAATGGCTTTAAAACTGACTCAATGAATGTTGGGCCCGGTCCTTTCATTATTAACGATATTCCAATGCTCTCTGGTGCTGGGGAAGCAACGGTAATTGCAACGGATGCTCAAGGTAAGCAAACGGTCATGACCAGCCCATTTTTTCTCTCTTCCGATCTACTCAAGACCGGATTTACATCTTACAGTGCGAGTATTGGTGCGATCAGAGAAAATTTCGGTAATGCATCTAACGACTATGGAGACGGTGGCGTGGTTACCGCTCTGCGTCATGGCATGACTGATTGGTTAACATTAGAAGCTCAAGCTGAAGCAAAAGATGACCTGATCGTTGCGGGGCTGGGCTTTGTCGCCAATGCTTTCAACTTGGGTACGGTGGATGCCTCGTTTCGTGTGAGTAATTTTCAGGATCAATCTACCTCATATGCGCTAGGTTATAGTTATCAGTCTCGGCTGTTTAGCTTCGCTGCTCGAACTCAAGTAGAACAAGCCGACTTTTATACCTTATCTCATTTACCAAATTACGAAATGCTCGATGAAGGCAAGGACGCTTCACTCGCGTCGCGCCATCTATCACAAATCAATATGGGAGTCCGTTTGGGAGATTGGGGCTCACTTTCTGGTGGGTACTTTGATATTCAACAATCCGACTCAGATTCACGTACCCTAAATCTTACTTATAGCTACGCTCTGCCTTTTAATATCAATATGTCCCTTTCTTACAACCATAGTATTGGTGGTCAGAGTGTTACGTTGGCTCAATTCTCTCTACCTTTCAGTTCTTTGGGGGGAAGTTCGGGGCTAACGCTGAAAAGAGAGGACGATGGCGATGTTAGAGGGCGAGTGGGTTACAGCCGCCTTGCGCCAATACGAGGTGGGTGGGGCGTCAATTTAGCGCATGATATTAACGAACACCCAGAAAACCGTAAACAGGCCGATTTGACCTACCGTGCGTCATGGGCGCAGTTCAGAGCGGGGTTAAATGGCACCAGTGGCGACTATGATTATTTTGCGGAAATGGCAGGTTCGGTCTCTACGTTGGATGGAGAAATATTCCCGGCGAATGAAGTGTATGACAGCTTCGCGGTGGTGAGCACCAGTGGTTTTGAAGGTATTCCGGTTAAATATGAAAATCAAATTGTCGGAGTGACAGACGATGAAGGTTACTTACTTGTTCCTTGGGCTACGGCGTATTACACCGCCAAATATGAAATCGATCCACTTAATTTACCTGCCAATGCTGCGTTTTCTGCAACAGAGCAGTTTGCTTCGATACATTCGGGCTACGGCTACCTGTTAGAGTTCCCAATAGAGCTACAAGTTGCACTGAGCATGACGGTGGTAGACGAAAATCATTTGTTCCTTCCGATTGGTACATATGGCCGCTCAGAAACGGGCTTAACAAGCCAAATTGGTTGGGATGGTTTTACCTACTTTGAAGGCGTTGACCCAGGCCGCTACATTCAGTTTTATCCTCAAGGACAGCCGCCATGTACAGTGTTTATTGAGGGGTTGTATCAGCGTGAGAGTCAAAAAATACAAACATTGCCTGAGCAGGTTTGTATCAAAGCCGAAGAAGAGACCGCACTATGATTTTGCGCAGCTGGTTTGCTAGCCTACTTCTCTTTTTCTCGTGCTCGACAATGGCTTGTCAGCTCACGGCGGCAGCACCTTTAATCTTGTTTGGCAATGTTTCTTCGTTTACTGTTTCAAGCTCTCAGCAGCAAAGCTCAGCTCAGCCTCATGCGGGGATTACGTGTGACTTTTCTACACTTGTGTCTTTGTTAAGTGGCGACTACGTATCAGCAACGTTTAACAGTATAAATAATGGTTTGCTATTAAATGAGGATGATCCGAGTTCGGAGCTCAGCTATCAGATTTTTGGCGATCCAGGTCTTTCACAAGAGTATGTATTCGGCCAAACTTACAATTTTTTTGAAATCGGGTTACTCGATTTACTCGGGTTGTTTGGCACTCAAGCCGAGTTTCCGCTCTATGCTCGGACGGGAGTGGGTAGTAATCTTTCCGCTGGGACTTATAAAGACCAAATCACCGTATCCTGGATTTGGGATTACTGTAAGGGTATCGGGGTTCTAGGGGTATGCATTGGCCGCGCCAATGGCAGCGCTCAAAGCGTGATTACGGTTGAGTTGGAAGTGACCCCTGATTGTATGATCACAGCGCCAGATATTGATTTTGGTTCGTCCCCATTAGTGGCCGGTTTTGAACCAGTCAGTCAGGTTATATCGTTAACTTGTACCAAGAATAGTTCCTTCTCCATTGGCTTGAATGACGGCCTAAATGCGTCCGGCGGTCAGCGGCGAATGATTTCTAGTGGTCACTATTTGGAGTATGAAATCTATAAGTCATCAACGATGGAGCGCTGGGGAGGCACCAGTTCTGAACGTCGTGAACACGGTGACGTCGATACTGGCGGCTCCATTCCGGATGGTGTCACTCCACAGAATTATAATTATCGCGCGCAGATACTAACCAGCCAAACGACCCCTCCTGCAGGTACTTACACCGATTCAATAATCGTTGACGTTCAATTTTGAGCATCATGTCAATTACATCATTAGAGGCTTCTATTCCAAAAATCTTTTGTAATCATAGTTTTCACTCTGTCACTGCTTAATTTTGTGAGATTAGTATGGCTTTATTCTCACGGAATTTAACTTTCAGAAATAAGGAAAATGATGAAGAAGTCACTAACAACACTAGGTTTGGCGCTGGTATTTACAGGAACAGCTTATGCAGCAAGCTGGGGCTACGAGGGAAACCATGGGCCAGCTCATTGGGGTGAGTTTGCATCTGAGTGCGCAAAAGGTCAAAACCAGAGCCCAATCAACATTGAATCGGCGACCGAAGCGAAGCTAGAAAAATTGAATTTCGACTACGAAGGTAAGGCAATTTCACTGCTGAACAACGGTCACACTTTACAGACTGGTTTAGAAGGTAAAAACACACTCACCATTGATGGGAAAGAGTTTACGTTGAAACAGTTCCACTTCCATACGCCATCTGAAAACCATGTGGACGGTAAAGAATACCCTCTAGAAGCACACTTTGTGCATGCCGACAAAGTAGGTCATCTAGCTGTTGTCGCGGTGTTCTTTAAACTGGGTGACGCGAACCCAGATCTAGCTAAGATGCTAGCTAACATTCCAACTAAAGATCAAGATGTTACCATCAAGGTTCCATTTGATGCTGATGCCCTTATCCCAAGTGATAAAGACTACTACCGCTTTAACGGCTCACTAACGACACCGCCATGCTCTGAAGGTGTACGTTGGTTCGTGATGAAAGAAGCACAAACTATTTCTCCTGAGCAGATAAAATCTTTTTCGGAAGTAATGGGGAAAAACAATCGCCCAATCCAACCGCTGAATGCACGTATGGTGTTAACGCAACAATAACCACTTCATGCGAAGAAAAATAAAAAGCCCGCTTAAACACAGCGGGCTTGATTATTTGGGTATTGGTGAGAACTAGAAGCCGTGATCTTCTTGCTCTTCCGCTTTTACCATTTGTATAGGATCAAGCTTAAGCGTCTGAGTAGGGAACGCGATATCTGCATCGTGTTCTTTAATGATGTTGATTACCTTAAGCAGTATGTCCTGCTTAACCTCATGGTATCTCACCCAATTCACGGTTTTAGTAAAGGTATAGATAAAGAAGTGCAATGATGATGGACCGAATGTATCGAAGTTGACGATAAGTGTTTGGCGTGCATCAATGTCTTTGTGATTTTTCAGCATTTCTTTTACCGCGGTGATAATTTGCGGCATTTTTTCAGCATCGTCGTAACGAAGTCCAATTTTTTCGTAGATACGTCGGTTCAGCATGCGAGATGGGTTTTCTACGACAATGCTGCTAAACACTGAGTTTGGCACATACAGTGGACGCTTATCGAAAGTTCGGATAATGGTCATACGCCAGCCAATGCGTTCTACCGTCCCCTCTATTTGTCGGTCTGGAGAACGGATCCAATCGCCAACTTTAAATGGACGATCGAAGTAGATCATAAGACCTCCAAAAAAGTTAGACAGCAAATCCTTCGCCGCTAAACCGACGATCAAACCACCAACACCACCGAAGGTAAGTAGGCCCGATAGTGACAGACCAAATGCCTGCATTACGGTTAGAATTCCGACGGTAATAAAGAACAGGCGCGCAACCTTAGCTATCGCTTGTACTGTTGTTTCATCTCGGTTCTTTTGTTCGAGAACATGCTCTTCAACATTGGTAATGAGCCGCATAACGGTCCATACGAAGATGCTGATGATTAAAATCAGTTTCAGCGTACTTAACCAGTTTATTTTATCGTTGAGCTCGCTCTCTAATATGATGCCGATAGAGACGGTTGCTGGCCAACACCAAATGAGTGTACTGACTGGCGCTTTTAGCGCATCAAGCAACATGTCATCCCAGTGGAAGGACGTTTTCTCTACGAGCGCAGCGAGGCGAGAGCGGATCAGCCGCCAAGCTATCCAAGCTATAAAGCTAGCGAGCGTAATGAAAAGGACGCTTCCACTCCAATTTTGATGAGACGTTTCAATGTAGCTTTGTAATTCGGTAAACCACTGTGGCATATGTAACTTATTTCTAGTGAACCATGGAAGGAAAGGTAGCAGATATTACTCCTTCACCCCAGTGATTTCCTTTAAATCATTTACTTATGTCTAAACCGTCCGAGATGGACTTTTCCTTCCGATGACAAGAGAGTCACCTCAATGTTCTGTTGAGCGACCGCCTCATGCATGTTCAGAGGTACGATACCAATGATTGAGGGTTGATATTTGGACGATCAATTATAACTTCTCTGACTTATCGCTAACATTTATCTTAAGTAAGTGTGAGAGTGTATTGGCTCTTGAATTAGCGGAGGCAGATATGGAATTTACAGAGCTGGATCGAAACGCGCTCTACGACATCTGGATGTCACAAAAAGCCAAAATGCACATCACTCAAATGGAAATGGCGAAGCGCCTTGGTTTGAGTCTACACGAGTTTTCTGGCTTGTTACGTGGTAATTCTCCACTGACGCTAGGTTTTGTAAAACAGCTATGCGAGCAGCTACATGTACGTCCTGGTCAGGTGATTCCGTCTTTGACGGAGCGTGACCTATCTGCATCTGGTACCGTTTATTTACAAAATCGTGTGACGGTGGATGGCGATATCAGTAACGTGTTTATCGACGGAAACCAAGTCGTGATCGAGTACGTTCACCAAGTTAGCTAGCTTGCTCGTCAAATTATCGGGTTGAAGAGCAATAAAAAACGAGCCACTGTTGGCTCGTTTTTTCGTTTCTGTTTTGCTCGATTGCAAAGATTATGGGATTTTCACTAGCGAATCGCGTGAAAGATCCGCGATAGACTTAGCGCCAGTCAGCGTCATTGCTACACGCATTTCTTTATCGTACAGATCCAGTAGATTTTCAACGCCTGCTCCGCCTTGTGCTGCCAATGCGTACACAAATGAACGGCCAAGAAGCGTACAGTCTGCACCAAGTGCGAGCATACGAACGACATCAAGACCAGTACGAATACCAGAGTCTACGAAGATCTTAAGATCACCTTTTACCGCATCCGCAATGCTTGGCAGTGCTTTAGCACTTGAAAGTACGCCATCTAACTGACGGCCACCATGGTTAGATACCACAATGCCATCTGCGCCGAAACGTACCGCATCTTTCGCGTCTTCTTCATCTAGAATGCCTTTGATAACCATTGGGCCATCCCAAAAATCACGAATCCACTCAAGATCTTTCCAGGAGATAGAAGGGTCGAAGTTTGCGCCTAACCAGCCGATGTAATCTTCTAGCTTTGTTGGTTCGCCACGATAAGTTGAGATGTTACCTAAGTCGTGCGGTTTACCAAGTAGACCCACATCCAGCGCCCAGCTTGGGTGGCGCATCGCCTGGAATACACGACGCATGGCCGCGTTAGGGCCACTCATACCTGAGTGCATGTCACGGTAACGTGCGCCAGGAACTGGCATATCAACGGTAAACACCAGCGTTGTTACGCCTGCTGCTTTTGCACGCTCAAGTACGTTTTTCATAAAGCCACGGTCTTTAAGCACGTAAAGCTGGAACCACATTGGACGTTCAATTGCAGGTGCGACTTCTTCAATCGGACAAACCGAAACAGTCGACATAGTAAATGGGATGCCTTTTTTCTCGGCTGCTTTTGCTGCTTGCACCTCGCCTCGGCGCGCGTACATACCAGTTAGACCAACAGGAGCTAGCGCGATTGGCATTGCCAGTTTCTCACCGAAGATCTCGGTTTCGAGGCTCAAATCTGTCATATCGCGTAGGACGCGTTGGCGAAGAGCGACATCACCTAAATCGTCAGTATTACGCTTCAGCGTGCGTTCGTCGTAAGAGCCGCCATCAATATAATGGAATAGAAACGGGGGAAGCTTGGCTTTCGCGGCAGCGCGGTAGTCAGTAGAAGCTGAGATAATCATAATGGTGTCCTAGCGGTTATTCTAAGCAAAGTTGTGGAGCAATTTGCTCTTTCGTTGAGTCTTCATCGCAAAGCAGTGAAGACATCAAAATGAGTATAGTTACCTATGGTTCACTTACGTTTGAATCGGTGATGTTGGTAACCCATTTACATAATTGGTTGAAAAATTTTATTAAATCACTCAATCAGCTATGCAAACTGGAAAGGGTGACACAGCTGTCGGGGGAATTGATGTAGCAAGCTAAATCAACATGTCGGGGTAGTAGTGCAGACAGCTGTGTCAAATTAGGCAGGGCTGTAAACCCTGCATTTCGCGTTACTTCATTAAGACATCTGTCATTTGGAAGCCATAAATCAGCACCAATCCAATAATGCCTGTCATTACAATGTAGTAGAACGTAGGGATAATCGTCTTACGCAATGTTGCGCCTTCTCGACCAAGCAAACCTACCGTGGCTGATGCGGCAACAACGTTGTGAATCGCAATCATGTTACCTGCGGCAGCACCGACGGCTTGGAGTGATACAACAATCACACTCGAAATAGACAACGTTTGTGCCACTTCGAATTGGAACTGGCTGAACATCATATTTGATACCGTGTTTGAGCCAGCGATGAACGCACCCAGTGCACCAACGGTGGCACTCAGCGCTGGGAACGCAGAACCAACAAGGTCAGAGGCGAAGTTTGCGGTTGTGACGGGCATACTTGCTAGGTCAGCACCGTTGATGCCTGAGTTGATAAAGATACGAACCATCGGAATGGTAAACACCAAGACAAAACCCGCCCCAATCAGTGTTTTGCTTGACTCGCCAAACGCTTCACGCAATGGCTTTACACTACCGCTTTGTAACATTGCAGCAAGTAGTGCGACAAACACCAGAATGCCACCAGGAAGGTATAACGGCTGAATCGCAGCGCTAACGCCAGTCTCACCAAGAATGTTGCTGAACGACAAACTTACGCTTTGTACAAAGCCTTTCAGCTCAGGGCTTACGCGGCTTGCGACGAGAATAACTGCCAGCATTACATATGGAACCCAAGCTTTTACGATGCTCATTGGCTTGCCCGGATTGTCGTTTAGATCGACTTTTAGCGAACCTAACCACTCTGCAGGCCATTTGTCTTCGCTTTCGAAATCCCACTTAGTCTTTGGTACTAAAAAGCCTTTTTTCGCTGCGGTAACAACGATAGACAGACCAACCAAACCACCGATAAGTGAAGGAAACTCTGCGCCCAAGAATACGCCGGTTAACGCGTATGGAACGGTGAAAGAGACACCAGCGAATAGCGCAAATGGTAGAATATCCAGGCCTTCACTCCAGCTTCTGTTCTTGCCGAAAAAACGTGTTAACATCATCGCCATTAATACTGGGATCATCGTACCTACGACTGCGTGAATGACAGCAACGTGCGCTGTGATATCTTGCAGGTACATTTCCCACGTTGCACCTTGTGCGGCCAACGACTCACTGATGTTATGCGTGTCTAAACCTTTGTTTACACCTACGATGATAGGCGTGCCTACCGCGCCGAATGAAACAGGCGTAGACTGAATCATCATGCCCATTAGGACAGCGGCTAGCGCAGGGAAGCCGATTGCAACCAGCAGTGGTGCAGCGATTGCTGCCGGGGTACCGAACCCAGATGCGCCTTCAATGAACGAGCCAAAGCACCAAGCAATGATGATGGCTTGTACACGGCGGTCAGCCGAAATATCGGTAAATCCATTACGGATTGTGGTGATCGCTCCAGTGTGTTTTAAAGTGTTGAGCAAGAAGATGGCACCAAACACGATCCATAGAACAGAGACAGTAATGCCCAGTCCTTGGAATACGGAAGCCAGTACGCGATTGGCTGACATATCCCAAAACATAAGTGCGATAGCGACGGTTAGACCGAACGCAACAGGCATGGCTTTTTTAGCAGGCCAGTTGAGACCAACCAATAAGATGGCGGCAACAACAATTGGCGAAAATGCCACTAGGGCAAGTAGGGTTTCACTCATTTGTACATCCTTCGTACGCTGACTTCTCGAACGGTGTCAATCCGCTGTAGAGGTGACTTTTTGTTGTAATGGTTTTGTTAATTTGGCGTGAATTTACTCCTTTATTTTTTGTTGATATAGGGAAATAATGAAAATAATTAATTCCAAAAGTGACATAATGGTATGAGAGCAGACGACTTAATCCTATTTTCTCAAGTAATCGAACTTGGCAGCTTTAGTAAGGTTGCAGAGGCAAATAACCTTACAAATTCGGTAGTTAGCAAAAGAATGGCGAGGTTGGAGGAAGAAATAGGGGCTCAGCTATTATATCGAACAACGCGCAAATTAACCTTGACCGAGGCAGGTAAGGTGTTACTCCACAGTGCTAAAAATGTGAAGCAGGCCACTCAGGAGGCTATGGATGCTGTTGCAGGCTTTGGAGAGAATGTGAGCGGTCATATAAAAATGTCCGTGCCGTGTATCTCTGGAGATTTGATACTTGCTGATGCTGTTGCCGAGTTTTGTAACCTTCATCCGGGTCTGACCGTGGATATGTCATTGGATAATCGCTTTGTCGATTTAGTGGCTGATGGTTACGATTTAGTCATTCGAACTGGCTACCTAGCCGACTCTAGTTTGATCGCACGACATATTCTCGATTCCCAATGGGTGGTATGCGCGTCACCTTCTTATATTGCGAAAAATGGGAAACCGATCGAGCCGATTGATCTCACCACGCACAATTGTCTGCAATACGCTTACCAAACCACAGGTGCAACGGATTGGGAGTTTAAAGGAGAAGATGGCAATTACATCGTCAAAGTATCGGGCTGCTTTTCTACTGATAACGCGACCGCATTACGTAAAGCCGCTCTGGGCGGCCATGGTATT
Organism: Vibrio sp. Vb1026; assembly: GCF_033338745.1. Lineage (NCBI taxonomy): Bacteria > Pseudomonadati > Pseudomonadota > Gammaproteobacteria > Vibrionales > Vibrionaceae > Vibrio > Vibrio sp. Vb1026. The sequence continues at coordinate 384,885 of NZ_JAWOTH010000001.1, forward strand.
GCTTACGTCCCGCGCTGCTTGGTGTATCACGATATTCGTAACGGTCAACTGGTGGATATTTTTCCTGAATTAGTAGGTAAAAAGTTGGGTATCTACGCGGTGTATCCGTTTACTCGTCAACCACCGAACAAAGTGAAGTTGCTTATTGAGCACATTCGTGACCGATACTTAACGATATCTCATTATTTCTAGGTTCTTCATAGATTTAAAACAATGTCGTTGAAATCAAAATTGGGTGCTCTAAGGTAATCACCGCAATAAAACGATTGAAGATAAACAACTTAATAAAAACAACGGAGTAACACGGACGTTATGCATTACCCAAAAACACGTAAAGATTCTGTCGTGGACACTTATTTTGGTCACGACATTGCCGACCCTTATCGCTGGTTAGAAGATGATCGCAGTGAAGAAACCGCTCAATGGGCTTCGGGTCAAAATTCGGTCACCTTCGATTTCCTTGGTCAGATACCGTACCGCCAACAAATCCGTGACTTAGTGGCGAACAGTCAAAACTACGAAAAATATTCCCAGCCATTTGTACGTGGTGACTACACCTACTTCTACAAAAACGACGGTTTGCAAAACCAAAGCGTATTGTATCGACGTAAAGGCGAGGGAGAAGCCGAGGTTTTCCTTGATCCAAATACTTTCTCCGAAGAGGGCACGACCTCTCTTGGCGAAGTCAGCTTCTCTAAAGACTACCGTTTGGTCGCGTATTCCATCTCGGAAGGGGGCAGTGATTGGCGTAAGATCTTTGTCATTGATACGGAAACCAAAGAACAGTTAGAGCCTGAGATTGTTGATGCGAAGTTTACGTCGATTTCTTGGCTGGGCAGCAAAGGCTTCTATTACTCAAGCTACGATAAGCCGCAAGGCAGTGAGTTGTCTGCTCGAACTGAGCATCACAAGCTTTATTATCATGAACTTGGTACCCCTCAATCTGAAGATAAAGTGATTTTTGGTGAGTTGGATACGCAAGTTCATCGTTATGTGTCTGGTACGACGACGACAGATGATCGCTTCCTCATTATTTCTGGCGCAGAATCTACATCGGGTAATCGTCTGTTTTATATCGATTTACAGTCTGACTCCCAAGCAATTGTGACGCTGCGCGATACAACGCAAGGCGACACCTACTTAATTGATAGCCAAGACGCAACCTTGCTGCTTTACACCAACCTAGACGCGCCGAATGGCAAAGTTGTCAGCTACAACACTCAGACAGAACAATGGGCTGACGTGATTGCTGAACAAGAACAGCCGTTAGAAATCAGCAAAGGTGGCGGTTATCTGTTTGCGACTTATATGGTAGATGTGCTTTCTAAAGTGCAGCAGTTTAACTACCAAGGTGAGTGGATTCGAGATGTACAATTGCCGGGAGAAGGCACGGCTTATGGTCTGGCGGGTAAAAAAGAAGAAACCACACTTTATTACACATTCACTAACTACGTGACGCCTCCGACGATCTTCTCATTTGATGTCGAATCTGGTGGTTCGACACTGTTTCAGGAATCAAAGGCACCGTTCGATCGTAATGAGTATGAATCAAAACAGGTGTTTTACACCTCAAAAGACGGCACGCAAGTTCCGATGATCATTTCATACAAGAAGGGCGTTGCACTTGATGGTAGAGCACCAACCATGTTGTATGCTTACGGCGGTTTTAACATCAGCCTTACTCCAATGTTTTCTGGCAATGTAGCCAACTGGCTAGAGTTGGGTGGTATATACGCTGTCGCCAACATGCGAGGCGGCGGTGAATACGGTAAAGCCTGGCACAACGCAGGCACTCAGCAGCAAAAGCAAAACGTGTTTGATGACTTTATTGCGGCGGCGGAATACCTGATTGAAAACGACTACACTAGCTCGGATCGCCTAGCGATTCGCGGTGGTTCTAATGGTGGTTTGTTAGTTGGAGCGTGTATGACGCAACGCCCTGAACTATTCAAAGTCGCGCTGCCTGCGGTTGGCGTGCTTGATATGCTGCGTTATCACACGTTTACTTCTGGAGAAGGCTGGAAGTATGACTATGGCACGTCGGAGCAAAGTGAAGCGATGTTCCAATACTTGCTTGGTTACTCTCCTGTTCACAATGTAAAAGAAGGCGTGCAATATCCTGCTACCTTGGTGACAACTGCTGATCACGACGACCGAGTTGTGCCAGCACATTCGTACAAATTTATTGCGGAGCTGCAAGACAAACAGCAAGGCGCTAATCCAGTATTAATACGCATTGATGTCAATGCAGGTCATGGTGCAGGAATGCCGCTGAGTAAGCAAATTGACCTCACCACAGACGTGTATGCATTTACGTTACATAATATGGGTATTGAGTCGATTTAATGCCCTAGTTGTTCGAAGCTTCTGAGAATAAAAAAATGCCGCGACAGTGTCGCGGCATTTTTCATGGTTGGGGGAACTCAATTCATACTGTTTGCCAGTATTTGAGCCAGGTTGACTAAGTCTGACTCTTGAACCAACCAGTCTCGGCGGCCAAACCGAAAGGCAGCTACGCCATTCTTAAGACAAGATGAATTTATCACCTTTTCTTAATCCTAGTTTATGAATATGAAACTGTGATGAACCTAAGCCGCATTGTGCTGATTTTCACTGTTTTCAAGATCAAATGAGGCATCTATCAGTTTTTTCGTGTAGTCATTTTTAGGGTTTTGGAAAATCTTTTCGGCCGTACCTTGTTCCATGACCTCGCCCTTTTGCATGACTAGAACACGATCAGAGAGTGCTTTAACTACTGATAGATCGTGGCTAATAAACAAGTAGCCAATATTGTGTTTTTTCTGCAAATCTTTCAGAAGGTCAATCACTGTCAGTTGCACCGAGCGGTCTAATGCAGAGGTTGGCTCATCAAGCAGAATAAACGAAGGTTCAAGGATCAGTGCTCGCGCGATAGCAATACGCTGACGCTGGCCTCCTGAAAACTCGTGCGGATAACGGTTGATGGACGCGGGATCTAAGCGGACCTCACGGAGCACGTCGCGCGCTTTCTGCATACGTTCTTTTTTACTCAACATTGGTTGGTGGACAGTTAATCCTTCTGTGATGATCTCGCCGATAGTCATACGAGGAGAAAGCGAACCATAAGGGTCTTGGAATACCATCTGAACGTCTTTTTTCAGCTCAAAACGTTCTTTGTTTGTCAGCAAGGCCATATCTTGGCCTTTATATTCTATTTTGCCAGTTGAGGGCAGTAGACCTATCAAAGCTCGGCCGAGTGTAGACTTACCTGAACCGGACTCCCCAACGATCCCGAGGGTCTCTCCTTGTTTAAGCTCAAGAGAAATGCCTTTTACCGCTTCGAAGTACTCATTCTTGCTCGCAATAAAATGCGACTTTACCAAGAATTTGACTCGTATATCGTCGGCCTTTAAAAGCTGTGTAGCACTTTCGCTAATAGGCTCCTTACTGCCTTTAGGAATCGAGTTGATTAGCATACGTGTGTATTCGTGCTTTGGGTCCTCGAAGAGTGTTTGCGTTTCGCCTTCTTCGACGACTTCTCCTTTACACATCACAATGACACGATCTGCAAAGTGTTTTACGACGCCTAAGTCATGAGTAATAAATAGGATTGCCATGCCCATCTGAGCCTGAATTTCTTTAATCAGGTGCAACACTTCTGCTTGAACCGTGACATCCAACGCTGTTGTAGGTTCGTCGGCGATCAAAATATCGGGCTCGTTAATCAGTGCCATCGCAATCATGATGCGTTGCAATTGACCACCAGAAAATTCGTGTGGGTACTTGTTGTACGCTTTTTCTGGGTTTGGCATATGAACCAATTCAAACAGCTCTAACACCTTTGCTTTTGTTGTTCGTCTGTCGACCGGGCGGTGACACATGATGGCCTCAGCGACTTGGATACCCACCCGCATGTACGGGTTTAGTGAGGTCATCGGCTCTTGAAAAATCATGCCAATGCGATCACCGCGAATACTTTGCATTTCACGCTCTGTTTTATCCAAGATGGAGCTACCCTCAAACATGATGGATGAGCTTTCATGCAAAATAGCGTTGTCTGGCAGTAGTTTCATCAGTGCATTGGTTGATACTGACTTGCCAGAGCCAGATTCGCCAACGATGGACAGCGTCTCGCCTGCTTTTAAATCGAAGCTAACATTCTTTACTGCATCGACGATCCCATCGTTTGTCGTAAAGCTGACTGATAGGTTGTTCACCGAAAGAATGGTTTTAGAAGACATCACAGATCCTTGTGGTTGATAAAGCAAATGATACTCAAACAATGGACAGCATAAACCTAGCTGGCCTCAATGCTAGAGCTTTAGATTAATTATACAGGTGAGAAGGCGAAGATTTTGCCGAACTCATTGCTTGCAAATGTAAGAACTGCTCATGCGCGCGCGTTACGTGCTCGAGTTCTATCATCCATTGAGCATTACGTTGGGCAGAGCAAAATGCCGCCATGTGAGCTAACAAGTCTTCGCTCTGTTGACCAAGTAGGTGACCCACGCGCTCAATCAGTTCATGGCTCTCTAGCTGCAAAAATTGAAATAGCGCGTAAGTTTGATTGAGTATTGAGAACGCATCATGTTGTAAGCCGAGTTTGTTGAGAATCTCTGATTGCGTCACGCTGGCATCTCTAAGCCCCGTAATGAGACATACAAACTGGCAAGGTTTAGTTTGTGCATTTTCTAGCGCTAAATGAATGTGGTTGGGTAGATTGTTGAGCACGTCGTCATATAAACGATGAGCTTCTGGCCAATGGCCTTGTTCCATCAGTTGCTCCGCTTTTAAGTAGCGCATCCAGCATTGCTCAATATTCATATCCATCTCCACAACATTTGATTTGTTTAGATATTAAATGAAATTGATTATCAATTGCAAGTGCGTGTTAATATCACTTGTGTGTTCATAAAATGTCCAATCAATCTAGGGTGGAAGGTAAATCACTTAAAATTAAGCAAATAATCTCTACACTCAAATAACGAAAATAAGAAAAAAGGAAGTGGATATGGCAATACTAAGATTGGAAGCTAAGCAGCTATATTCTGTAGCAGATCTAGAGAATATGCCATGTAAGTCGACCAAGGAGTTACCTCCAATTGATGAAATCGTGGGCCAAGAGCGCGCGCAAAAAGCGGTCGAGTTTGCGATGTCCATCAAAGAGAAAGGGTATAACATCTACGCCATTGGTCAGAATGGGCTAGGTAAACGCACCATGATCTTGCGCTATCTGAATCGTCACCAGCACGATGCAGCAGCCCTGTTTGATTGGTGTTACGTTGCGAACTTTGAGGATACCCGTACACCAAAGGTATTAAAGTTGCCTTGTGGTATCGGAAATAAGCTACGTGTTGATATTGAAGCTTTAATGGGCAAATTATTGAATGCTTTACCCCTAGCATTCGACAATGAAATGTACTTTAGCCGCGCTGAGCGATTAAAAAATCAATTGGCAGCTAAGCAACAAAACGAGCTGGATCGTATTAGTCGAGAGGCAAAAGAAAAGGGCATCAGCCTAACACTGACTACGCAGGGGGATTATCAGTTTGTCGCCATGAACGGTGATGAGCTTCATACGGAAGAGTCTTTTGATGTACTAAGCAAAAAAGAACAAGAGCAATTCAGCGATGCTATTGATGAACTCGAAGTGAGATTGCGCTCGATGGTTCGTGAGCTTACGGAGTGGGAAGAGACATACAGCGATAAAATCAAAAAGCTCAATGATGAAGTGACACTTGATGTGATTACTCACTTCATCAAAAAACTCAAAGTGGATTACGCGCAATATTCCGAAATCAAAACCTACTTAACTGAGCTGCAAAAAGATATTGTTGAAAACGCAGATATCTTCCTTGACCAAAGTGGCGAGCAAGGCGAAATTGCGACGGCATCCTTGGATAAAAAATTGCCACGTCGTTATAAAGTGAACGTCTTGGTAAGCCGTAAAAGCAGCGAATTTCCTATCGTTGTTGAAGAAAACCCCAACTATCATTCACTCTTCGGGTCGATTGAGACTGCCACTTTCAAGGGAACGGTGTTTACCGACTTCTCGCTGATTCGCGCAGGGAGCTTGCATAAGGCGAATGGCGGCGTTCTATTAATGGATGCTCAGAAAGTACTTGAACAGCCTTACGTTTGGGATGGTTTGAAGCGCGCATTGCGTGCTCGTCAATTGAGTTTTACGTCTCTAGAAAAAGAAGTCACATTGACGGGGGCGGTATCACTCGATCCTGAACCGATTCCGCTTGATATCAAAATCATCTTATTTGGTGATTACCGAACTTACCAATTACTCCAACATTACGATCCAGAGTTCAGCGAGTTGTTCCGCGTGACGGCAGATTTCGAAGACGAAATGAAACGTACGCCGGAGTCTGAGCTGCATTACGCGCGCTTTATCTCTAGCGTGGTGCATGACAACAATATGCTGCATTGCGATCGCAAAGCCATTGCTCGAATCATCGAATACAGCTCACGTTTGTCTGGCGACCAATCCAAGCTATCTCTACATTCGGCTAATATCGCCAACTTGCTTCGAGAGTCGAACTACGTAGCTCGTCAAGCCAACTCCAACATGATTCGTATTGGGCATGTTGAAGAGGCGCTCAATAACCAAGAAATGCGAGTAAGCCGATTACGCGATAACGTAATGGAAACCTTTATTAACGGCACAACGCTGATTCGCACCGAAGGAGAAGCCTTAGGCCAAGTCAACGCACTTTCGGTATTGAGCACTAGTGACTACATGTTTGGTGCACCGAATCGCATCACAGCGACGACGTGTTACGGTGATGGGGATGTTATCGATATCGAGCGCAGCGTGGATTTGGGTGGCAGTATTCACTCTAAGGGCGTGATGATTTTGTCTGCCTACTTATCTTCCGTATTTGGTAAAACGGCACGAGTGCCATTAACGACCACCATTACCTTTGAGCAATCTTATGGTGGTGTTGATGGTGATAGTGCCAGCATGGCTGAGTTATGTGCGGTTGTGTCTGCTTTTTCAAAGCAACCAAACCGACAAGACATTGCGATAACAGGGTCGATGAATCAATTTGGTCAAGCTCAGCCTATTGGTGGCGTAAACGAAAAGATCGAAGGCTTTTATGATGTGTGTGTAATTAAAGGTCGTCATGACGGGCAGGGGGTCATTATTCCGCGCTCTAATGTTCACAATCTAATGCTTCGTTCCGACATCGTGAAAGCAGTCGAAAAAGGCGAGTTTAATATTTGGGCGATTGACCATGTTACTGAAGCTATCGAATTGTTTACGGGGAAAGTTGCTGGTGAGCCAACCGATGAAGGCTCTTATCCAATCGATACCATTTTTGGCCTTGCTCAAGCTAAGCTCAATTCGTTGAGAAAATAGGCTGAAACCGTCCTAAATGTGAATGTATCTCATCATAAGTGATCATAATTTATCATAACGACAATATCCCGACGCCACTGTCGGGATATTGTCAATAACAGATTGAAAATGGAGAGTTTTTGTACTAGACAAAAGTGTGATCGACCTCTAATATTCGCCACTTGTTTATTCGTCTGGGATTTATCCCGTCGCAAGGAAGCATAGATATTCAAACTGCCGAAAAGTAACGTTGTTATAGGCACTGCTCGAGTTTGTTTGGATATAGACATCACGCATACAACTGAGGCCCTGTCATGCAGTTATCACTGAAAAATTTGTCAGTACGAACGCAAATTTTGGTTCCGGTATTATTTACCGCGATTGTTTTGTTTATTGCTCTTTGGATTACTAAAAACAATCTTCAAGCAGAGCAAGATGTTATTGCTTCCAACCAAGAATCTTTGGTTTTTCACAAAGACACATTGGCGAGTATTGACGACCAAATTTACCCTCTGCGCATAAGCGCGGTTTACGCTATTTACGATGCTTCTCGTCGTGAGAATTTTCTAACCGAATTGAAAGAAGGCTTAAAGCAAGTTGATGCCGATTTAAGCGCAATTGAAGCCCGAAACCTATTCCGTGACGATGCCATTAAAGTTCGCCAAGCAATTGAATCCTATGTGCGATATTCAGAGCGCTCAGTTGCTTTCTTCAACCAATACGATCAAGGTTTGAAATCGGATAGCGAGTACCGTGCATTTGTCAAAGAGTATCGCAATGTTGGCCGAGAAATGGTCCAACAAATTAACACGCTATCAAAGCATGTAAACGAGCAAGCTGAACAATCTACTATCAGAAGCCATCAGCAAAATGAACGTGTGCAAAATAACGCTATGTTGACGGTTTTAGCGGTATTTGCTTTCTCACTGATAGGCGCTTGGTTCCTATCTGGCATGATTGTTACACCAATCCAAAAACTGCAAGAAGTGATGCGTCAGTTAGCAATGGGTAATCTATCAGTACGTGCAGATGTCGATGGGGACAATGAGATCTCTAAGCTGAGCAAAGATGTAAACCAAACCGCAGAGCAGTTATACAACACTGTGGACCAGTTAACCCGTATTAGTGAGGAAGTTGCATCTGCATCGACCGAATTAGCTGCAGTAATGACGCAAGCGGAAGCGAACGCTCAACAAGAGTTGGCGGAGATCGAGCAAGTTGCATCTGCGGTTAACGAGCTTGCAAGCACTGCGAATAATGTGAGTGATAACGCGACCTCTGCTGACGCAACTGCGCGTGAAGCTGATGGACTTGCTCAATCAGGTTTGGCTATCTTCCAAGAAAGTGCGGAAGCAAGTGCGCAAATGTCTCAAGCATTGAACGATGCAGCGCAAGTTGTTTTGCGTCTAAAAGAGCAATCTGTACAGATCAACGATGTTATTGAAGTGATTCGCGGCGTATCTGAGCAGACCAACTTGCTAGCATTGAATGCTGCGATTGAAGCGGCGCGAGCTGGTGAATCTGGTCGTGGTTTTGCGGTAGTAGCTGATGAAGTACGCATGCTAGCAGCGCGTACTCAAGACTCGACACAAGAGATCCAAACGATCATTGAAGAGCTTCAAGCGCAGTCTGGGCTGGCGAATGACAGTATGCAAGTCAGCCTTGATATGCTTAGCCGCAACAACGAGCTGACGCAACAAGCGAATGAAGCGTTGGTTGGAATTACCGAGTCGGTCGCCAACATCAACGATTCAAACACGCAAGTAGCAACCGCAGCCGAAGAGCAGTCTCAAGTTACTCAAGATATCAATCGCAACGTGGTTAACATGTCGGAGCTTGTAAACCAAAATGTAGCGGGCATCAGCCAGAGTGCAAGTGCGAGTACTGAGCTTTCATTACTTGCAGAGAAGCAGAAAGAGCAATTAAGTTTCTTTAAGCTTTAATTCATCATCTACTTATCAAATCTCTAAATCCCTGAGTGAATGCTCAGGGATTTTTTTGTTTGTAATAATCGGATTTATTATCAATAAGTCTATCTAAAACAGTCAGTTAACAAGATTTTTTTGCGGGCAATATCACGTTTTGTGATATTGTTTTTACATTTTTTTCGTCAATTTTTTTTTGACGCGAACATTTTTTTTAACTCAACCGATAACTTGATGGTTGAGAGGTATTCATATCGTCATTTTAAGTGGTGTTTTCTTCTATAAGTGCTGTTTATTCAACACGTTGCGTGAAAAATAACAGCTGCTACTATGCCGCCAGTTTTCTCGTTGGTACAGAAAAGTCCTGTTTTTCTGGTGAGAAAACACATATAAAACAATGATATGGAAAATAACAATGAAATTAAAAACTTTAGCTGTAGCAGTGGCGCTAATGGCATCAGGATCTCAAGTTGTCGCTTCAGAACTATACAACCAAGATGGCACTTCTCTTGAGATGGGCGGCCGCGCTGAAGCGCGTCTTTCTATGATGGATGGTAAGGCAGAAGACCGTACTCGCATCCGTCTTAACTTCCTAGGCAAACAGGAAATCAATGAAAACCTATACGGCGTTGGTTTTTGGGAAGGTGAGTTCAAAACAAAAGAAGAAGGTGCCGTAGATAACAATAGTGATCTTGAAACTCGTTACGCTTATGCGGGTCTGGGTGGCAAATACGGTGAAGTAACTTACGGTAAAAACGACGGCGCACTAGTGGTTCTTACTGACTTTACTGACATTATGGCTTACCACGGTAACACAGCAGCACTTAAACTGCCTGTTTCTGACCGTACAGATAACATGCTGTCTTACAAAGGCCAATTCGAGCAACTAGCTGTACGTGCTAGCTACCGTTTTGCTGATCGCACAACAGATGCACAAGGCTTTACAGACAACGAGGAAGATGGCTTCTCTCTATCTGGTGTTTACGCGTTTGCTAACACTGGTTTTGAACTAGGTGCTGGTTACGCAGATCAAAACGACAGCGATGAGTTCATGCTGGTAGCTGCATACTCTGTAGGTGACTTCTACTTCGCTGGTAACTACACTGGCGCGGATATGGATGTTGCAGGCAAGACTCTTGATTACAAAGGCTACGAACTAGCTGCTGCTTACACTATGGGTCAAACTGTATTCACTTCTACGTTCAACAAAGGTGAACTAGAAGACGCAGATACTGTAGAAAACCTAGCTGTTGATGTAACTTACTACTTCAAGCCTAACTTCCGTGGCTACGCATCATACAACTTCGATCTAATGGATAACGAAGGCGCTGATGAAAAAGATGAGCTAGCGCTAGGTCTACGTTACGACTTCTAAGTCATGACTCTTATCTAAGATACTGCCTTATTCTTAGTAAATAAAAACCCCTTACTGAAAAGTAAGGGGTTTCTTGTTTTCTAGCACTTCAAAGCTTCTTGATAAGCGATAGGGGTTATCAAATCTATCTTTTTAGTGTGAGCTTAGTACCATCAAATTTGAGGTGACTGAGGAGGTTTTTAGCGTTGTTTTTACCAACCTCATCAAACTCCATTCCGTAGCGAGCATAGTGCGTTGATTTTTGTAAATTACAAATACGACCTCGCAATGGCGCTAGCATACGACTCTCTCCGGGCATCGTTAGATCCAATGAAACGTGGTCACCAACCTGAAGTGGCCGGCTCATTGGTGATGTTACAAAACGACAGCCACTACGAGATAAATCTCTTATTTCGCATTCAGTTCGATAGGCTTCTAAACAAACACGCGCTCTCAAATTTACTTCGTAACGTACTTCTTTGCGAAGCTGAAAGACCTGCATAGTGTTGGGTAGGTCTAGCACCAAAATTGGGTACGGTTCGCCTAGTCGATGCTGTAATTGGGCCCTAAATGGGATAACGGCCCCTTCACCTCGATGAGAGTAGGCTTTTACATTGATCCAAAAGCCTTCTTGAAAATAGAACTTCAAGTCTTCATCGGAGATGTTCGGAACCTCTATCAATGCAGTATTATTTGAGTGACAGCCAACAAATGTGCTGGTTGTAATAAACTTTGTACCAACGGGGGTGGTGACGTTTAAGCTCACTTCACTGCCGTGTTCGACCATTGCCATTGCATCGGTGCTATTTAATGTACTTGCCTGACGTTCTGGTGCCTTCTTGTTTTGCAGAGGTAGCTTGCCGTCTCTGGCAATTGGGCTCATATTTCTCATTATAATTGTCGTACCTGATGTAAGAAGGTAATCGCGTGAGGCGAAGAAGCACTCTCGCATGGTATCGATTTTATTCAGTGATATAGTTTGATTCAATCAATCTGTAACAAAAATTAGAGAGCAAGATATGCATGAAGTAACTCATGAAGCCACGAATAGTACATTCTGGGTTGATTTAGAGCAGGGCTATAAAGCCAAGGTGATTTACCAGCTTGAGGGTAATGTCATGCACATTACATCAACGGTTGTTCCTGAAGCACTGCGAGGTAAGGGGTACGGAAAAGTGATGATGGAAGCGGTGTTGCCAGAAATTGAGTCACTCGGTTATCAAATCAAACCAGTTTGCCCATATGTTATTCACTATATGGAGAAGAACCAAACGTGGTCACATCTGCTCGCATGATGAGTAACAACCACCAACGCTACCAAACTATTGGCCAGGAACTCAATCTAGGTAATTACCGCTCTGTAGAAGTCATACAATCGCTATGGGGAGGCTATGGAGAGTTAGTCCGAGTTACTTATTCTACTCGTTCGGTGATCATTAAGCATGTAAAACTCCCTAAGCCTTCAGAGCATCCTAGAGGCTGGAATACGGACCGTTCTCATCAAAGAAAGTTGCATTCTTATCAGGTGGAAGTGAATTGGTATGAGTATTTTTCCGGAGGGGTGGATACTCGCTGCCGAGTACCACAAGGTCTAAAAACGTTCCAATCGGAGAATGAATGGCTCATTGTGATGGAAGATCTCGCCGAGGTGGGCTTTCCAAAAGTCATCACAGATGCACAGCTAGAGCATCTACAAGCCTGCCTCGCTTGGTTGGCGAACTTTCATGCGCGATACATTGATGTTCGTTCGGATAAGTTGTGGCATACCGGAACATACTGGCACTTAGCAACCAGACCCGATGAGCTTGAAGCATTGCAAGACACTGAGCTACAAAATGCGGCTCAATTGATTGATCAAACGCTTTCGCAAGCTAAGTTTAAAACACTAGTACACGGTGATGCCAAATTGGCGAACTTCTGTTTTGATGAAGAAGAATCAAGCGTTGTTGCGGTTGACTTTCAATACGTTGGATGTGGGTGTGCAATGAAAGATGTGGCACTGTTTATGAGTAGCGCCGTTAAGCCAGAACGTTGTGCAGAGATGGAAGTTTGGGTTTTGGATACGTATTTTGCTCAGTTGCAACACGCGCTAATGGTCTATCAACCGAATCTTGACCCTAATGAAGTCGAGCGTGAATGGCGTCCTTTGTTTGCTGTGGCTTGGGCAGACTTTCAGCGATTTGTGAAAGGTTGGAGTCCCGACCACTGGAAGATCAATCCCTACACAGAAGCATTGACTCGCAGAGCGTTGGCTTACTTACGAAAGTGAGTCGAAGTTTAAAAAGAAAAGCCTCCAATTAGTAGGAGGCTTTGTTTTATCTTTGGCCTGGTCTGATGCGCGCCATGTAATAGGTATTGATGAATTCACCATCACGGAAGGAACCGTCAATCGCTTCACCTTCAATTTGAAATCCATGCTTTTTATAAAGCCCAATGGCGGCGTCGTTATCGGCATTGACCTCTATCTGAATTCTTCTCACATTTAACCAGTTATCTGCTAGTTCAGTGACTGTTTCTATCAATTTGCTACCAATACCGAGTCCATGGAAACTATCATGTACTCCGATGCCAAACGATGCAGTGTGCATCGTTCTTGGACGTAGAGAGTGGTGAAAGCCAATATTTCCGACGACTTTACCATCAATTTCAGCGACATAGCTATAAACACCATCAGGTATGTTTGACAACCTTTCCACCCACATCGCGAGCGAAGGCTTTGGGAGTTGCAGGGTTTCACGTTGTGCTTTTGGTTGTGAATAGATTTCTACGAGTGCCGCTGCGTCTTCGACGGTCGTTGGACGTACGATAATTTCCATGCCTCTCTCCTTCGCTTTTTAGTTTTAATTTTTAATCTAACCACAGTTTTCTTATTTGGATAGTGTTTTTTTATGTTTAATGGATAAATGCCTTTTAAATTAGCTTGTTATGATGTGTTTTTTTGAATTTTTAGTAGTGATTTGTCATCGAATTGAACGAGTAGATTGCAAAGGTGTTGAATTATTGTACTGAGAATGGCGCGTACTGCAGAGTATCGTGGTGAATTTCATGTCGCAGTAAATAAACGCATTTAGTCAAACTGTGACGACGGCACTGTGCGTCAGTTGACTTGAATCAATAGAGGATGGAGTTACCTCCTATGAGGTATAGGGAAACGACACGTTTAGGGCTATTTATGCTTAACTTGATAAGGGAGTTTTGTTGAGGAAATAGCATGAAATCCTCTCAGTCTAAAATATCGCAAAGTCGGCGCCGATTTTTGCGTGATACAGCTCGGACTGCGGCTGGTGTTGGCGCAGCTGCGTGTGTATTGGGCTTACAATCGCTACAAAGCCAAGCTCGAGAAACCAAAGGTGTGCCTATTCGTCCGCCTGGTGCACTGCCGGAAGGCGATTTCGAATCAGCTTGTATTCGATGTGGCTTGTGTGTTCAGGCATGTCCTTACGATACCTTGAAACTTGCGACATTACTTTCACCCGTCGCGACTGGCTCACCTTACTTTACTGCACGCGATATTCCCTGCGAAATGTGCGAAGACATTCCTTGTGTTGTCGCTTGTCCGAGTGGGGCGCTGGATCCGAAACTAACCGATATTGATGATGCTCGAATGGGTACAGCGGTTCTTATTGACCATGAAACTTGCCTTAACTGGCAAGGGTTACGATGCGACGTTTGTTATCGCGTTTGTCCGCTGATTGATGAAGCCATCACGTTAGAGATGGTTCACAACGATCGAACTGGCTATCACGCCAAACTTATCCCTACAGTGAATTCCGAAGTGTGTACCGGATGTGGTAAGTGTGAACAAGCGTGCGTGTTGGATGTCGCTGCTATTAAAGTCGTCCCGACGGATTTGGCGAAAGGCAAAGTGGGCAGCCACTACAATTTTGGTTGGAAAGAGCTCGACAAACCACTCGAAAATATCCTCCCTAGTGAGACGCCTGTGCCGGAAGGTGCGCTTGAATCGCTAAAAGGAGGTAAGTAATGGCAAAGAATTTAGCTCAAAATGCTGGCAAAGAAGCGCTTGAAAAGCTTGGTTGGTGGCGCGCGCATCGGTTTTTGATTTTACGTCGGCTATGTCAGTTCACCATCATTGCGCTATTTATGGCTGGGCCGACGCTGGGAATTCTAACTGGTAATCTGTCATCAAGTATGTTGCTCGATACCGTGCCGTTAAGTGACCCGTTAATCGTGCTTCAAGCTTTGGCGACAGGGCATGTTCCGGAGTTTAATGCGTTGTTAGGCGTAGTGATTGTCGTGGTGTTTTACGCGATTTTGGCGCCGCGCGCATTTTGTGCTTGGGTGTGCCCGTTGAACATCGTGACAGACTTGGCGGCGTGGTTGCGTCGAAAGTTCAACATTAAAGCGAGCTATCGTTGGTCTCCCGTGATTCGTTATTGGCTGATCCCTGTTTTGATGTTGGGCAGTGCGCTATCTGGCGCGATTCTTTGGACATGGTTAGATCCAGTTGCGGCACTGCATCGCGGGTTGGTGTTTGGTATGGGCGCAGGTTGGGTGCTAATCGCCCTAGTGTTTGTGTTGGATTTACTCTTGGTTGAGCATGGGTGGTGTGGGCACTTATGTCCACTGGGGGCTACCTATGGCGTGATAGGCCGAAAAAGCCTGTTGCGCGTTAGTGCTGTTCGGCGCGAAGATTGCACCAAATGCATGGATTGCTTTTACGTTTGCCCAGAACCAGAAGTGCTTCGGCAGCCTTTGAAAGAGGGAGATCGTCGAGTTATGAATCAAAACTGCATTAGCTGTGGCCGTTGTTTGGATGTGTGTCCAGAACATGTGTTTGAATTTAAAAATCGCCTATCAGTAAAAGTCATTGATTAAGCCACTGAGCACATTTACTCATGCTTTAGTTCTCTTGATACTTGAACATCGCGCTTAGCCAAGGAATTGAGTGCGATGTTTATCTTCATAACAATATTCCTCAGCCATATCAGCTTGCTCTGGGTTGAAAATAATAATGATATTGCGAATTTGTTACATTTAAAGCTATGATGATGCCTTCATATTTAAAGGAAACATCATGACTACCTCATCGCACGGCTGGAGAACGCCGCAAAATTTCCTCCTGTTAATTTCCATTATCGTGCCCATTGCTTTTTCTACCTGGATGGCGTTGTTGAACAACTTTGTTATAGAGAAAGCAAACTTTGATGGTGCCGACATAGGCCTATTGCAAAGTGTGCGCGAAATTCCGGGTTTTTTGGCCTTTACCGCCGTGTTTGTATTGCTGTTTATCCGAGAGCAACGCTTTATGCTCGTCTCTTTGGCGATGCTTACGCTTGGTACGGCATTAACAGGTTATTTTCCCACTTTGTACGGTCTACTTTTTACAACCTTGTTAATGTCCACCGGCTTCCATTACTTTGAAACACTCAAGCAGTCTTTGTCTTTACAATGGCTATCTAAAGAAGAAGCGCCAGAAATGCTGGGTAAGTTTATTTCTGTTGGAGCTTTGGCTTCTCTGTTTACCTACGGCGCCATTTGGGTTTCGCTCGAACAGCTCAAACTTGATTTTAAAACGGTCTATTTAATGGCTGGTGGTTTAGGTTTTGTGCTCATTTTGGTGATGGCATTTGCCTTCCCACAATTTAAGACAAAAGTGCCTCAGAACAAGAAGCTCATCCTGCGTAAACGTTACTGGTTATACTATGCGCTTACGTTTATGAGTGGAGCACGCCGTCAAATTTTTACGGTGTTCGCTGGTTTCTTGATGGTAGAAAAGTTTGGTTACTCCGCCGCAGATATTACGTTGCTGTTCCTGATTAACTATGTCTTTAACTTCTTGTTTGCGAAGCGAATAGGCCGTTTTATCGGCGTTGTAGGTGAGCGCAAAGCGTTGATGTTTGAATACGTCGGTTTGATCTTCGTGTTCGTCGGGTACGGTTTGGTGCAAACGGCAGAGTGGGCGGCAGCATTGTATGTTGTCGATCATTTATTTTTCGCGTTAGCGCTTGCGATTAAAACCTACTTCCAGAAAATTGCCGATCCTGCCGATATGGCGTCGACCGCAGGCGTTGCGTTTACGATTAACCATATTGCTGCAGTTGTAATACCTGTTACGTTTGGTGTCATCTGGCTTGTTTCACCTGCGAGCGTATTTTACATCGGCGCTGGTATGGCAGCAGTGAGCTTGCTGTTGTCACTCAATATTCCAGCGAAGCCGGAAGAAGGCAACGAAACTCGCTTGTTGAAGTGGAGTTAAGTTGGTACTCACTATCTAATCATTAAAGCGAATACCTGTAATTAGACTCGCTAAAAAGGGTGCTTATGCGCCCTTTTCTTTTTATTGCAAATAGATAATCCCTCCAATGGTTGTCAATGCATGCCACGTCCGTTAGGGTTTAGAACTAAGTATTTCGAAATAACTTGGGCATAACTGACGCGAAACAATAAGAGGGGAGCTATACAGTGCAGATACATGGCAGAGAGTTGGATTTAGATCTAGGTAGCCGTCACATCGTTATTCAGCGCCGCTATGAGGCGTTAGGTGCTGCAAACGACCTACTCATTGCTATTTGGTTTTTAATTGGTAGCTTTTTCTTTTTGAATGATTCGTTGATTGAAAGTGGTACTTGGCTTTTCATCGTGGGCAGTGCGCAGTTGATCATTAAGCCCCTGATAAAACTGATGAGTTTAGTTCATGTTGGTCGTTTAAATAAGCAACTTTCTGGCACATCAGCGAGCCGCTGAAATTACCGCTTCTTTTGAACACTCGCAAGCAAGAAGCCAACAGGCGAGTTATCGAGGGGAAAGCGGGAAGATAACGTGTTCGCAATACTAAGCACGTTATCTTCTGTTTGAAACTTAAGAATTTAGAACGGATACCAGAACAGTTGTGTGTCGATAACACGCTTGCTGATCGCCGCAATCACTATCACCGCAATCCCAGCCATGCAGATCATATCGGCTTTGGTCAGTGGTTTTAAGCTGTACCAAGTGCGAGAGGAGTGACGACCAAACCCACGTAGCGTCATCGCGTTTGAGATTTGATCGGCTCTGTCCAAACTAGAGAAAATCAGAGGGCCAAGAATCTTTGCCACGTTCTTCATACGAGTGAGCAACGGAGCCTTCTTACTCAGTTCTACTCCGCGTGCTTGTTGCGCGTGCATGATGTTAACAAAGTCCTTTTTCACTTCCGGCAAGTAGCGCAGCGTTAAGCTCACAGCATAGGCGATTTTGTAAGGCACACCTAAACGGTTCAAGCTGGCTGAAAACTCTGTCGGATGAGTGGTAAATACAAACACCAACGCGATTGGGAACATGCTGAAGTACTTCAACGTCACTGTTACTAGGTAAAACAATGTCTCTTGAGTGAGCGAGTAATTACCGGGTAACGAGAGTAAAACCGTTGATGAACCCATGAACTCAGTACCTTGTTGCGGTGCTAACGCGAACATAAACAGGGCATTGATCAGTAATACCGTGCCTGTACCGAATAACAGCGGTTTGTAGACATGAAAGGGCACTTTGGTCATTTTCAATAAGCCCAAACCCAGCACGATCAACAGCGCGATGATTCGCAAGTCAAATGTGGTCAATACCACCGTTACCCAAGCAATGAAAAGCAAGAACTTAGTAATGCCATTCAACTTATGAAGTGGCGATTGGGTATCGATGTAGTTGATACCAAACTTCATTTTGTTGTCTTTCATGCCACTGCTTTCTCTAGTTGGTTTACGTCGTCGCTTTTTTGTTGGCGGTGCGCTTTTTCTACATTGATAAAATGCTGCATAAAGCCATTGGTGTCCTCGATACCAACTTTCGTAGCCAACTCAAACAAACTTGTGGTAGTGAGGTTTGCTTGGTCTAGTAGCTCTGGACTGCTGAATACCTGCGTCATTGGTGCATCCGCGACTAATTTACTGTCTGCAATCACGATAGAGCGCGAGGTGTATTCCAACACTAAATGCATGTCATGAGAGATGATCATTACGGTTACGCCCAACTCGCGATTGAGCTTTTCGATGAAACTCAGCATAGACGTGTAGTTTCGATAGTCCTGACCTGCCGTCGGTTCATCAAGGATCAGAAGCTCTGGTTCCAAGACCAAAATTGACGCAATGGTTACGCGCTTTTTCTGGCCATAACTCAATGCTTCGATTGGCCAGTGACGGTATTTGCTCAAACCGCACAGCTCTAGGACTTCAAGTACTTTAGCGTCTATTTGTTTCTCTTCAACGCCACGATTACGGAGGCCGAAGGCCACTTCGTCGAAAATCATGTGATGGGAAATCATGTGATTCGGGTTTTGCATCACCACACCCACTTTCTGGCTACGCTCGAAGATGGTCAGTTCGTTAAGATCTTGACCATTCATGCTCATTGAGCCGCTATCCGCTTCAATAACGCCCATAATCAGTTTGGTGATGGTCGATTTACCCGAGCCATTTTTGCCAAGTACAGAGACAAACTCGCCACGCTTGATGTCAAAACTCACGTCTTCTAACGCGTTTTTCTCACCGTCGTAAGAATAGGTGAGGCCACGGACTTCAAGCAAAGTCTCGGCTGGCGTTTTGGGCGGTTGTGCTGTTGAACCATCAAACCATGCTTGTACTGCCGGTTTATATAGCTCCAATGGTAAGGTAGTTAAGCTAGAAGGTTTTGCATCGCCCTCAATCGCGCAGCCTGCTTCTTTCAGTGCTGAAATATAAAGCGGTTCGCGGATGCCGTAATCTTCTAGCAGAGGCGACGCTAAAATTTCATCTGGCGTTGTATCGGTAATGATTTCGCCGCTTTCCATCAAGATAATACGGTCAACGGAGCAATGCAGAACGTCTTCAAGACGATGCTCAATGATTACGATGGTTTTGTCCGTTTCGCGGTGTAGATCATCGATGATCTCGATGGTTTTTTTACCCGTTTTAGGGTCAAGCGCAGCTAGTGGTTCATCAAACAAAAGGATATCGACGTCATCGACGAGAATGCCCGCCAAAGAAACACGCTGTTTCTGCCCGCCAGATAAATCGTGGGGTGAGCGTTCTAGCATCTGTTCCAAGTCGACCATTTTGGCCGTGGCTTTGACCAATGGGTACATGTCGATGTTAGAAGTTAGCTGGTTTTCCAGCGCAAATGCAATGTCTTCGCCAATGCTCAAACCGACAAATTGGCTGTCCGTATCTTGGAGTACGGTGCCAACTTGCTCAGTGTATTGGTGCATGTCGAAAGGGGCGGTGTCTTGACCATTGATGGTCAATGTTCCACTGGTTTCCCCTTTGATTGCGTGTGGGATCAGTCCGTTAAGACATTGCCCAAGAGTAGATTTACCACTACCACTTGGACCGATAATGACGATTTTCTCTCCTTTCTCTATCCTTAGATTGATATTTTTTAGCGTCGGTTTGTCCAGCGACTCATATCTAAAAGAGAAGTTAGAAAATTCGATTGTCATTCGACATTAAGCCTCTGTTAAGTTACGGCTTTGCTTGTTACGTTTAGCGACAGACTTAAGAATGAAGAAGCCAACAATAGCAATAAGAATGGTGTTACCGATCGCGATAATAGAAAGCTGGGTAAACACTTTAGTGAACGGTTCTGCGTATAAAATCGTGTCGAGGAATGCAGAGCAACCGTAACCAAATACGTTGCCTAATAGCGCAAGTACTACGAATAACGCGAAGTCTTTCATATTGAAATCACCTTTCTCCAAACGGTAGCGCGTTAGAGAAGGGAATAGACCGATAATCAAACCAACGATACCTGAACCAAGTACCCAAGTGAGCCATACGCCCCAACCTGCAAATAGGTCAGTAACCCAGTGACCAATAAAACCAACCAAGAAGCCAACAAGTGGTCCAAATAGTACTGAGAACAATGCTAATACTGCCATTGCTGGTTTTAGCGTTGTGTTTGCAAACACAGGGATGCCAAACATAGGTAAGCCGCCGATACCGTAAAGAGCAGCACCGATTGCAATAACCACAACAGTTTTAGCGGAAAGATTCATAGATAACCTCAGTTCAATAGTCGATTTTAAAGAACGTTCATTTATATTGTTGGAAAGCGTTAGTTATTTGATTGTGTAACATATATTCAAAACAACCAAGCTGCTTATTGTTTGCTCTATTTTTCTTCAGGAAATGTGTGATTTGATTCACGCATCCCTTTGACTGGCTTTGGTTTTAGCAAGCATTAAAAATAAGGCGCGCATTATACAGAATATTAATAAAAGTGGGAATGCTATCTATCTGGATGGCTAGAATGAATCAGGGGCTGATCGTCAGCCCCTGATTACACGGTTTGATGTTATTTTTACCAATAAATGAATGCGCTATATGTTCATTAATGGTCGAGGTATAAATAGTTCTGCCAGCTCTTCATACGAATAAGCACTTTGCGCATCACTGATACGTGAGTAAAGCTGTCTGAATAAACTGCAACTTCAACCGCAGTACCCATTGGTAGGTGGTATCCACTCAAGTCGTCGGTAATTTTCAGCTTCGCAAAAACACGTCCGCTCGTGCGCAAGGCATCAGTCCCAAGCAGAGCGCCTCGCGCTTGAATTTGGCTTTCACCAATGGCTGGAATCACGTCAATGACTTCGCCACGGAACACTTTGCCCGGAATTGCGCGGAACATAAATTCTGCTTCAAAGCCTGGCTTCAAGCGTTGTAATGAGTTCTGTCTGAATGCCGCGGTGTACGTAATGTCTTCGGTATGTACGAAGGTCATTGCCGGGGCAAGTGGCAACGGCACAGCCATCACTCCAGGACGTAAAGCCAATTGCGTAACGTAACCATCGGTTGGCGCACGAACGACGGTTTGCTCTAGGTTAAACTCTGCTTTACGCAGCTCGGCAAGAAGTTGCGCGACTTGGGTATTTTCGCCTCCGATTTCAGAGTCCAGAGCGATTTGCGCTTGTTCTTGTTGCAAAATCGCAACGTCTAACATGGCTTCTGCCGCTTTATACGCTTGGCGTCGAGTATCCAAATCTTGTTCAGTAAACGCGCCACGATCAAAGCCCCTTTGATATCGGCTAAATTCCCTTTGTGCTTTATCTCTGTCCGCTTGCGCTTTCAATACAGCAGCTTCTGCCTCTCTTAGATCAGACTCTAAGCCCAACGCACCTTGGCTTGCTTCTTTGACTTTCGCTTCCAGGCGAGCAACTTCTGCTTCAAAAGGCACAGGATCGATTTTGAAAAGAATATCGCCCGTTTTGAGCGGTTGGTTGGCCTGGACTGGCACTTCCACCACGCGGCCACGCACGCCAGAGACGATAGGCGTAGTCGGGAACACTTGGTTACCCAATTGAGTAAATGGGTGGTTGTAGTTCATAAGCAGCACGAGTGTGCCCACTAACACTACGCCGCCAAGTACGGCGGTTGGAACGGTCCATTTGTTTAGAGGAATATTGAAAATTTTAAAAATGGCAATACAAAGAGCTGCGTAAGTCAGAATCAGCAATAAGTCCATTATTCGTCCTCTTTACTTTGTTCAGGCAAAGGCTTTTGCTGAATCTTTTGTTGTTTCAACATCGATACTTCGTTTTTGAGTTCGTTGACTTCATCGATGAGTTCTTCAAGGCGGTGATGAATGTCGTGTGTTTCTTGTTCTAGTTGTTTAAAACCCCAGCCGCGTTCCTTGCGCCATAATGTTGCCCAGATCCATAAAAATGGCCACAGCGCATGCAAAGTGAAAAGGCTGACCCAGCCAGCGTAGTGAATTGCGTCTTGGTGCGGGTGCTCTCTCTCTTTGGCGATTTCATATGGAATATCATGGATGACAATGATTCCGTAAAAGATCACTAAAGCAACGAAGATGAGTAACCCAAGTGCAAAATAGTCTAGAAACATCTTACCTACCTGTGCGTATTGCGAAATGGAAAATCTACGTAAATTAACAATTTAAGTATTTGTCTTAACTACAGATGAATCAAGCGGTTTTTATGTAGGAATTATGTTTATGCGATGTAAGTATCCACTGATGTTTATTGGCAGCTAAGGTGTTGCTGAGTACTTATTTAAACAAGCAGTGAAGTGATATAGGAAGGATAAGTAAAAAGTATACTAAAGCCCCAGGTGTCAACCGGGGCATGGTTTAAAGTTCGGTACAGACTTGGTTTCTGCCATTGGCTTTGGCGCGATAAAGAGCTTTGTCTGCACGATAAAAAGTTCGCTGAGTATTCTCGCCTTCTCGATGCAAGGTAATCCCTATGGATACGGTCAGCCCCCGTTCACCAAGAATATCGTCCCAACCATATTGATAAATCCGTTCACGATAATTCTCGGCATGCATTTCTGCGCGTTCCAGTTGGGTATTCTCAAGGATCACGAGGAACTCTTCACCACCAAATCGTACGCACGATGCGCCTTTAAATCTGAAGTAGGACGCCAGTTCCTGTGACACACTTTTGATCGCTTTGTCGCCAACCAAGTGGCTTAGTTCGTCATTGATGGATTTGAAGTGATCGATATCGATGACCATCAATGCAAATGCAGTATCGTGCAGAAGTAGATCTTTTAGTTTAACTTCTAACCAGCGTCGGTTGTGTAAAGACGTAAGTGGATCGGTAAAGACGTCCTGCTGTAGCTGAGCAACAGTATTTTTATGCTGCTTGGTGGTTTCTTTTAGTTCTTTGTTTTCTAGCTCTGACAAAATGAGTTTGAGTTGTAACTCAAAGCGTGAAAGTCGGCGTAGTTGAGCAGACCCTAACTCACCGATCGGAATATGTTTTACAAGATCAGATTCGATTCTATGCGCTTTTTTTTCACAATTTAATGCTTCTTGATACAACCCTTGAGAGGCGTAAACTTGACTCATCGCGTTATAAAAATGCTGAGTAACGATAGGAGATAGCTGCTTTTGAATCCTTTTACTGATGGAGTCCAACGTTAAATTAGCTAAAGAAGTGTGCCCTACACCGTTTAGACAATACGCAGTCTCAATTTTGACCATCGTGGATAACCAGTATGTCGTGGCACTACCCGTTGTATACTGAACATTCGAAATAGCCAGCAACGCATTGGGGTAGTCTTCTTGCAGACGATGTAATTTGGCTCGGTAGAGGTGAATTTGTGCGGCGAGGTTTTTATCACTGACGAGAATGCTCAGTTCTTCACATTCACTCAATAGTTCTTTGGCGTCTGCGGTACGGTTTAAGCTGATATAACATGCAAGCATGTACAGCTTGTAACGAAGGCGTAGGGATCGACTGCCAATAGCGTGATCGATAGCATCTATTTTTTGATAATAACGTAATGCACGTTGGTGATCCCCATAGGCATCGCACAAATTACCCATTCCAATAATGGCCAATACGTACTCATCAATATAGCCGTACTCGACGGCGATATTGGTTGAAGCAACATACTCGGTTAATGCCGCATTGTAGTCACCTACTTCAACTAAACGCTCACTCAAGCTTGCTTTCACTGAAAGAATATCTTCTACATCCTCTGGTAAAACAAGCAACTCAAGCGCTTGTTTCAATTCACTAATGCTGTCGTTGAGCTGTTTGATCTCTCTTCGATACTCGGCGCTAATGATATAGCAATGCGCTTTCTCTCGGTTTGTTGACGCAATATGTAACCCTATGTGTTCCCATAGCGTAATCGCTTCTTCACCTGAAACGGAAGAAGGATCGATACCTGCGTCAGTCACCTTGCTAAGCAGTTGTTCCATTCTTCATTACCTCAATATAACTTTCTTCGAGCTGTTCTAACGTGAATGGGAAGGTCAGGATATCTTGCAAATACAGTATCGGTTTAGGGCCTTTGATTCCGCGTCGCTTCCATGGATAGATGTCTAACATCGCTTGGACAGTGCGGTAGACCTCTTCTGCTGCTTGACCTTTTTCTGCAATTAACATTGCTAGCCTGTTACTGGAAATTCTCGAGATGAGGTCGCTGGAGGTTGTCAATGCATGAACGAGCTCGGTACAAACATCGAGAACTTCGGGGTTTGAATGCTGAATCATAATGATGGCGTGGTTAGAGCGTTTGAGCTCCGTTTTAAACAAAACTAACTGTTCCCACCAGTAGGTCTCAGAAACGACATTAGAGAACTGTTTTTCAGGGTCGTATTCGTGTTGAGAGCGAATATGATTGATCAGCTTACGTGCTCGCTGCTCTAGTTGGCGTTTAGAGCCTCTTGCTTTATCCATGCTGATTCGATGAGTTTGTTCTTTGAGCATTTTGAGTGCGTGCTTACGGTATTTCTTGAACGCGTTAAACGCAGACTCAAAGTCACCTTGTTCTTCAGCGACTCGTGATTGTTGGAAGCAAATTTGGCTGAGTAGCTCACCGTGGTCGAAACTGAGTGCAGATTCTTCTGCTGCAAGTAGCAACTTGGCAGCGCTGTCTGTATTTTGGCGCAAAAGCTCAAGTCTTGCTCGGCTAATAAAAGAGTGTGCTTTCATCCAAACGAGGTCATGCTCAATGGCAAGCTGGTGGGCTTTTTGGGTGGCTTCTTCGGCCGCATCAAGGCGTTCTAGTCCAAGCAGTGCTAACCCTTTAAAGTCCCAGATCTCGGCTTGCCACGTACTGTCATCATGATCTTTTAATACTTCGGTTGCTCCATCTAGTACCGTAAGCATCTCGACAAACTTATTTAGTATGTAATAGTCCCAAGCTAATAGGATGCGCGCTTTGCCTTCTAACCAAGCAATACGAACATTGTTTGCCACTTTAACGGCTAACTCATGAGTTGAAGCGGCAAGTTGGTGTTCATTAGTGATGCGCCATACATTACCAAGCCCAATTAGAGATTCGATTTGAATTTCAACATCATCAACAAGAGCAGATTGTTCGAGCGCATTAATCCAATATTGTTGCGCGGAATAATACTTTGCTTGGCCCCAATATTGGAGTGCAAAAAGATGGAGAATTTCCGGGAGATGATCGTCGGTTTCAAGCTGTGTTTGTTTGCTGTAAGCGTCTTTGACGAGTTTTAAGCCTTGTCGGTAATCCATTAGGCACCAACAGCATTGCGCCATGATGAGTAAGGCTTTGATCTCTCCGTCCACAAATAAAATTTGTTCCGCGCGGATACGATATTGCTGCGCAATATTAAAGGTATGTTTAGGGGCCGATTTTATTTGGCCTTTAAGCTTAGTGAGATCATCTTCTAGCTGAATTTGGTTTTTATCCAACGTTCACATCCATGACTATCGAACTGGAAATCACACCTAATATTAAGTGGTTAGATGCATGTTTCTTTACCAAAGCGATGCGGATAACGTTTTGGTAAACGATCAGGGGCCGTAATGTATACCGTTACAACCCCTAATTACTACATCTAAATTACCAATAGAATAGCTACGATAGGAGCTGTTTGATTGTCAAAGGTGCATCAGAGACTTCTAACCTTTGTGCAGCGGTAAGACCTTGTTTATCCTGATAGCACAAATTATGCCAAGCTCTGAATATATCTAAAAGAGGTAAAATACCAGCAGGTCGTAATTTGCGACGTGGCTCGTTAATGAAGCTTTCGAAAAGAATCTGAAAGCGGTTTTGATAAAACTTCACATGACGAGTTGTCGCAACGTTAAACCATTTTTCAGGCTCATTTTGATCGCCAGCGAGGTAGCAAATGCCTTTGTGGTTTTCGTTTTGACTAGAGATTGCCCAACGATCGCGCCACCAACTCATATAGGCGATATCGACTTTGCCAAAGGGAGTGCTCATGTCCCAACTAGCGTCCTCTTCTACGTACATCAAGTCGACACTTTTCTCTTTAATACGAGGTAAACAAACGCTCAGTGCAGCTGAACGTAGTAGGGGATCTTGAGGCATGTATAGAGATACACGTTTGTTTGGGCAGCACATATCAAGTACGTGCAAATAGTGTGCATACGAGGTGTATGGCGGACGGACTAATGCCCCTTTTGAAGGGTAATGAAATACAGATAGATTACCAAGAGGGTCTTCTACGTTACCGCGAGCCAAAATTGTTTGGTATTTTTGGTCAATTCGCTCTCTGAGGTGATAAGAAGGTTCCGCAAGCGGCTCACTTGCTTCCGCTACGTACTCCTGGGAAACAAAACGAGACACCTCATCGTAAGGATTATGATCGAGAGTTGCGATTGGCTCTTCATCAGCGGAATAATTGACGTGCTGGCAAAGAATATAGCCAGAATGCGCTTCGCCAGAAACAATCCAATACACACCATTATTGCTGTTCGGTTGCAATGCAATATAGTTTGAGGCCAATTCATAATGCGTTGCGTGGTTTACCCAGCGCGCATCAATGGTTGCCAGCTTACGGCGGCAGCGGCTAGCTATATGGTCAACATGGTCGTAAAAGGTTTTTGGGTTAATACTAAGCTTACGGCAGATTTCTCGTACGGAATATCCCGTAAACAACAAGCCCATCAAGTTCTCTTGAAATTGAAGCTTCTTGTTGGCACCAGACCACTTGTCGACAAAGGTACTTTGACACACTTTACAGCGGTAACGTTGGCGATCGCCACTGTAACCGAAAGCGTGATAGAGGTGTTTGTGAGTGTGGACAGAAAGTCCAAAGTTGTCGCAATCATCATTACGGCAAGCAGGCAACCCGTCACTGTGGACGTGCCGCAGGCGATGAAGTTCGTTCACGACATCGCGATTATTAAGTAAGGGGGGGAAAGCTCCACATTCACGGCATACCATCGCCGGACGCTTAGGGTTCGCATGTTGCAGAACGTAACGCTTTGCATCACTCAATCCAAAGTTGTCACACGCCAATGTTTTACAAAAGTTGAGTTGTAACCCATCTGCGTCTTTTGGCAGTTCGCCGTTAGACACAATCGCCCCCTCGGGATAATTCGGGCAGCCAGCATAACTCTGGCTGCAAATTATTACTTACTATTTGTTCTTAGATGTTGATTGCAGTTTCTAGTGCAACTTTCATCATGTCGTTGAACGACTTCTGACGCTCTTCTGAGCTTAGTTTTTCACCACGGATGATGTGGTCAGAAACTGTCAGGATAGTCAGTGCTTTCGCGCCTAGGTCAGCTGCTACGCCGTAGATACCAGCCGCTTCCATGTCTACACCTAGGATGCCTAGTTTTTCCATCTTCTCGAAGATGTCTGCTTCTGGTGTGTAGAACAGGTCAGCAGAGAATACGTTACCTACTTTTACAGGCACTTCCTGAGCGCGCGCTTGGTTAACTGCTTCTTCTAGAAGACCGTAATCAGCGATTGCTGCGAAATCGTGGTTGTTGAAACGGATACGGTTAACTTTAGAGTCTGTAGAAGCACCCATACCGATAACAACGTCCATTAGTTTCACGTCGTCACGTACTGCACCACAGCTACCCACACGGATAACGTTTTTCACGCCGTATTCAGCGATTAGCTCGTGTACGTAGATACAGCAAGACGGGATACCCATGCCGTGGCCCATTACAGAAACTTTTTTGCCTTTGTAAGTGCCAGTAAAGCCGAACATGTTGCGAACGTCACAAACTTGTTTCACATCTTCTAGGAACGTTTCAGCGATGTATTTAGCGCGCAACGGGTCGCCTGGCATTAGAACTGTTTCAGCGAAATCACCTGGTTGTGCGTTAATGTGTGGGGTTGCCATAAGTGCTCTCCAAAGTTTTGTTTTGATAAAACGCCTCTATTATAGAACGCTATTACCAATTCTGTTGAACTTGTTCGTTTTCGTTGAGGCAATAATATCGGGACGTACAGTAGCCCCTTGAGAGCTTAGTCACAAAAACCACGCATTTAGAAACTGCAACTACTATTGATAACCAAATCTGTTGAAATCAAAAGAGCAATCGATTTGCTTTTGAGCAGTTTGTCGATTGCGCGCACAAATTCTTTGTTTTTGGGCCAAACTTTTTTCTGACAGCTGGTTGATCGAAATACTTTCGAGTGAAGTAAAACGATTAAATTGTACAACTTATTTTCTTGTACAATCTGGAAAGGCTTGCTATAAGTTATACAACAAAACTTTTTGTATAGGGATGCGTCATCATGGAATCTTCAATCAAAGTAGGTATCAGTTCGTGTGTTTTGGGTGAACGAGTGCGTTTTGACTCTGGTCATAAGGTGAGCAACTTTGTGACTAAAGAGCTCAGCCCGTATTTTGACTTTGTTTCGGTATGCCCTGAAGTCGGCGTAGGTATGCCAGTACCCCGTCCAACAATTCGTCTTGTTTCTAATGAAGAGCGTGTTGCATTGGTTGAAACCAAAAATCCAGAAAATGATCATACCGACAATATGCTCACTTACTCGGCCAATAAAGTAGATGAACTTCAAAGCGAGCAGCTTTGTGGTTACATCGTTTGTGCCAAGTCACCAACTTGTGGCATGGAGCGAGTCAAGGTTTACAGCAAGAACAGTGCTGCGAAAGAAGGTGTTGGCTTGTATACACAAACATTGATGCAAAAAATGCCTTGGTTGCCTGTTGAAGAGGATGGCAGACTTAACGATCCTGTATTGAAAGAAAATTTTATTACTCGAGTATTTTGTCTAAATGACTTTTACGGCTCGATGGATGGTGAGCCTACTCGTGGCAAAATCATCGACTTTCATTCGCGCTACAAACTGACGTTAATGGCACACCACCCAGAGTCATACCGCTCCCTTGGCCGCTTAGTCGCTGATGTCGCTAATTATGAAATTGAAGACTTTTACCAAGAGTATCGTTTAGGACTTATGAAGGCGTTAACGAATCGGGCTAGCCGCAAAAACAACACAAATGTGTTGATGCATTTACAAGGGTACTTCAAACGCTCACTAACTAAAGAAGAAAAAGAAGAGTTAGCGACAGTGATTCACGACTACCGTATCGGAATGCTGCCTCTGCTAGCACCACTTACATTGATTAAGCATTACTTAAATACTTACCCAGACGAATATTTAGCAAAACAGAAGTTTTTAGAACCGTATCCGCAGGAGATGAGATTACGCTATGGTTTGTAGTTCAGAAGAAAAACTATACGCGATCCGAGATGTCGCAGAAATCACGGGTGTAAAACCAGTTACGCTGAGAGCTTGGCAACGAAGATACAACTTGATCCAACCTCAGCGAACTGAAAAAGGACACAGACTTTATCGCCAGCAAGATCTCGATACGATTCGCGAAGTCCAGAGCTGGCTCGCGAAGGGGATTTCGATTGGTAAAGTGAAGGGGCTGCTAGGAAAAAGCGCCGATGTCGAAGTCAAAAACGAGGTTCGCACACTCGAAGAAGTTGAAAACATGCTGCTTGCGCTGTCTACCCTGAATCGAGGAAAAGCAGAGAGTTTACTTGCCTCTGTTCTTAAAGAGTATCCACTAAAACTCGTTATTGATCAGTTTATTAGCCCAGTATTTGATGCGCTAGACATGGTAAAAGGATCGCTGCGATCTTTACAGGTAGGGTTATTTCAGACTTGTTTGATCATTCGACTTGCCCTTGTTATCGATTCTGAAAACAAAGCCGCTTCCAAAGGAAAGTGTCTGCTCATTAGCTTTGAACAAAACAGAGAGTCTGAGAGTTGGATTCAAGCAGCGAAGCTTTGCGAACAAGGGTATCACACGACTTTGATCGATAAGGTTGATGATGTTTCTGGTCTACTAGATCACGAGGTCGTTGAAAATGGTTCGTTTATCTACCTTTTCTCCAACAAAGCGCTAGCTGCTAAACAAGTAGCGTCCATCAAAATGCTTCACGCACAGTTAGGTGATCGGATGGGGTGCTCTGAAGTGATAGAGAAATTACACCTAACTTAGTAGACAAAAGATAGGAGCTACCATGGTTTTAGTATGGTTTCGACGTGACTTACGTGCGTTAGACCACACGGCACTCAAAGCGGCGTTGGATTCAGGTCAGCCTGTTGTCGCTTGCTTTATCGCGACGCCAGAGCAGTGGCGGGAGCATCACATGGCGCCGATGCAGGCAGACCTCATTGCTCGTCGCTTAGCTTGTCTTAACGAGGAGCTTGAAAGCCTTAATATTCCTTTTTTGTACAAAGAGGTGCCGTCGTTTTTCGATTGTACAGATGTGATTAGTGGGTGGGCGGAAACACTTGAAGCCACGTCTGTTATGGCAAACATTCATTATGAGGTGAACGAACGAGAGCTGGATACACAAGTAAGTGAAGCGTTAGCTTCTCACGATATCGAATTTGAACTGTTTCATGACAAATGTGTGCACGCGCCAACGACGGTTCTTAATAAGCAAGGCGAATATTTTAAGGTATTTACGCCATTCAAGCGTGCTTGGTTAACGCAGTTCCATATGCCGACGGTAGTAAAACCTCACGAGCAAGCGCCACTCAATAAAAAGGTACTCGAACAATTAGAGTCGGCTCGATTTAATTCAAGCTTCACATTTAGCTATCCTCGAGAATCCAGTGAAGACTGGCTGGCTTCGACTAATGATATTTTGAAGCAGCTTAGGGAATTTGCACGGGAGCGCAGTGACGCGTATCAAAGCGAGCGAGACTTTCCAGCTATTGATGGCACTAGCCAACTGTCTCCATACCTTGCGATTGGCGCGCTATCACCAAGGCAGTGTATTGCTCGTTTGTATGCTGAAAATCAACAAAATGACCTTACAGAAGGGAAAGCAACTTGGCTAAGTGAGATCATTTGGCGTGAGTTTTATCAGCACCTATTGGTTTTCGAACCAAAACTCGTCAAAGGCAAAGGATTTATCGATTGGGAGGATAAAATCCAGTGGTCCTATGATGAGAAAGCCTTTGAGCGATGGAAGACAGGAACAACAGGATACCCAATCGTTGATGCAGCAATGCGTCAGCTCAATCAAACAGGCTGGATGCACAACCGATTACGTATGATTGTCGCGAGCTTTCTTACCAAGGACTTACATGTTGATTGGCGATGGGGAGAAGCGTACTTCATGAGTAAGCTGGTGGACGGCGATTTTGCAGCGAACAATGGTGGCTGGCAATGGTCTGCCTCTACGGGCTGTGACGGGCAGCCATACTTTCGTATTTTCAACCCGATAAGCCAAGGCGAAAAGTTCGATGCTAATGGTGAATTTGTGCGCCACTGGGTACCAGAAATCAAAAGTGTACCGAACAAATACATCCATAAACCTTGGACTTGGGAGGGCTTTTCTTTACTGGAATATCACAAGCCGATGGTTGATCACAAGACAGAAAGAGAGATAACCTTACAGCTCTTTAAAAGTGCCAAGGAATAGAGTGAAATGCTTAGCAAAAAGCGATCAATGAGTTTCGCAAAACGTACCCTGCTATCTGTGTCGTTATCTTTAGTGAGTGGTCTATCATTCGCTAAGATGTACGAATTACCAGAGGATGGAAGCCGTTTAATTGGTCGCCTTGAAAACCACGTCGTGCAAGAAGGCGAAACCATGGCAAATATCGCTAAGCTCTACGATGTGGGTATGCTAGGTTTAATGGCCGCAAACAAAGGCGTGGATCCCTTCTTACCAGAAGAGGGGCATGTTCTTACTATTCCGACACAGCTAATCCTCCCAGACGTACCTTATAAAGGTATCGTTATTAATCTAGCCGAGCTGCGCTTATATTACTTTCCGAAAGGAGAGGATATTGTCCATGTATTTCCTGTCGGAATTGGCCGAATAGGGCGCGATACCCCAGTAATGACAACGCGTATCAGCCAAAAACGACCGAACCCTACATGGACTCCTCCAGCCTCTATTCGTGCCGAGTACAAAGCAAAGGGCATTGACCTACCAGCCGTTGTTCCTGCGGGGCCTGATAATCCACTTGGTATGTTTGCATTGCGTTTAGCTTACGGGAATGGCGAATACCTAATTCATGGTACCAACAAGGACTTTGGGATTGGTATGCGGGTCAGCGCGGGTTGTATTCGTATGGACCCAAGTGACATTGAGTGGTTATTTGACAAGGTTCGTAACGGTGAAGACGTTAACATCATTAACCAGCCTATCAAAATGACACTTGAGCCTGACAGAAGTGTGTTCTTAGAAGCACATGAGCCTTTGACTCGTAGTAATGGCGAGAAAGATGAACTCAAAGTGCCGAAAGAGTTAAAGTGGTGGTTGGATGAATTCGGTATGAAAAACGTGAAGGCTAAAGCAGCAATCGCTGCACAGAATGGGGTTCCTATCGAAATAACCGCGCCTTAACGGGCGTTAAGACGCGGTATTAAATCTTACTTAGTGTAATACATAGCCATTCTGTGAGCCCTGTAAGAACAAGGGCTATCTAACTATATCAATGCCTTATGAAATGGTGCTTTTGCCAATATAGTCCAATAATCACCAGTATCAGGAAAGTTTGCCGCCATTTTGCCGCCACTTTTTTTAAATGTACCGCTACAATCCCAAGCTGGAAATGGGGTTTAACTCGGCTGCTTGAATCAGGTGATCGGGTGAAAAATGGGCATAACGCATTGTCATTTTGATGTCACTATGACCGAGGATTTTTTGTAGTACCAGAATGTTTCCACCTGCTTCCATAAACCGACTGGCAAACGTATGACGAAACACGTGCGTGTTTTGTCCTTCGGGTAAGTCAGGAAATGATTTGTTAACAATATACGCGATGCCGTGAAGACAGCATTTAAATAATTTATCCTTTTCGCCCGTTCGCTTAAACTTTATCAACTCGCCATAGAGTTTTTCTGTGATTGGCACAGTACGGTTCTTTTTACTTTTGGTATCAAGAAACGTAATCTTGTATTTCGTAATCTGTGTAAGACGAAGGTTATTAGCTTCGGAAATACGTGCACCAGTAGACAAGCAAATCTTGCAAACTAGTTCATATTCTTTGGCTCGTTTACTTTTGCTGATCCTGTCGAATAGCGCCGTAATATCTTCATTTGAGAAAAAGCCCATTTCTGATTCAGTAACTTGAATCGATTTAACACTGGCAAGTGGGTTTGGCTGGGTCCACTCGCCAAGGGAAATAAGCTCATTGAAGACGGCTCGTAAATATCTCAAATCGAGATTATTAGTAGGTGCGGAAATCGATTTCCCTGCAGTAGTCACATCCCCGTATCGGTTTTTTGCTTTTCGGCTAGAACGCCAATGAACAAATTCTTTTGCGGTAAACTTGATTGCAAACGGGTTGCCTAGTTCCTCAACGATGGTGCATAGGCGAGGGTGCACTTTTTCTGCCGATTTAAGGTACTGGCCGTGAAGTTTGTACCAGAGCTCGACCAAGTCTTGGAGTGTGCGTAAGTCCTTCTTTTCACCAAGCCAAGGTTTATCATCAACCTCGGCCATGGTGAACTTTTCAAATGCAAGCGCTTCGCCTTTAGTAGCGAAGCGTTTACGAATACGCTTACCAGAACGGCCCTGCGGGTAACACTCGCAGAGCCAAGGTTTTTTGTTATTGTCTTCTATTTTACGAACAGACATTCTTGCGGAACTTCATGTTTGTCGCTAAAGGAAAAACTCTACTTTTCGACTTCTCTAAACAGTAGTGAAAGAGCTTTTTGAACTTCAGATACTTCAATTGCTTTAGGGTTAACAGATATACTATGGTCGTAGATCTCTCTAAGAGACTCCATCGCTAGCCCCTCCCTGACTTTTTTTGCCTGAGTTGCACTTTTATCCATGGGTTTATAGACAAAATTACAAAAGAAGTGACGTATATTAAGATCAGTTCCTCTATCTAAAGCAATTTTAGCATCAGAAGTATAGGGTTTGTGTTCTAGGAAATCGTGGGATTCAAACAACTTGGTTATATCATCTCGATATTCTACCTCAACTCGTTGTTCAACATATTTTTTCCAATCTCCTTGCTCAGATAGGAAAGTTTTCCAATTTTTTACTTTAGCAGCAAAGTTGCCACTTTGAATGTATACTAATAAACCAGCTTTTTGGTCCTGTCTTACATAACGGGTGACCAGCTGTAAAATACCTTCAAACACTTTATCATTAGTCGTAAGCTTTTTGGCTTCTGCAATCCACTCTTGCCCAAAACCTTTGACAACTAAATCTACTGCCCCGCCACCTCTTTTAACCTGTGATTCAGCATCAAACAACTCACTGGCGTTAAGCTGCCTAATGAGATCGGATGTTAGTGAGTCCTCATCCTTGCCTAGCATTTGATCTGCGTCGTTTTCTAAGGCTTGAATATACTTACCAAGCTTATTGTAAAGAACAGCGACAAAATCATCATACTGTAGGTAAGTTGCATTGGGGAGGGCTACTTCTGCTTGCTTTTCTACGTTGACACTATCGGTTATAGCTTCAAAAATATCACCTTCGTTCATCCCTCTCTAAGCTCCGGGTGAATGAAACATGAAAAACCTAGCCTTTTGAGGTTTATATCGTTTAACTCTCGTCCCTTGGTGTCAACAGGTGGATAACCATGGGTTTTAGCTTCGAAGTATGACTCCGCTGTAATTTCAATTGTCTCATCACTATCTGGTGGGAAGTAACAAAATTGAAGCGAGAAGATTTTAATTGGCTTAGAAGATAAAAATAAAACGCTATCCATTAAGTTTTCTAAACCATCTGGTTCAGCGATATTAAGTAAATCAACGATGGAGTAGTATGTTTGGTTTGGATGCTCATATAAAAATTGTAGGGTATTGAGAATTTCTCGCACACTCGTGTGACCTCTAGCCTTCTCTTTGGCATAGGCTATTCGCTCTGTAAATCGTTTTATGTTAACTCGTCCGACGCGATTCATACTAAGACCTAGAAATAATGTTGCTGAGTGTATTTGAGAGAGTCATGCTGTCCTTGGGCTCTCGTATAGTTAGGCTGTAGCATTTTTTGTCACGCCACTCTTGTCTACCTGGTGAGAATTCAAGGTGCATTTCTTCATCTTGAGTTTGATTATACTTAATCTGTAGGATCATTTGCCAAGGATGGTAGGTGTTATTGTTCGCACTAAGCTTGTGAGTCATTAATTCAGGCCTACAGCAATGACCAGGATCGTTACTGGCACTAGAGGATTGATATGGTTTTTCCTCGAATGTGGCAACCCTTCCCCAACTGACTCTTCCAACATTTGTATCATCAAACAATGACTGTATGGCGTTGAAAAAGTTAATGGTGTCAGAGTCTGCCCCTGAATGTCTCATTTCAAGATCATTAATGAACGATGTTTTCAGCTCTTTCATTTCGTCATTAACAGAGCGTTTGGGAAGGTTCGAAGATAGTCTGTATTCTACTCTATCGCATGCGTGTGGGATG
Organism: Vibrio sp. Vb1026; assembly: GCF_033338745.1. Classification (NCBI taxonomy): domain Bacteria; kingdom Pseudomonadati; phylum Pseudomonadota; class Gammaproteobacteria; order Vibrionales; family Vibrionaceae; genus Vibrio; species Vibrio sp. Vb1026. Next base: position 420,548 of record NZ_JAWOTH010000001.1, read on the forward strand.
AAAACAGTGTGTAGCCATTGACTGTATTCGTCAAAGCGATTGTAAACTCGCTTAACCTTTACGGATGAATAGACGAGAGCGTAGCCGTCACCTAGATCTGATACCTTACATAGGCTGAAACCGATTGGGTAGCTTTGCCCATCTGTGAATTTAAACTTACAAGGGTATAGTTTTGCAGCGTCAGAAGTTCTGACTTTATTGCCTAACTGAGCGATTTTTTTTCTAATCGCACTCGCCTGTAATTGATCGAGTTCAACGATTTGGTAGATGTGATCAGCTTGACTAATAAAGCGATCAATTGCCTTTTCTAGATTGTCTTCAGTACAGCGAATTTTGTCTTGAGAAGTAGACTGAATATCACTAGCTATGCGTTGTTGCAGGGTAGACCACCTTCCCGCAGTACTAAAGCCATATTGTGATGCGATATAGCAAAAATAGTTAAGCCCATCATGATCCCCAAGGGAAGAAATCAGCTTTGTTAGTTGCTTATTCACTGGTGGATTTGTAGATTGAACTGACGAGTTTTGATTGTTGACGACGCCCATTAAGAATTCTTTTTAGTTAGTTAGACCTGTCGTTATTCTACAATGGTTTGCAATGCAAATAAATGCACCATGATGAATATTGAGAGGTTATGATAAGGATAGTGAGTAAATTTTTAGAGCAGCTAATTAAGCGAACCGCTAGCCCCTAAACTCACCCTCGAAATGATGGTCCAGGTTAAGTCGATCACGCCACTCTATTTGTTCTTTTCGTGATAAATTGTGGCGCTTAATAAAAGCTACCCAATTGACAGGTTCATTTAAGTGTTTTTGAAAAAGCTTGTTGATGCCAATGATGTTGAAGAGTTTTAGTAATATTGCTACTTGCCTATGCTTTGTCCAATTTTGGCCAGTGTTTGCACGGTGTGCATGCCATATAAAACTAATCCAATAACCATTGCGACAAGTATCATTCCTTTGGCTGCAAGCTTCATGGTGTTAATCTTTTTATTGATGGGCTACTTCTTCTTCATTTCCATAGCCACGCGGCCAAGGACTTTTATATCTTGTTCAGACACTTCAATTGTTGAAGTATCAAACGCGATCGCTAATTTCTTACCTGGTAAACGTTGCAGATAGTTCACCGAGATTACGCCATCTATATCAAGAACGTAGTCACCAGAAGCTGGCTTTTGTTCAGCGGTGTTTACGTATAGGTGAGTTCCATTTTGCTCAATCACAAACAGCTCACCTTTGACTAGTCCGAAGTCTTTAAGAGTCGACAATCCAAGATCGACAGTACCAGCCTTTTCTAGCTGCCCATTTGCGATGATGAACTTATCAATACTGCTCGTTGATGAGGAATTATTGTTCTCAGGAAAAGGTTCGCCCTCTCCTAAGGCCATGTAACGAACAGAAGCTCCCGTAGCCAAGTGAGTTCTGATTATCAATTCCCACCCAGTTCGGTTGTGCGTGTGCCATGTAGAAAACGTAGAGTTAGGAACACCATAGTAATCACTGAGCAATTCATATGTTTTGCACTCAGTTACCGTCTTTAGTTTTTCGGTAAATTCTCGACCACTAAGGTAGTCAAATGGTGGTACCTTGGCTGGAATTCTGCTCATTAGAGAAAAAGCCTCTATCTATTCTTGGTTAAATGAGTAATTAGTTGCTCAAATGCAATTTTTAACTTCTATTGTGAAAATAAAAATTGTCAAAGCAGAATTTTTGATCTAATAATTACTCAAATACGAAAATGGTTTATCAATCTCACTCAATAACCATCATTAAAATTTCAAACAAGTAGGATACCACTTATGGCAGCACTGCAAATAGCAATTGATGCGCCTGTATGCACAAAAAAGGAATTTTTGCGTCGTACTGGCATGTCTTCCTCTTCATTTGATCGCCAAAAAGACCTTGGCAACATTCCTATTGTTCCTAAATACGCCTCTAAGGGTCTGATTATGGTGAACATGGTCAAGTACATGGAAAAGCTAGCGGAGCAAAAAGTATGACCTTCGCAACGTCACGTAAAACCAAACTCACTCAGCAAGACACGAGTGAGTCATGGGAAGACAAATACCCAAACGAATGCACGCTGTGGCTCAATATCGTTGGGTGGTCATTCGTTTTCGTTTCTCTTCATTTGAGTATTCGATATGGACGCAAATAACTCAATGTGCGTATTGCGTGAACGCAAACAACAAGCTTTTGATGCGGCTTGCTGTGATTTTGTCGTTAATCACGATGTTGAAGCTATTGCCCGTAAGCTAGAACTGAGCGGTACCATGCTTCGCAACATGCTGAACCCAAATCAACCGCACGTACTTAAGCCCGTTGTGCTTGCTTCTATAAGCCGAGTATCAGGCGACTACTCAATCGTAAACACGTTATTTGCCGATGATGGGGTGGTGACTGTCCCACTACCAAAAGCAGAAGATGACCTGAACCTGCTTGAACGATTTCTAAAACTAAACATCCATTCCGGTGAGCTTTCTAGCGATGCGTTGGCAATGTGCACCGCAGAGCGTTTACCGCGATCTACCAAACGCAAAACACTCGCCAAGGCTCAAGCGGCTTTAGGCAACTTGGTTTTGCTTATCAATGACCTCGAAAACCGCACCACAGGATTACAGCCACTCATGCAAATGGGATCAGATTTCCTTGCCAACGGTGCACCACTTCCAGGTTTAGCCTAAGGAGCAATAATGAGTCAGTTAGCTATTCAACAACAAGAGCGCCAACCGAGTGCTCCCGATGCAAGTGAAAGCATTGCCGCATGCAAAGCACTTTTCAACGGTTCCGCAACACGCGGCAAGCTGAGAAAGATGTTCAACGAACTGCCAGACAAAAGCCGTGGCTTAGTTCTTATCGCTGGCGGCATGTCTCCAAAAGATTACCAACGTGAGTTTGAGTCCTTCGATGATTTAGAGCTGCAAAAAATCCGTTCAGGAATGCAGTACCTCAAAGAGATGATCGTGGGCTTTGACAACACGCTCGGCGATGTTCGTCGCCTCAAACACTACCAATTCAGTAACACCCATTAATCACCAAGCCAGCCGTTTTGCCCCCGCAGTATCCATGGGGGCCTTTTTTCGTCTAAGCGTAGGAACAGAGAGATGAATACCAATCAAAAGTTAACCGAAGCAAGAAACCTCATAGACCAAATTCTCAACCGTAATGTAGGAACGATTGGGCATGCGGATTTACCAGCAGAAGCACTAGCGCAAAAGCAAAAGTTATTTAGCGGACTGAACACCAACCGTGAAGTGTTAGACGTTGTTAACGCTATTAATGCGCTGGCGATCAGTAATCACGATGTGATTGAAATTCACGTTGGGTATGTAGCTAGCGTCAATTGGTTTGAGGCAAGAGTTTTTGTGAAAGGCTGTAAATACGACGTTACTGATGAACCGTTGTTTGACTCGCGAGCTCGACTTGGTGAAGAAGATACCGGAACTCAGCTATTAGCAATCGAAAGCGAGATAACAGAACTAATCATCGAAGCCCGTGAAGCTGCCGAAGCGAAAGCGGAGGTGGGGGCATGAGTTCAATAACCATTTCGCAAAATATCCAACACTTACTAGATAACGTTATTGATAGTGGTAATGCGCAAAAAGAAGCGCGTCAAGCCGTAGTGAAAGCATCGCAGAAATACCAAACAGCCCAAGACCTAATCTCTGCTTATCTGCACGAAGAAGCAGGAAAATGCGATCAAGTAGCGAATCATTTTTTCACTGAAGAAGGTGTTTTATATCGAGGTCAGTTGTTTCAATTCGATGATGAAGGGGTGCTTACTGTAGTTGATGGCCCAAGTGTTGTGGAGGTGGGCTAATGGAATATGCAGCAATCATGCTTTGCCCTGATGGTGGTGTTGTTCGTCATGAAGACACTCAAGAAGTTGCCAATGTAATGGTTGGCGACTTCGACTCACTAGACCAGGCGATCGAACAGGCATGTGTTTCCCTTAGTTGTACTCACCTAACCAAAGGTGTGTTGAGCAAGGGCAACGGAAAAGGCGGTTTTATGGTAGTGACTACGCAAGAGTTGGAGGCGGTATGAGACAAGATTACATCTACGAACTAGACGGCCACATAGGTCAATCCGCGATCGCGAAAGCGTTTGGCGTTCCACTGGGTACTTTGAAATCTCGCCTACGTAACGGCAAGACGATTCGTGAAGCTGTTCATTTTGTTGATGGCCGGGAAAACAATTGCGGTGTTGCTACTCACGAGTGGAAGGGAATCAAAGGTATCGACAATATCGGCAAAGCTATTGGTACCACGCACACCACAATCTACAAGCATTTGAAAGCAGGTTGCACTCTGGATGAAGCGGTCGCCAAGGTTCAGAAAAGCCAAAAGCGGGCTGAGCAAGTTCGCAAGTTTCGCGCTAAATCTAAAGCTAAGCCAATAGAGCAGGTAGGTATTAAGAAACCAACGGAAATTCCAGAGCTTTGGCGTTTGGCTCTAGGTTTGGGTGGATAAGAACAATCGTGTCTAACTATCTATCCGAACCAACCGAAATCGATTTATACGAGTTTCCATGGCAAGCCCCTTTAAAGGAAGTTGAAGCGGGCTGCTTTGGTGCCCGTCGATATAACACAACTATTGAGCCTGATGATCTCAGTGTTCTGGAACGTAAGTTATTTGAAGCAAACCCAGATGATTTTGAGTGGGCAAAAGACAAAATCCATGGCCTGCCAGACTATTTAACCAAGTACTTTGTCACTCGATACATTTCAGTTTTCGAAAAGCAAGGTAGAAGAGAAGCAAACATCTTTTTGCGTGAGCGCATGGGCCCAGCTGCTGATCGCGCCGTTATGGTTTTACGCAAATACAAAAAGTTACCAACACCCCAAAAGGTATCTTTGCTCAGTGAAGAACTCGATAACACTGACCAAAGCGACTTTACGTCTGCACATCCAGAGATAGCAAAACCTCAACTTCGCTTTGATTTCGATAAGGCGGAGAAAAACCGCAAGCCAGTAAAAAGCCGCATCTTGGCGGAATTGGAGCTGGACGAAATCAAAGAGATGGCGTTCAAGATTGGAAAAATCATGAATGTGCGTTTCCAAATTACCTCTTCTAAGTTGGAAAGCGTTACAGAAGCTGAATTGGAAAAGGATGAAACATTCTGTCCTGTCGTTGAAGGCTACCATCAATTAGCGGCTTTCACTTCTCAGTTTGGCATTAAGCCTCCTTGTAAATACAAGAAGCAAAATGAGCTTTCTGCACTGCAAGACATTTCTCGCATGATTAGCGAAAAGTGGTGGCTTGGTCGTTTGGTTAAAGCTCGCAAAATTATGCGTGAGCACCTAGCCATTGCAATGGGGCAAGTATCTTCAAAAGCTTCTGCTTATGCTTCTTGGGATTGTGTTCGTGAGCACCAAGAGCAACAAAAGCGCAACTGGGAATACATCAAGCAGTGTGAACTCTTCGACGAAGAAACCGAAGAAAAAGCAGACCTGTCCGAAATGGTTCTGAAAAGTGTGTCCAACCCTGCTATTCGCCGTCATGAATTGATGGTGCGTTGTCGTGGTTGTGAAGACATCGGTAATGAACTTGGTTTACAAGGCTTGTTCCTGACCCTGACCACGCCGTCGAAATACCACAACTCATACAAGAAAGGCGGTTTCATTGAGCATTGGAACGGTGCTAGCCCACGAGAGGCGCAAGCATACTTAAACAATGCTTGGCAGCGTATCCGCGCCAAGTTAGGTCGTGAAGAAATCCGCTGGTTTGGCGTACGTGTTGCTGAGCCTCATCACGATGGTACACCACACTGGCATTTACTTATCTGGGTAAAACCAGAAGATGTGGCGCAAGTGCGTGACATCTTTATTTCGTACGCAACCCAAGAAGACCGCGCAGAATTGCACCCGCAGTACGAAAAGGAAAAACAAAAGCCATTTCGTAAGTGTGCTTATGTTGGTCCTATGGATTACCGCCCTCGTTGTGACTTTGGCTACATCGACCCAGAAAAAGGCACAGCAACAGGCTACATCGCTAAATACATTTCTAAGAATATCGACGGTTTTGCTATGGACGATGAAGTCTCCGATGAAACAGGCAAATCAGTCAAAGACATGGCGAAGAACGTCAGCGCATGGAAAAGTCGCTGGGCGATTCGCCAGTTTCAATTTTTCGGTGGTGCGCCGGTTACGACTTACCGAGAGCTGCGCCGCTTCGCAAGCCAAAACAAAAAAGCGTTTATGGAATACGTGTTCATGCAAGAACGCGCTGACCTGTTGGATATGTACCACATGCTGATCCGCCATGTGGTTGGTCCGGTAAAACCTGATCACCTGCTAACCAACAAAGAGTTGGTGGAAGTGATCGGCAAAAACTACCAGGCACGAATCCAATCTGATGAAGCTTGCATCTTAGACACAATGAAAGCAGCAGACCATGGCAACTGGCAAGGCTACATCATGGGGCAGGGTGGGCCATTCGTTAAACGCGAAGATTTGCTGATCACAAACTCATATCAAGTACTTCCTTTCGCATCACCTCACGGTGAAGACGTGCGCAAGGTGGAAGGTTTCCAAACACCGGAAGCGATCGTTAAAACTCGCACTAAGGTCTGGACGATTAAGAAGAAATCAAAGGTGATCGAAGAAGCTGAAGCGATCACCCAAGGGAGCGCAGCGACCGCTATTGGAGCCTCTGGCTCCTCTCGGAGTTCTGTCAATAACTGTACGGAGCATCGCGAGGTACAGGTCAGCGAGCAGCTAACCAGAATGTTAGACCCGGTGAATAGTCGGGCGAATAATCCGCCAAATATTGATGAAACGGCACTGGCCGAACTGCTAAAAGGCAGTTCAATTCGCATCGACGATGCAACCAGTATTCAAATCCGCCCTGCGGAGGTAGACGAGCACGGCAATATACGTCCGGCGCAGCTAGTCGAAGTAAGCCGCGTACCTGCAGATGATCTGAAATGGATGGATTTTGAAGGATGGGACAATCTGTTTACCCAACCAGAAAAGCAAGACTATCAACAACCAGACCTGTCGTTCTTCCCTGATGGAGACGACTGGCCGTTGGTGTGAGGGAAGATGATCATTCTGAGTAGCCGCATACATTACAAAACCCTAAGTATTTACGTAAATACTTAGGGTTTTGTAATGTAATTAAAGCGTGTGTTTTAGCCAGCAGAGCTGTTGCTACTGCCTGAATCTGCGAGTTGATCGGCAAGGTCAATGCATTTTTCTGCGGTTACAATCGACAAGTTTACCAACTGTGGGGATACTTCTTTTCCTAGTTCGTAATCCGCAATTACTCTGTTATCCCTAGATTGCTTTAGTTGGTATGAGAGGCGGCGAAGCTGGCGGTGGTCTATGGACTCTTCGTTTGCTGAGTCTTTTTCCAAATAGGTTATTAAGCTCGCATGGCAGCCTTTCCCACTATAAGTCCAAGGTTCGTTATCAAGAATAGACAGCACTTTATGATACATAGCGTAGTAGCTACGGCTTATTGCACTACGCTGATCTGCTTCTGAACAATTCTCTGATTCAAGAATTCCCTTCGCTGTTTCTAAAAAGTCTTCTGGTTTAGATGCCATAATTCCCCACAACCGTAGTAGATGATGGTTCAAGTGGCTCGAATCTAACTACCACAGGCAGCGTATCTAACTCTGCGTCAATTACATCATCCGCCAGTTGGAAGTTCATATCGAAAAGTTGGTTAACGTCATCCGACTCAACGAAATACACCAGGCTTACCCAATCAGATTCGGGTGGGATGAGCATTTCGGCTTTATTTATGACCGCAGAATAACGTTCTGCAACGTTAGCAGCTACATTTGATAACGCAGCGTAAACCCCTTTATCTAAAGAGAGTTTCTTTGCTGCTTCATCTGCAGTATTTGTTAACGTAGTGCAGTACAAATACAAGTCTTTGTTTTGTTCTACTAGGTCCATTTTAGCTAGATTCTCTGTTATCAATGAAGCATGTAAAATGTTTGGGAAAGAACAAATTACGGTACCAAAACTAGAAATATAGTCGGCATGCTCAAAGTAGTTCAAACTGAGGTCAACGTGCTCCAACAGCGTTTTAGAGTATGCATTGATCTGAAGTACTCGCAGACAGTTGCTCAAGGTTGCAGGGTCACTAACATACTTTAGTGCTTCTAACGCATACTCTTTAGCTTTTTCGCGATCGTGTGCCGCTGTATATGTAAGAGCTTTGAGGGCTAAGCCCCTTTCAAGCTCTACTTGATTATCAGCTTCTTTAAGCAATCTGAACTTAGACATTTCATCAAGCACTTCACCAGACCCAAGAGCATCTAGGATGACTGACAAAATCTCATTAGTATTCTGTTGCGCAGCAGGAGTATGCAAATGACCTGTCCTTTAAGTATTTCTAATCTGAGGATGGAGTAGATTTGTAAAAAACAATATATGTTGTTTTTTAGGCAAAGAACTATACCCCAGTTCAAATCTTCAAACAATCGTCACATTGTCAAAACTTAACCAATATGCGTCAATGTTCACCAATATTAATCACACATCATTGACTAGTATAGTTCACATCGGCTAACCCACTAATGCACTAGCAAAATCCAGAGTCGGGATTAGGACCCCGTTTTGATATAGGCGTATAGACGCCAGCTTTCTGCTGGTTTTTTATGTGTGGCTTCGGCACCTCTAAACGTAGACGTTTCGCGTAGAAATCGTACTATCTGCATTATGGTGGGCTGGGCGAGGCAGCTTTATGCTGGCCGTTTCCTATGTCACGGTACTCCTAACCTTGTCCAGCTCACCACCCGAAGATTAGGACCTTTGTGTGGTGATTCAAATTGAATCGACATAGGAGGTCGCGCTATGACCACAATTACTCTTCTTCCTGAAAATGCCGTTGTTTAAAACCACGGCGATCTTCGAACTACTTCACTTAAAGCTGCAGATGCATTTGGCAAGCGCCATCATGATGTTTTGTGCAAGCTGAAAAATATTGATTGCTCAGAAGACTTTAACGCCCGCAATTTTACGGTGGTTGATTATTTAGACAAAAAAGGTGAATTTCGTAAAGCCTATCAAATGACCAAAGAAGGCTTTATGTTCTTAGTAATGGTTTTTACCGGAAAGAAAGCCGAAGAAATCAAAGAAGCCTACATTAACACCTGCCTTTAACCAAATGGCCAATCAACTCCGCTCTAACTTACCAACACTTCCGCCGTTCGATGGCAATCAGCTCCCAAGCTCTACTTACCCAAACTTTTACGACTCCGGTTGGATCCTTGCTTTATACCGCCGTTGCGAATCCGAAAGCCATTGGACATATCACATCAAATTCGATGTAAGACCTAGAGGCGGAAAATTCTCAGCAACTTTTGAACTGAGTACAGGAGAGAAGGGCAACGACCAGCCAAACTTTTCATCCAGTGGATCACAGTTCGTGGATAGCAACTTCTATTTAGAATACCGAGACCTGAACGAACTATGGGAATACATCGGCAAGGTGTTAGCCAAGCATGGGCCGAGATGTCCGTTTTAGACTAAAATCACACTTTTAGAAATAGTGTGATTTTTTTGGTTAAGGTATTGTTTTATAGATCAAAAAAGATTATTTCTTACAGTTTGATGTGTGCATTTGCAAATATAGTTGGCAAAAACACACATCGGACTGTTTCGTGACATTTGACATTAAGACAGCTGATCGTAACGATAAATACACACTCCTTCCCCAATTCCTCATCTGAATTTTTCAATTAAGCACAGCTGCGTCATTAACACGGTTATCCAATTCCGCAGGCTCGATTTCTAGATTGTTTTTGTGATTTATATCAACTTTCTAAGGTCTTGCGTGATCGAGAACCTAAGCTAGCTTGGTTTGGTAAACAAAGCATTTACCCATTTAGGAAATGCATTACCGCTCGTTTAAATGATGTGGCAGCGTGATTTCTATTAACTCGAAGTAACAAAGGAAAATTCTTAATGAGTGAATTATGTTTAAAAACCACTGTGGAATACTGTATTAATATACAGTATATTTTACTTATAATTGGTAAGGGTGTTGATATGTCTAAAGAAAAGCAGTTGTTTCAATCCGCTCTGGATATAATCATTGATGGGGTGGCCGTCAGTGCTGTAGGTGAGGGAAGAGAGGAAGCGGGGCGAGTTTTACTAGAGGGAATATTACCGCGGTTTTCTCACTTACTGGATGACGAAAAAATAAAAGCCATCCAGTCGATAATTGGGATGGCTGATGAGGCAGAGAGCCCTACTTTTAAGTTATAAAATCGAAAGCTGCTGTTTTAACTCTTCTCTATGTTCTGGTGCTAGGGCTTTAACTATATTAAAAGCTAATTGCGAGGTGGTTTTGGCACTAGGGCTTAGAGTATGACTATAAGATAAATTCATCACAAAGGTATGCCCACATTCCGGGTCACTGCACGAACAATATAAATCAGCATATTTTGTGCTCATTCTATTTGATTTCTGGATGCGACTTTTTTCGCCGCATTCTGGACACAACACTCTCATATAAAACACCTGGCTTATTGACTGACTTAATAATCATACGTCAAAAGGCTGTGTTTTTATACAGTTTTGGGGGCGGTTTTAGGCCGTATCTCCATGTATTAAATTGAAGTTAAGGCGCAAGTGCTTAGGTACCTCGGGGTCTGAATTCACCTCATCCATAATCAGCTCACACACAGGGATGATCTCATCCTTGGCGTACTCACTACCTATCTTCGTTGGGTCGCCTAAACTGGTCGTGCCTTGAGGAATAATGCCAGCTTTACCAACAGGGAATCGGTGGCCGACAAGAATGTCCTGCGCGGTAATATTCTTAATGCGTTCGAATTCATCTTTAGTCGCGATATCACCGACCGGAATCAATTGAATTCCTTTCTCTTTGCCGTTCGGAATGTTTACGAACATACTGCGGAAGTTACCCACACCCTTAGAGCTGGCGATCTTCTGCTTCAACATTTCTTCATCTTCTTCACTAAGGTTTGGGTCGGTGGCGTAGAAGATAAAGCCCATGTGTGCGCCGTTCTTATAGTAGCGACGGCGGAACAAAGTAGCGTCTTTATTCAACAAGCTGCTTTGAACGCTACCAAGATAATCCGCCAAACCGTAGATTTGCTGCTGTGGGTCGTACTGAGGCAAGAAAATAACATCTTCCTTGCGATATTCACGTTGCTGGTTGTCGCGTTCCAGAATGACGAAATTGCCGTTTTTACGTCTACGAAGGTACATGCCAGGTAATGGGTGTAAACGAACTACACGTTTGAAACCATCTCGAATTTTAAGAAACGCTGCATCGCCAAAGGTAAAGTAATCTCGGCAAAAAGCTTGTATATGTCGGCGTCGAGTTGCACCGCCACTCTGGAAGCGTCCCGCTACATAGTTTGCTCGAGCGATAAGCAGTGAACCATGATAGGCGTTGGCTCGAGCAATATCGGCCAAGCCACTGCGGGAAATTGGTGGCTCCCAATAGTCGTCACCATCGTTGTAAAACAAATCTGAATAGGTGGTCATCCAACTGTTGGAGTCGATGGCCTCTGGCGAAGAGTCGATGTGGTAGACCGACTCTGGCGTGTATTCTTCTTGTCTAACTAAAGTGTTCATTTGCTCGGTCATGCTGCTGTGGCCCAGGTTGATTTCGTTGGTGTGGAGTGATCTAGCGGTTCGTTAATGATGGCGTGAGAGATTGCCCAGAATGCATCGGCGTGTCCGGTCGTTTCACTTCGTTCGGCCTTAAAGGTCATGGCGTTACCGCTAGCGGTTGGCACGCGCTTAATCGCCATAAATGCCATCGCAATGTCTTTGTGCTGCGCATCGAACTGCAGGCGTTTGGCTTCTACGATGTCAATCATCTTCATCACAAGGCGGTTTTTGTTTTCGTTGCTGTAATGGATTGCGTGTGCTTCACGTGGGTATTTCTTCGATATTAAGTCCCAAACACCGCCACCAATTCCCGTGGTGTCGACGCCGATGTATGTCACCTTGTAGCGCTGAAATACCTTTTCTATCTCTGACACGTGATACTGAAAGTTCAGTCCTTTCCAATAGTGTTTTTCCAGTACGCGGAAGCGTTCACCTGGTACAACTGGTGGAGCGACAACCACCAAGCAGGCGTTGTCTCGAGTTCGGCTTGGGTCGTAACCCAACCAAACTTCTCGATGAGCAAAGGGACGTTTGTTATTTGGTTTGAAGTCTTGCCAGTGAGCGGCATCCACCATGCCTTTTTCAAGATCAGAGAATTTGAAGACAGACAGCGAACCATCGACAAACACACACATAAACAGGTTTTTGAAGTCATCATCACTGTATTCTTCTCGTAGCTCTTCAATGTCGAACAGGTCACAACCACCGTTTGCCGCATCTTCGATGGTGACAACATAACGCCACTGTTTGTCTGGGCAGAGTCGGCCACCATCTCGAAATTCATCAAAGGTCGGGAATTCGACGTGGGCACGTGAGTCTTTCCCTTTTCGCCATTGGTCACCAGTCCAGAACGGGTAAGCCTGGTGCATTTTCGACGATGGTGTAGAAAAGTAAGTTTTGCGCCACTTCTTATGCGTTGCCATTGCCGAAGCAAGTTTGTTCAGCTCATCGAACTTAGGGATCCAGAAATATTCATCGACATAAACGTGACCGTGGTAACTCTGCGCGGTTTTGCTGTTCGTGGACAAAAAGCGCAGTTCGGCACCGTTGGAGAGAATGATAGGGTTACCGGTTAACTCGATGTCCAAAAATTCTTTGGCAATCGCAATGATGTAGCTGCGGAAAACTTCAGCTTGTGCGCGTGATGCAGAAAGAAAGATTTGGTTATCACCAGTCAGAATCGCATCTTCTAATGCTTCACCACTGAAATAGTAAGTAGCACCAATCTGGCGAGACTTGAGAATATTACGAATGCGCTGTTTGATGTTGTTGCGCATCGTGTGCTGGTATTCGAACAGGGATTCGTGCCAGCCTTTAAAGTCATCTTCTGTTAGGTGCTCAATGCTGTTCTTCTTACGGCTCCTTTTACGGTTGCCGTTACTGCTGCTTTGCTTTGATGAGTCACCATCACTCTTTGGTGAGCTGCCTTGCGAAAGGTGTCGCTCCGCTTTGGCTTTTGCATCAGCGTGAGCTTTTAACAGCTTAACGTGGTGATCGATTAGCTTGTCCATTTCCTTGAGCTGCTGATCGGTTTTCTCATCCTTATCTATCAGCACCGCTAAACGGCGGTTAATCATCTGCTCTATAGACAATTCATCCAACAACAACGCCCAGCCGAATTTCTCCGCCCAGGTATAAAGGATGCGCTCACTATTGAGGTTCAGTTGCGCAGCAATTTCTTTCGGAGGAACACCGCGTAAATAGAGCTTTTTCGCGGCTTCTCTTATTTCATCTGAATATGCCATAGCTGCATCATACGCGCCGAAAACTTACAGATGACCTAGATAAGTTCCTGAAAATTCGGGTTTTGGTTAAATCCGAATTGGTAGGAATTGAAGTGGCTGAAAGCCGTTATTCAAAGGCGTATTGTTTGCTCACACCGATATGTGAATGACAAGTTTGAGTACCAAAATGCCAAAGATTAGTGACTGGAAAATCATTGCTACTGAGGGGCCAACCGTAGACGGGCGCAAAATTACCCGTGATTGGATTGAGCAAATGGCGGCAAGCTATGACCCAAAAGAGTACACCGCGCTCATCTGGCCAGAGCACCGTCGATTTTATGGTTACGGTGATAACTGGGGCAAAGTTATTGAGCTCAAAGCGGAGGAAGAAAGCGGCAAAATGCGTCTGTTCGCGAAGTTAGAGCCGAACGACTTCATGCTCGAAGCCAACCGAAAAAAGCAAAAGCTATTCACATCCATCGAACCAAATCCTGATTACAAGGGCGAAGGACGTTGCTATTTAATGGGCCTAGCTGCGACTGACTCCCCAGCCTCCACGGGTACTTCGCTCCTTCAATTTTCTCGTCAATCTGGCGAAACCACCGAATTAGAATGCAGCGCATTGGAAGAAGTCGATTTTTCTGAGTGTTTCACGCGCAAAGACCGCTTTTTCGCGGCATTCAATGAATTTTTCTCTTCTGGCGATGAAGGGCCAGAAACTCCATCAAAAGTAGAGGACACCGACGTGACCGAAGAGCAACTAAAAGCAGCACTGCAAGAGCAGTTTTCTGCATTCAAAGGCGAGTTCAAGCAAGAACTGAAAGAAGAGTTCAACTTGCAAGACGAACCAGAAACGCCAGAGCCAGAAGAGAAGGGAACAAGCGTTGAGCTGTTCTCTGCCACTCTGGACGAAAAACTAAAACCGTTAATCGAGAAAGTGAACGGTCTCGAAAACCAATTCGCTGAACTTTCAAAAGAAGTTCCGGGTCAAGAACCAGATGGTTCTGGCGCTGACGATAAATTCTCAGCTAAGGAGATGTTTTAATGCTGAACGCAATTTCAACTCAATACCTGCAAGAGTTTTCTGCAACTATGTTGACAAGTGCAGGCGCGTCAGCAGGTCAAACGATGTTTAACCTTACGCCGCCAATGGAAACTAAGCTGCGTCAGGCAATTATGCAGTCAGATGCCTTCTTGGGCATGATCGCGATGCTGCCTGTACAGCAAATCAAAGGTCAGGTTGTTGATGTTGGTAACGATGGTCTATCAACAGGCCGCGGCAACAATGAGCGCTTTAGCGTAGAAGTAGGCCAAAGTGGTAACACCTACGAGTTGGTTAAAACTGATTCTGGTGCGCACATTCTTTGGGAAACCATGACTCAATGGGCGAACTCAGGTTCTAAAAATGAATGGTTGAAGATGATGCAAAATGCCATCTCGCGCCGTTTTGCTCTCGATATTCTACGTGTTGGCTTCAATGGTACATCGGCTGCAACGGTAACAGACCCAGTCGCAAATCCACTTGGTCAGGATGTCAACAAAGGTTGGCTGACTATCGCGAAAGAGAAGAAAGCGAGCCAAGTCCTTGCTTCTGCCCAACTCGACTCATCAGGTGCAACCGCGGATTCTTACAAAAACCTAGATTCGTTGGTTCAAGACCTGATCAATACCACGATTGCGCCAGAGCACCGCCAAGACCCTGATCTTGTGGTTCTCGTCGGTTCAAACTTGGTCGCAGCAGAGCAGCACCGTTTACTGGAAGCGGCAAACACGCCTACCGAGCACAAAGCTGCTCAACAACTGGCAAAAACCATTGCAGGTAAGAAAGCCTATCAAGCGCCGTTCTTCCCAGTCGATCAGGTTTGGGTAACCAACACCAAAAACCTGCAAGTACTCACGCAGGAAGGCACGCAATGGCGTAAGCAAAAGAATGATGAAGACACGCTTCGCTTCAAACAAAACCACATCCGTATGGAAGGTTACGCCATCGGTAACCTGAACAAGTTCGCTGCGATTGAAGCGGTGACCGTTGTTGAGCCTGCTGCTTAAGGAGTAATGCATGGTTAGCCCATTAGCAAAACAGCGTCGAAAGCTCATTGAACAGCAAGCTAACCAGTCTGTACCGGAAGTCATTTCCGGTGCAGATACCGACAGCCTGCACATCAAGCTGATTGAGTTTGAAGAAGACCGCAAGTATTTGCGCTCATTTAACGCCATCGCTGATCGAATTAAGCACAAGCGTGAAGTGCTGGTACCGAAATACAAGCCGTATGTTCAGGCTTATTTAGAAAGTGGCGAAGCGTTCGAAAACCCAATTTTTACCAACATGGTGGTTTGGCTATTCGACATCAAAGAGCTGGATGCCGCGATTGAGTGGTGCATGAAAGCCATTGAGCTAGATTTGCCTACGCCAGAAAACTTCCGCCGTGACTGGCCGACGTTCTGTGCTGACGAAGTGTTGGCATGGGCGGAGAAAGAATCTGAACGTGGTCATTCCATTGAGCCTTACTTCACCCAGGTGTTCGATAAGGTCGAGAAAGAGTGGCGCTTGCACGAGAAGGTTCACGCTAAGTGGTACAAGTTCGCGGGTTTATACCTGATCCGAAATGAAGAAGGCCAGCCGCAAGCCACAGCTGTTGGCAACGTAGAAACATTAGAAAAAGCATTGGCTCTGCTTCACCACGCGCACGATAAGAACAGCAAAGTGGGGGTGGGTACCCAAATCAAGAAGATTGAAGCCCGTATTCGCGCCATTAACGAAGGCAAGAATCTGTAAAGACTCCTACGCCACCGCGCCTCGGCTGGTGAGGTAAGAGAAGCTAACCGGCTAACTCGATACCGTCGACCCAGTGGCTAGAGGCGCCCTAATTTAACTAATCAAGGGACCGTTATGAGCTTTGGCGGAAATGTTAACAGTGCAGTCGATATCGCCATACCAGGTGAAGGATGGCCGGATTTATCTACGGCTGAATTTCGCAGTTTACGCCGTGTTCCCCATACGTTTGATAACGACTCTTTGAACTACGCGGTGGCCATCGCCGCGCTGAATATTCAAGAACGATTAGAAAGCCTGATCGTAGATGGCGAAAAACCAGTGCTGAGCAGCCCGAAAATCATGCTCTACAAGCGTGCGGTTTATGGTCGGGCTCACGCCGAACTGATGAAAGAGTTTGCGACTCAAGACCGCCGCAAAGAAGGTGAAAGCGTGGCAACGGATGAACCGGAACAAGAGGCACGTTTTCTCGCACAGAGTAACAAAGATGTGCGTGCGCTCCTTGGCCGCAGTGCAAATGGGATTGACTCGATATGAGCGATACAGCCTACAACAAGACCAAGCTTGAGCATTTAACGGAATACATTGTTAGTCACCTCAATAGCAACGTGCTGGACAACAAAATTGATGCTTGGCAAGAGAACGGCTCGATTGTCCCAAGTGGTGAAGACCGAGGCAACGATGGTTACATCGCGTGTTACTGGAAATACAACGCGGTGATCTCGGTAGAGGAATTTCCTCACCGATTGTTAGACCCGCGCTGTTTGCTTGCTCTTGTGGCCTGTTGGTTAAGCGACCATGAAGAAGACCGCAACGAACAAGAGCTCGAAGACCCAACACTTTCGGTTGATGTGATTAGCAGTGAGCTGGCTGATGTGAGCATAGAGCTTGAGCTGATGGAACCTATCGAGTTGGTACCAGATGCAGAGGCAGGAATGATTACCTGGCGCGGAATCAAATATCGAGTTCAAGCCGTAGAGATTTACACCGCAGAAGAAGCGGAGTTGGTGAATGAAACCAACAATTAATGCGAATCAAAGGGATGCGCTCAACATGCAAGAAAAGCTTGCCATGTTAGCACTGCCACCAAAGAAGCGAGTTTGGATACTGAAAACCCTTGGCCGTTGGGAAAAAGCCAATACACGCAAACGCATTCAGCAACAAAAAGATATTCACGGCCAAGCGTTAGAGCCAAGAAAAGGTAAGAAGCGCGGCAAGGTGATGCGGCGCATGGCGAAAGGGTTAACCCCTTATGTACGAAACGCCAACATGCTCGACCTGACTTGGAGCAACAAGCTCACCGCAAAAATTGCAGCTCGGCATCATCTTGGTCAAAAGCAAAAGATGACCAAGCGCCAAATGCAAAAGCGTTGGGGAACACCAGACTATTCCGCGCCTTGCAGTAAAGGGCAAGCGCGAAAGCTAAGGGAACTGGGTTACACGGTTCCGAGAAAAAGCGGTAAAGGACGGAAAAAGCCAAGCCTTCGTCTGTTAATGGAAACCGTTACCCATGGCCAAGCCGGACAAATTATCCGAGAGCTGAGCAATCAGCCTAGTGTCACTGCTTGGGATATCCCATTGGCAGAACGCCAGATATTAGGCAGTAAAGAACGCGAAGTAACCCGCCAACTCATAAAAATCTTTGAGCAGGCCAAGACGCGAAAATAAGCGAGGAAACAACCAATGGCAACCGGAAAGGTAGAGGTAAACAACCTCAATTTAGGGCAAGGCGGGATTCCAGAAATTGAACGCCACCTGATCTACATCGGGCGAACCGACAAAGCCGAACTGCAAGGCAAAGTCACGCGCGTAAACAACATGACCAATCTTGATGATGTGGTGGCCGATGATGCGCTAGGCGCAAACGTCAAAGCCGCGCAGCTCAATGGCAAACAAAACTGGACGGGTGCCATCTTTGGTTTAGCGGCTGATGCTACTTGGCAAGAAGCGGTAGACATTGCCAACCGTACCGACTCTTTTGAAGGTGTTTGTATTGTCGATGTTGTGACAGATAAAGCCGACTTCACCGCGATGCAAGACAAGGCGACAGAACTCACGAGCAAACTAGGTCGCTGGGTGTTCTTCCTTGCTGCTTGTCCTGGTATTACGGCAGAAGGTGAAGGTGCACAAACGTGGTCAGACTATGAAACGGCCATGCTAACCCTAGTCAAAGATGTTGCCGCTAATTTGGTTACACCAGTACCTCAACTCAATGGTAACAACGTGGGTGTGCTTGGTGGTCGCCTATGTGATCGTGCTGTCACTGTAGCCGATAGCCCTATGCGCGTTGCAACAGGCAGTTTGCTTGGTCTTGGTGAAATGCCTGTCGATAGTGCAGGTAAACCATTAGAAATGAGCACCATTGCAGCGTTAGCCGAGGCGCGTTATTCATTGCTGCAATGGTATGCGGATATGGAAGGCATCTACTGGACAGATGGTTCAACGCTCGAAGCGAAAGGTGGCGACTATCAATTCCTTGAATACGTTCGCCCAGTTCACAAACTAAACCGCCGCGTTCGTATTAAAGCGATTCGTCGTATTGCTGACCGAATCCTTAACTCAACACCACCAAGTATTGAGCTCAACCGCACCTATTTCAGTAAAGACATGCGCGATATGTCGAAGACCACTGAAATTGGCGGCATTCAGTTCCCAGGTGAAATCATGCCACCACGTGATGAAGATGTGTCGATTCAGTGGATGACAAAAACCAAAGTAAACATTGGCTTAATGGTTCGCCCTCATAACTGCCCGAAACACATTGTTGTCAATATTGGGCTTGATCTCTCTAACCCTGCAGATGCGGAGGCGTAATCCATGAGCATGCGTATTTCTGGCAAGAACATGCATTTTTCAATGGGTGACTACAAGCTCAAAGCGCAAAAAGTCACTCTATCCATTACCGATAATTCTGCCGTCAATAAAACCTCTGGTGTGCCTGATGGTTATGTCGATGGCGATGTAGAAGCAAGCGGTGAAATGGAGCTTACCACGCAGCAATTCAACCAGTTGAGCAAGGCAGCAAAACAAGCCGGCTCTTGGCGTGGAATGCCTGATTTTGACGCGCTGTTCTACGGCAAGATTGATAAAGACGAGCTGAAAATTGAAGCCTTCGGTTGTCGTATCAAAATCTCTGATCTTCTCGATGCCGATTCAAATGGTGGCAGTGCATTGGTTCACAAACTGCCGTTCGAAGTAACTAGCCCTGACTTTGTGAAAATCAACGGCGTTCCATACCTGCGCCCTGATGAAACCGAAGATTTGGTTCAGTAGCTTTTTGTTCAATAGACAGGGGGCGTAATGTCTGATGTTATCGACCATGCCAGTGGCCTTGAAACCCAATTCACAGAAGTGGCGATTGCCAACCAACTGGCAAGGGCTAAGCAAATGGAACAACGGGAAAGCGCACAGGAATGCGGCGAATGTGGCGTCCCAATACCCGAAGAACGCCGCCAAAAAGTACCAGGGTGTAAGTACTGCACCCAGTGCCAAAGCAACATAGAGAGATTTAAGCGATGAAGCATTTTGTTTTAAAGCGCCGTTACTTTCCCCACGGTACCTATTCAACGTTACACCGTGCTGATGGTAGCCAGGTTTGTTGTGTTGTTGAGCGACCTTGGCTGAACAACGCGCCATCTAAGTCCTGTATTCCAGAAGGTAGCTACACGCTTTTCCCACATAAATCACCAAAGTTTGGTGAGTGCTATGCACTGGAAAGCAAAGACCTTGGTGTGACTCGACTAGGGCCAAGCCTACGAACTCATATTTTGGTTCACAAAGCGAATTCGCCTAAGCAACTTCAAGGCTGTTTGGCGCCGGGTGTGGACTTTGGCTTTGTGGGGGACGAATGGGCGGTTGTGAATTCTACGGCCGCATTTAAAAACCTGTTGGCTGAGCTTGGCGGAGAGCCAGCAAGCCTCACTATTGTTAAGGATTAACTATGGCATTCCTTACCGGAATTATCGGCAAAACCCTACTTGAAGTATTGAAAGGTCTGTTCTTTCAGATCAGTTGGAAAATTATTCTGGAGCGCTTCGCAACGCGCGCTGTGGTGTGGGGCTTGGAAACTCTGAAAGGCTTGACTACCAACGATGTGATGCAAGAAACCGTCGACGACATTATCGCATCGCTTCAGGGCAAACGCTTGAAGGAAATCCAACAGAAGGAATAGCGATGGACCCAACCTGGCTATCTGCACTGGTTGCCCTTGCCACCCTTTTGGTGATGTTAACCGGTGCTCTTATCAGCAAGTTGTTTTCACTCTCTAAAGAGCTTGCTGAATACAAAACCCATGTGGCCGAGTATTACGCCAAAAAAGACGAAGTGAATGACGGCTTCGAGCGTCTGGAACGTCAATTGGAGAACGGCCTAACACGAATTTACGAAACACTTAAGCGAGAAGCAGCATGAAAACATCAATTATTTTAACCGTTGGCACAACAGACCTTGAGTTCAACCCAACGCCAGCCGAGTACGACGACGCGCAAAACACCATTCTGCAAGGTGATGCGAGTAGCGCGGCCCACAATTTCCTGATGAGCTGTGTTAGCGAAGGCTCAAAAGATGCGCTACGTGAAATTACTCAGCAGAACCCTGGCGCGGCAACACAGATTTATGGTGCGGTTCTTAAAGAGTACGCACCTAAGCTTTCCATCTCGGTAAAAAAATAGATGGGCTTGTCGCTGCAATTGAGAGCAGCGACAGGCAAAAAATGTACGCGTGGCGGCGAAAGTGGCTACCCAACGAGCCGGATACTGATCAGAACCTTGCTTATGCGATTTGGTTAGAGAAGAACCATTGGGAAAACATGCTAGCCGTAACCGCTAGCGGTGTAGCCAAAGCCTTTAGCGGTTAACCACCAAGCTTCCGTTCGCAAAGTAAGTCGAGAATTGTTGATGTTACCAGAAGCACTCAGATTTCAAGTTGGATTGATTGACCAGATTTCAAAACCTCTGGGCAATATCCAACGTCAATTGAATGATGTCACCAACACCTATCGCCAAGGTACCCATACCATGGTGGCAGGTGCGGCAGGCATGGTGGGTGCTGGTTTTGCATTGCAACAAGCCTTGATGCCAGCGATTGAAATGGACAGGGCGTTAGGTGAAGTAAAATCACTTGGCGTTGCCGATGATCAACTGAAAACCCTTACCCAAACAGCCATGAAGTTTTCGGTTGAATACGGTAAGTCGGCCACTGAATTCGTGGCTGCGTCTTACGACATTAAATCCGCTATGGGCAGTATGACAGGTGATGAACTGGCAGGTGTCACAAGGAGCTCGGCTATTTTGGCCGCAGCGACTAAAGCAGATACCGCCACCATTACCAACTACATGGGCACCATGTATTCGGTGTTCAAAGACCAGGCTGATCGGATTGGTAAAGATAACTGGGCCGAGCAAGTAGCAGGCATGACCGCCAAATCTGTTGAGATGTTCAAAACGACAGGTCAAGGCATGTCGGATGCGTTCAAGGGTGTCGGCGCATTGGGTAAAACTCACGGTGTAGCCATTCAAGAGCAAATGGCCGTTCTTGGCCTTTTGCAAGGTTCTATGTCTGGCAGTGAAGCGGGTACTCGTTACAAAGCATTTATGAACGGTGTGGTCAAAGCGCAAGACAAGCTAGGCATGGCGTTTACCGACAGCAACGGAAAGATGCTGCCAATGTTCGACATTATGTCGAAACTGCGCAACCAGTTTGGTGATTTAGATTCGCTTGAAATCGACCAGATAAAACAAGCTTTCGGCTCTGATGAAGCTGTGCTGCTGATTACCGACTTGATCGGCAAAACGGGTGATCTTCAATCAAGCGTCAAAGAGCTTAACGATGCCAGCAACTTAAATACGGCAATTAAGATGGCCCACAGCATGACCGACCAATGGGAACGACTCGAACAAGGTGTGTTTGCCGTTCGAACCGCCTTTGGTGCGGCGTTGTTGCCTTCTCTCTTGCCAGTGGTGTCGAGCTTGGCCGATGGCGCGATGGAAATCATTGAATGGACCGAGATGTTCCCGAACCTGACCAAATACATTGGCTTTGCTGCCATGGCGATTTTAGGTGCCGCCGCCGCCGGCGGGGCGTTTACCTTGATGATGGGTGTGGGTAAGCAAGTCATGGCAACTTACATGCTCACTATGAAGCTGTTTGCTGGCGTGAACTTCTTACTTACCAAGGGCATGGCGGCGCTACGTGTCGCGATGCTTGCCGCTAACATTGCGATAGCGGCTAACCCAATCATTTTGATTGTGGGGGCGGTTATTGCCGCAACAGCCGCGGTGGGAGCGCTGATTTACTACTGGGATGATCTCAAAGCCTCGTTTGGTGACACAACTTGGTTCCAAGTACTAGAAGGTGCACTCACATTAATCACGATGCCATTTAGAGCCATGTTTGAGTTCATCAAAGCAGGTTGGCAATGGGTGATGAGTGGCTTTACCGATACCAATGGCTTTGCCTTCATAGGAGAAATGGCCGACTCGATGCGAAACATTTTTGGAAGCGTCTTTAGTTGGTTCACTCAGAAGTTAGCGGGTATTTGGGAAAGCCTGAAAGGGCTCGTTGATTGGCTGCCAGATTTCGGTGGTGATGATGAATCTATTCAAGTGAAATCCAAGTCAGTCCAAAGCGCGACACCTTACGCACAAGTTCAGCCAGGTGGCGCGGCCAAGAGCATTGCCAACTATCAAACCAGTTCAACCAACTACGGTGGCGTGGCGATTTATCCAACTTACATGAGCAGTCCACAGGACATGGCAAGTGAATTAGAAATGGCGGCAGGCTAATGGCGGATTACGTCTATCAAGACATCCTAATCGAAAACGGTGATGTGGTGCTAGATGCAGGCCGTAACCCTGTATTGATTCAAGACCGAGCGGTGATCGCCCAAGACATTAAACACGCCATCATCGAAAGCAATTTAGCGGTTGAGCTCATCGCAGAACGTAGCCCATCAAAAAAAAGCGGATATTCGCACCAAGTTAGAGCTGTTGGTTGAAGAAGATGTTCGTTTGGTACCTGGTACCGTGCGACTAGAAGAACCAACCGAAGGCACCATTTATGTTTTCGCCACGACTGCAGACTTTGGCGACGTAACTCTTGATATCACAACTTCGGAGACAACCAATGTCTGATATTCCAAAACCAGATTACGCCGAGCTGGTCAAGCAATCCGGTATTCCTACCGATGAAGCGAGTTGGAAAAAAGTACTGAAAGAAGAGATGGAAAAGGAAGAGTGCATTATCTCTAATGATTCGCCTTTCTCCCCGTTCTGGCGCTTGATTGAATCGGCCGTGGTGAAAGTCACCTTGTGGCTCATCACTACGCTATTGGTGGGTTATGTACTGCCAAATATGTTTGTGGCGACTGCAGTCGACCAATGGTTAGACCTACTCGCTTGGCAATGCAAACTGACTCGCAAAGGGGCAACCAAAGCGAAAGGTTTGATCGCCTTCCAACGTGCAGCCGCAAAAGGGCCAGCGTTAGTCATTCCAAAAGATATTTGGATTCAGACCGAACCTATTAATGGCACCATCTACCGTGTGAAGGTGCTTGCTGATACCACGATGCCAGAAAACGAAACCATGGTGATGGCAAAGGTAGAAGCAGAGAACGAAGGCGCAGGCTACAACCTAGGAGAAGGTTATTACCACATTTTGCCAACAGCGATACCGGGCATTGGTGCGGTGACAAATCCTGCGGAATGGTTGAACGAGGCGGGTTCAGATAAAGAAAGCAATGATGAACTTCGTTTACGTGTTCGTAACCAATGGAGCGCGGTTGCACGATGGCATATTGATGCTGCTTACCGTTCACTGCTTACTAGTCGCGCAGGCATCAATGACGACAACGTGTATTTTAAGCATAACGCCCCACGTGGACCAGGTACTGCCAACGCGTTAATTCTTCTCGATACGGGTGAGCCTTCATCCGACATGCTTGCCGATTTGAATGAGTACATTCGCATTGAAGGGCAACACGGTCACGGTGATGATCTGCAAGTTTTAGCGATGCCAGAAACCACTCACGATATTAGTTGCCGAGTTTGGCCGCAACGCTCTTTGACGATGGAAGACCGCGAAGCGTTACGAGTGAAGGTGGAGCAATTCATCGGAGCAGCATTCCGACAAAACACGGACTACTCGCCAACGGTGACCAATCCGGTGCTTCGATTCAGTTTCTCTCGCTTAGGACAAGAGCTACATGCCCAGTTCTCAGAGATTGAATCACTCGAATTTGATAACGCTGACATCATCAACAATCTGACCGTGCCGCGCATTAATACGTTGGAGGTGTCGATTGAACATTCCTGAGATAAAGCTGCGTTACTGGATGGGTAGAGGCGAGCTGGCAAAGTTCGCCCGAGCTATGCGCAACTATTGGGGGCATGTAAAGGCAGCATTCGAAATGCCATTGCAACAGCATGACCCACTCACCGCACCAATGGCACTAGTGAATATCCTTGCTTGGCAGCGTGAGATTGAACGATTAGGGCAAGAGCCGGAAGAGTTATTTCGAATCCGCGTGGCGCATGCCTACGGCTTTGCACGTGATGCGGGTTCGATTGCAGGTTGGGAAGACATGTTCGCCAAGTTGGGTTATCCGCATATTGGACAAGACGAGCGTTTAGCCAATGTGCCTTGGGATGTAATCAGCTTAAAAATCAGAGACGGCGATTTAACCAACGTTCCTAAGCTGCTAGATACAGTAATCAGACAGTACGGCAGAACCTGCCGTCGTTATCAATACACCAGTTATGTAGAAATGCCTTTGGCAGCGCGAAGCAAGAACGTAGAAGCGCAGTATTCAACATCACACATCAAAACTCGACTAAACGTTGGCATGCTTCCAAATGTGCTCAACGTTGATTGCGAATATTACCAAGCCACAGTGAAAGGGTAAGGAATTTTAAAATGGCAAACAGCACTGATAAGTCAATTTTAACCGCCGCAGGTAAAGCACTGTTGGCACAGCTCAACGCAGAAGAAAAAGCACTTGTGATCGACAAGATGATTTTCGCCAATGTGCCGAATCGTCCAGAGTACCCACAACCAGATGATGTGGTACCAACTGACCATATTGTTCACCAAGAACAAGTAGAGCAGCGCGGTCGCCTTTCTGCTGACTCGGTAATTTACAGCACTACGTTGACTAGTGATGTTGGTCCGTTCGATTTCAACTGGACAGGTGCATACTGCTCGGAATATGGCGTGTTGGTGACCATTGACCACCATGCACTCACACCAAAGACAGCAGATGAACCAGGTGTCGCAGGTAATACACTAGTGCGTTCGGTTGTTCTTGAATACAAGGACATTGCCGAGATCACTAATATCACCGTGGATGCATCAAGTTGGCAGTACAACGCCACAGAACGTATGAAGAAGATGGACAGCGATGTGGCGCAATCCATCATCGACCAGAACGGCAAAGACTGGTTTATCGCAGACGGTTTCTTAGTAACACCATCGGGAAGCGCATACAGCATCAAAGCGGGTGCTGGTTATGTTTCTGGTAACCGTGTCGCTATGGAATTTGACCGCAGTGTTCAGGTTCCAAATAAGCCATCGTGTATTTACATCGACGCTCACCGTGAAGGCACACCAACAGGTGAGCAAGTTACCTTATTCAACTTTGTGGTGACCGCAGAAGAAAAAGACGACTACATCGACTCGTCAACGGGTAAGGATGTGAAGCACTTCGTTTGTAAGATTGCGCAGGTATATGCTGATGGCTCAGTGAGTGATTTGCGACCTGAGGGGGAGAGTGTCAAGCAATTAAGATTAACAGAGAAGCGAGTAACAGACACTCAGAACTTAAACCCTGGCTTTATCTCTGGGACAGCGGATGGAATTAAAAAGGTTGCATTTTCTGGTAATGAGCAAGCCATTAAAATTATAGGTGGATTGAGCGATTCATTTTATCACTTGCGTGATAAGCCAGAAAAAGGTGAAAAAATCGAGAGTATCGATTTAGAGTCAAAAGTATGTGTAACAAACAAAAAAACTATTGCGTTAATTACAATTCCTGAAAAATACGCCCTAGATTTGTATGCCACTCAACCAGAAGAGGTACACGTTTGGGAATATATGATTGGACGCTCTTTTAGTGAAGCTCAGCAAATGGCAATTGATGCAGCGGAGGCAATTGTTTCAAGTTCCACGACATTTGATAAGGCATCGGCAACCATTGTATGGCCAAGAGGGATTTTTTCTGTTGATTACCCAGGGTTGATCTACAACCCTGATGGGATACGATTCAAAGGACAAGGTAAATTCTCGACTCAGTTTGTGCCGAGTACAAACATGATTCACCCAAACCTTCCACAAAAGTGGAAAGACTTACCAGATAGTTATGAATCGCCATCGTTGCTTATTTTTGCTCGCCGTCGCCAAACTGGGGGGCAAAATGGTGATTTTATTCCAGGTGGTGTAGATGCAACACCGCGATACATATCGGTTGAAGACTTTTCTTTTATGGGGCGAGGTTCTGGATTCGATAAAACCATATCGTTGTTATATGGACACGGGATGTCTCATGTATACATGAAGGGATTTTATGCCAATGGCTTCAAATATGTCATAGATTCAACAAGAAACGTGTACCGTTGTGAGATTCATGATTATGAGCTTGAACACTGTGTTGGATTTACCAATCATCCAGGTGGTACTACATTTGAAAACCACAATGGTGGCTTAACGAATAGTGATGAAGGTTGGACATTAAGAAAGGTTTCTTACACAACATGGTTCAATGTAGCGTGTGATCATTGGGGTAAAGGAGAATATGGGTGGGACTTTGAAGATTGCCTTCAAGTAAACCTAGTCGGTTGTGGTATGGAAAAGGGTTTTGGCGGAGCATTCAGGTTTAAAGGAGAACGATGCAGTGTAAACCTCATAGGTGTTAATGTTGCGGCAGGTTCAAACCCAAACCAAGACAATTATGAGGGGCAAACGACACCGCAGGATTTTGGAGTTGAAGATTTTAGTGTTATCGAAGGCGCAGTTGTGAATATTGGTAGTGGATGTTCTATTCGTCAGGAATTTTCACAGGACGGTACAATGAACAACCTAAAAAACTTTCCTGTAGAAGTTAAAGATGTGCTCTATGGTGAAAACGAGAACCAAGTTCGAAGTGCGAATGTGACAGTTGGTGCATTAGGAGATGTACACGCAGCGACATTTGAAGAGTTATTCCCAAGTACGAAAGGCAAATCAAAAATCAAAAATCTCGACCCAGAAACTGCAATCGAATTTGTTGGGGTTAATGACAGGGTGCAGAGTGTTGGTTCAGATGAGGCTTACAGAGTTGATTTTAACCCAGTATCGGGACGAGATAAGCATTCGTTGTGGGACCCATCTACAAAAATCGCTAAGTTGAAGCATGGTGGGCGAGTTAGGATAAGTTTTAATGCGTTAGTAAAAGGGACAAATTTAAACTATATCGCGATCTCAATCGCCGGGAAAGATAGTCCGCTAATTAAGTTAGATCGAGATATTACCACTCAGGATAACGTAAGTTACAGTACAGAGCTAAACGTAATAGCAGGTGATGAAGTATCAATAATCGCACGAACATACCCAAATGGTAACGCTACTATTGAACCATTTGCACGGCTTAATATTAGCTATGTTTAGAGGAAATGTATGCTAACCCTAAACGGCATTCAAATCTCACTCAAGAACCTGCGCATTAGCGTTCGCCAACAACTCGCCGGACAGGATATGTCCGGTCAGTCCTCGGCGACCGACCAAGCGGAAACAGGTAACAAGGGCAAAGTGTTAGCGGTGAGTGGCATCATCCCTTTCAGTAAACCTGAGATCTTGAGCAACCTTTTCAACATGGCAGGTGGGCAGCAAGAAAGCGCCCGCCAAATCTACCGCATTAGTAATAAAACCGCGTCGACGCTCAAAGTTCGTGAGGTAAAGTTTCAGGGCACAATCCGAGCCGATGAACAAGAAAGCCTAAGACAATGGAGCGTTGCGTTTGAGTTGGTTGAGCATCTTTCGGTACCGGAACGAGTTGAACAACGTCAACAAGACCAACCTGCGACACAGCAGCAAGTCCAAGGGGTAACCACTCCGGTTGAAGTTGGAAAGAGTGAAGACGTACCACCGGACACAAGCATTGAGTTAACAGGTTTAATGAAAGTGCTCAAGTCAATTGATGATGCTTTGGCTTAAAGGTTACTCATGACAGTAAATAACAAATTCACGTGTCGTGCTTATCTCGGTAGCCAAAAGGTAAAGACAAAAGACCACCGTGTTCTTTTTGATGTGAACACGCCTGCTCGTTGCTCAATAAAGGTGGAAGGTTC
Source organism: Vibrio sp. Vb1026 (assembly GCF_033338745.1). Lineage (NCBI taxonomy): Bacteria > Pseudomonadati > Pseudomonadota > Gammaproteobacteria > Vibrionales > Vibrionaceae > Vibrio > Vibrio sp. Vb1026. The sequence goes on from NZ_JAWOTH010000001.1 coordinate 448,966, forward strand.
ACCGAAAGTGAATACTATCGTTGCGGTCGATATCGGCTGGGGTGACAGCATATCACGTGTTTTTCTCGGATATGTTGAGAGAGTCCAACCTGCTGAAAAAGGATGGTCAGAATTGTTTTGCCGCGAACTAGCGGCATTACTTTTCAAGCCACTTGATGTCACGCTGAGACACCCAACATTGATGCAGCTGCTGAGTGACGTAACCAACAAAACGGGGTTGCAGTTCGTGGTACCAGAAGCAGCCTACAGCAAAACGTCAATCCCTTGCTTTTACAGTGACGGTAATGGTTACCGTGTCATGGATGAATTGGCGCAAGCTTTTAGCATTGATGACTTGTTTTGGCAGCAACAAGGCAATGGTCAGATTTACGTGGGAAGTTGGAAAGATTCATATTGGGCTGATAAGCCGGTTAACATCCCAGATAATTTAATGACCAACCGAACAGCGTCTAAATCAGTGAAAGTTCCTGCCATTCCTAAACTAAGACCCGGTGCGATAGTCAATGGTCACCGTTTAGTTGGCGTTGACTTCCAAGGAACAGAGGTGAAACTAACATGGATGTAAAAGCGATTCAGCGCATCATTTTTCGTTTGTTCCCAGAATTAACCGGACGATGGCATTTGCCACGATGGGGAAAGGTGGTTGCATTACCAGAGCTGCCAGAAGAGGGAGATATCTCCGATCGATTTTATCCTCATTACGCAGCGGATGTTCAACTGTTGGATGAAAGGGGCGTGGAGTTCAAGAACAAAGCACCACTTCAAGCGGTGCCATTACCGATACCAGGTGTTGGTGAGTACGCAGGAAGACTGGAACCACCTGCGATCGGTAGCATCGTAGAAATTGGTTTTATGTTCGGTCAACCGGACAAACCTTTTATCCGTTGTGTACTGCCGCTTGGTTTTAAGTTGCCAGCCATCAAGCAAGGTGAAAGCCGATACCAACAAAGACAAGGTGTTTATCAGTTAGTTGATGAAGAAGGCAACTTTGAAAGTAAGACCGACAAAGACGACATCATCGAATGCTTGAATAAACGGGTGCAAGTATTGGAAGACCAGATTGTTCAAATCAACCACAACCACACGGAAGTCGTCAAAAACATAAAGTCCACATCCGCAAAGAAAATCATTGAAGTGGCTGATCTCATCACCATGAACGGCGGCACGGGTGTATGCACTGGGCAAACGGTTTGCCCGTTCTCTGGTAAGAATCATGTGGATGTATCTAAAACAGTTAAGGCAGGTAAATAACATGGCAATGAGTAAAGAGTCACTCAAACAAAAGTTAGGAAATGAATTGGAAGCACAAGGCTTCGTCCTTACTGGTGAGTTCGCAATGGCAGGCAAGATGGCAGAGGCGATTGCCAATGCTGTGTATGATGAAATCACACAGAATGCCAAAGCAGATGTAACAAGCGGTAGTTCAAAAGGAAAGTACTCAATCATCTAGATAACGTTTTAACCACACCAAAGCGCCCACAACGGGCGCTTTTCTTTTTGTCTGAACATCGAGCGCAATCCCAAACACCGAACGTCTGAGTGGCAACCAGAAACGCTGAGCCACGTAAACGAACCTTTCGGTGACGTAATCCGCACTCCTCCTCCCCACCTGCGACGTTTTCGATCTTGCTTTTTCGCAGTTTTGATTTGGTGAAAAACTACGGGGCTAAGCGAAGAGTAGAATATGCGCTAAAGCCTTTTGCTATAAGGGGTTCGAGTGATACGAAACGCAGCCAGAAATGGATTATAAAGCGCCTAAGAGAATTTCAACAATTGCGTTTTTTTTCGATAAATTGCAATAATAACGATCTGTGACGATCTTGTGTGCAATTTCAAGTTATTGATTTTAAATGGATTTTGTTGGTTTTTGTTAGTTTTTAAAAGATCTAGTGTGTAAGGTTAAGGATCTCTTTAGGTGGCGATAAAGCCAGATGTAGCAAGGATTCACTGTTAACCTGATGGACGTTTCACTTTTTCAAAAATGTTCATAGGATTAAGCTTTAGAAGCAAGCAACAAAACAGAACAAAACCGTGGCGGAAAACATGCTTTTAATCGAGAGTATCAAAATTGAGGTGTGGACGTTTGGGATTCTGTGAGTATCCTTGTTACTTCTTTACTCTAGCTCTAACAAACCGATGCTCATCAATCTATCTTATTGAAAAGGCGGCATTAAGCCGCCTTTTCAACTAAACAGATGTAGCCACCTTTCTGGTTTTGGACTGTATTATCTTCTTACCTTTTTGTATAAATGGTACTTCGATATATTTATAGCTGAATACCGATTGAAGCAAAACAAAAGCAATGATCGCTACTAGAACGAGGTTATTTCCAACCACTGAACCGGTAGTTACATATCTCACATCATCAATCATGACAGTCAAATTTGTGCCCACTATTTTTGATAGGACCATAAATAAAGCCGTATAACAGAAAAGAAATGCTGCATGAGTTAAGTAGATTGAGTAAGAGAGCTTACCTGCAATTTGGAAAGGATTTAGCTTCAAAAAACTTGATAAGTATCCGAATTCAAAAGAAAAAATAAACACAGTCAAGCTAAATAATGCAATAAGGCTGGTGAAACTATGACTTATTTCACCAGAGACCATAAGAATAACTAAGCCCAAAATGATAATTTCTATTGCGGTGCCAACAGCTATACCAATCTTTAAATCCTTCAATTTCAAATAGACTAAATATGTTAAGCTACCAGTGAAGAAAGAGGATACTCCTTGCATAACCTTAGTTTCCAACACGGAACTTCCATTTTCCAATAGCGTAAGCATTGATACTGATAGAAGTAACCAGGTAATCCAATTTCTCTTTCCTCCAATTATTAGAGTCACGTAAAAAATCAGATATGTGTAAAACTCTATACTTATACTCCATGAGGGATAATTAAAGCTACCAACATTTGTGAAAGGGGTCCAAGCATGGACAAGAAGTAAATTTGGAATCAACTGAGAAGGGTCTCCCATTCCTGTGAAAGGAGGGTTATTAAATGTTACGATCCCCTTTGTATGAGCTAGATATTTCCCCAATTCCAAAAGTACAAAAACTGCAAGCATGAAAATATGAAGAGGAAATATTCTAAAAAATCTGGCTGTTACAAAAGGTGAGAAACCGACAGGTTTTCGAGTGGCGTAGCCGTGAGCCATAACAAACCCACTCAGAACAAAGAACAGTTCTACAAAGAGATAACTTCCTCTAAAAAAACTCCATTCGGTTATGCTTCCCTCTAACCTGACGTGAAAGATTACGACGGCTATAGCGCATAAACCTCGTAAACTATCCAAAACCTCAAAGCGTCTATTCACATTACTTCCTTACATAACATATGCATACATATGACAAATTGCCTAATTTTACACAATGCTGACAGAATTTCATTACTATTGTATTTGTTGGATAAGCATAGGAATTTATGTTTAGTTGATTGTCGTTGACCGAAAGTTTTGTGTGATTTGTGCTTGGTTGTAGTCATTTTGTGGACAATTAGTGATCTTGTTTTGTTTATCATCTTGATTTTAAATGATTTATTCTTGTTGCGTTGGTAAGACCACATTATCAATCACCGTAACCGAAATTGGTTAGCAAGGCAAAGTAGGCTTAAGCCGGATTTATTGCGTCACTCTTCTGATGCGGTAGTACAACCGTAAAAACAAAAGTGGCGACATAAAAATATGTCGCCACTCTATCGCCATGTTACACGTAGCTATATTCTAAGCATTTGATACTATTAGGATATTTTTGTGCATTAATCTTACTTAGTGTAAGACTGAGCGATGTTATCGATACGCTCGTTAGCACGCTCAGCTTCTTCTTGAGCAGCCATTGCTGCTGCGCCTGATTTTTGAACGTCAGATTGAAGAGCTTGTACGTCTTGGCTTAGTTGGCTAACTTGGTTGCTTAGTTCGTCTAATTTTGCTGCATTTGCTGTAGCTGCGTCATCAGAAGAAGCACAACCGGCTAGTAGAAGTACTGAAGTTGCTGCAGCTGCGATCAACGTTTTGTTCATATAAGAACTCCTTGCTTATAGTGAAAGTCTCGCTACTAACTATTATTTTATACAGTAGCGAGGTTAAATGTGGTTACATTTTATCAGTACATGATGTAGCAAAAGTCAAAAAAACCCAAGAATTTCATGGAGTACCTGACGTCAACTTTTACCTGAACTTAACAAAGTTTAACTACCTATCCTTTATTTCGTTCTCACAACAGTTTTCATAGCAGGTGTATTTGCCACGTTCCTGATATCAATAATTTAGACGATATTGACACAAATGAAAGTTTATTGGCCCAAATAACTGCTATTTAAGTCGTTTTGTTGATGGATAGAAGGCATATTTGAACGGCTTTTCTCTAAACTTCCTGTCCAGCTGCTCATCAAAAAGGCTAGTCTTTACTCTGAACTGAGCCACAAATGATGTTTTACCGTTACCACAGGGAATTAGTTTGTGTGATCTCTATCTATACTCCTATGATTTGCGGTATTATACCGAGCTTTATTTTTTTGCTGCGTTAGAGCGGAAACGACACTACAGAGCGCTCAGACGCTGACTGATTTATTGGAGAATACTTTGCAATTTAAAGATCTAGGCCTAGACAACCGATTGTTGAAGAACCTAAAACACTACGATTTTAAAAAAGCGACTGACATTCAGCAGCAGGCGATTCCTGTTGCGATTGCAGGCAAGGATCTATTGGCATCTTCGAAAACAGGTTCGGGCAAGACTTTGGCGTTTGTATTGCCAATGCTTCATAAGTCTTTAAAGACAAAATCGTTTTCTGCGAAAGACCCTCGCGCGGTAATCCTTGCTCCTACTCGTGAGCTAGCGAAACAAGTATATGGTGAGCTTCGTTCTATGCTAGCTGGCCTATCTTATGAAGCAGCACTGATTTTGGGTGGTGAGAACTTTAACGATCAAGTAAAAGCTCTGCGTCGTTACCCGAAATTTATCGTGGCGACACCAGGACGTTTGGCTGATCACTTAGATCATCGTTCGCTTTATCTGGATGGTTTGGAAACGCTGATTCTTGACGAAGCAGACCGTATGTTGGATTTGGGCTTTGCACCAGAGCTTCGTCGCATTCATAAAGCAGCCAAGCATCGTCGTCGTCAAACGTTGATGTTCTCTGCGACATTAGATCATGCAGACGTCAATGAAATCGCGGCTGAAATGCTCAATGCGCCAAAGCGAATTGCTATCGGCGTTTCTAACGAAGAACATAAAGATATCACGCAAAAATTTTACTTGTGTGATCACCTAGATCATAAAGAGGCAATTTTAGATCGTGTTCTTTCTGAGGCTGAATACCGTCAAGTTATTATCTTTACGGCAACGCGTGATGATACTGAGCGACTAACAGAAAAGCTGAACGAAAAGAAACTGAAGGCTGTAGCACTAAGTGGTAACTTGAACCAGACTCAACGTAACACCATTATGAGTCAGTTTGAGCGCGCAGTATTTAAGATCCTTGTAACGACTGATGTTGCTTCCCGCGGTTTGGATATTGCAACTGTGACACACGTCATCAACTTCGATATGCCAAAGCATACCGAAGAATACGTACACCGAGTTGGTCGTACTGGTCGTGCTGGAAATAAAGGGGATGCAATCTCTCTTGTTGGTCCAAAAGACTGGGATAGCTTTAAACGTGTAGAAGCATACCTACAACAAGATCTTGAGTTTTCATTGTTCGAAGATTTGAAAGGTAAGTTTAAAGGCCTTAAGCCACCTAAACCAGATTTCCGCAATAAGAAAGCGACCGCAAAGAAAGCTCGCCCTCAAGCGAAAAAATCGGCGAAAAAACCAGCTAAGCGTGACAAGAGCTTCTACAAAAACGTATCTGTGGGTGATGATGTCTTCATCCCTAAGAAAAAACCAGCGGCACCGAGCTCTGAAGAGTAAAAGCTGCTGTAGTTTCCCATTGATTTTAGTTCTTAAAAATCCGAGTGTTCGCACTCGGATTTTTTATGTCTGTCGCTAGGTGAAATAGCGTCTTTCCATACTCACTCGTTAGTCAGCTTCTATATCTGTCTGGTTGTATATAAACAGCATAGAACGCTAATTTAGGAAGTTATTAAGTTTTATAACCTCGGTCAAAGCAAACGTTTTTCCTCACACACTAGATAAAAATCTCACATGATTATGAAAATGATAATTGATCTCATTTTTATTTAAGGGCAGAATACGCGCCATTGTATTAATCCTATAAATGAATTCGCTCTCTATATGAAATTTACTCATGTTTTTTTAGGGCTCATAATTACCTCTAGTTCTGGCTTTGCTGCTGATGATTTCAACTGGCTTCGAGATGATGCTCGTAAAGATGAGCGAGTTCTTACCTACCTAACAGAACAAAACCACAAAACTGAACAGCACCAAAAAAGTTATCAGACGTTGACAAAAAACCTACTAACGCAGTGGGATACCATTGTGGCAGACAAAGGTGATAAGCCATGGTCGATCGTGAGTGGAAGAGAGTGGACGCTAATGCGTCGCGATGGTCGTTACTTACTATTATCCCGTGCGAGTCAACATGCACCAGAAAACGTGGTGTTCGATTTCGATGAACGACAATCTGCGCATCAGTACTACCAACTTGGTCAATGGCAAGTGAATGGTGACACGCTACTTTTCACGGAAGATATCGACGGCAGCGAACAATATCGTGCTGTGGTTGTTGATTTACTCTCCGGTCAATCTACGGAACTGGCGACGCACGTCGATAGTGGCGTATTGTTGTCACCTAACGGGAAAGTGGCATTCCTCGTTGCAAAAGAAAAGCGCACTCAGCGACCTCATCAGATCTTACGTATCTCCACTGAATCTTTGGCAAAAACAGTCCTATGGAATGAACCCAAGTCAGATTGGTTACTTTCTTTCTATCGTGCGGCAGATAGCCGTTATGCTGTGCTGCAAAGCAACAACGAGTCAACAACAGAGCAGAAGCTTGTCGACCTAGAAATGGGCACTGTCTCCGATTCATTGCGAAAGCCTGAAGTGGGTGTGGAATATTACGCGGATGTGGCGAAAGGTTACATTTATCTTAAAAGCAACCTGGAAGGAAAGTTCGCCCTTTACCAAGCCGAACTCGCACCGCTTGGCGCAACATGGCAACGCTTTACCAATCCTCGTGAGCCGCTTGAACAGTTCTACCTTTATGATGCAGGAGTTGTGGCACTTAGTAAGCCAAACAATTTGTCGACATTGACGGTGTATTCTTACCAAGGGCAGGAAAAAGTGATACTGCCATTGGAACACGATGGTAATGTCGCTTGGCTAAGCACATTGGGCGATTTTGAATCAAACAAAATTCGTATCCGAAGCATGTCGATGACTACGCCTCCTCAGTGGGAAGAGTTCGATGTAAAAACGCTGAATAAATCCTTGTACTCTCAAGATGCTTACCAAGACTTTGATAGTCAGCGTTATGTATCCCAACGTATTTTTATTAAGCACGACGGCGTTTCTGTCCCGGTCTCTTTGGCGTATCGCAAAGACAAATTGCACCCACAATCTCCTGTGATGATTTACGGTTACGGCGCGTATGGTTTTACGATGAAACCGTACTTTATGCCTCAGGTTATCAGTTTACTCGACCAAGGTGTGATTTACGCTATCGCCCATGTCCGTGGCGGTGGGTACTTTGGCGATGAATGGCACGAGCAAGGCCGTGGTGTGCGAAAAGCCAATTCTATTGGTGATTTTGTCGCGGCCGCGAAGGCGCTGCAAACATTCGAACGTGGCAATAGAGAGGTTTTCGCCATCGGTTCTAGTGCTGGTGGTACGTTGGTGGCCGGAGCGGTTAATCAAGATCCTAAATTGTTTTCAGGTGTCGTACTTAAAGTGCCTTTTGTTGATGTGGTTGCAAGTATGTCGGATACCTCACTTCCGCTTACCACACAGCAGTATGGCGAATGGGGTAACCCAACCAAACCTGAACAATTGGCGTTAATGAAGGCGTACGATCCGATTCTCAATATCCATAAAAACGCTTACCCACCCATGTTGGTTCAAGTCGGTTTAATTGATCAGCGCGTGCCATATTGGGAAGGCGCAAAGTATCTGGCTAAAGTTTCAGCGTTAAGTGAGCGCAACGGGCCGTACTTGTTGCAAACTGATTTTAATTCGGGCCACCAAATGGACCCACGACAAGCGCAAGAACAACAAGCAAAAGAATACGCATTTCTACTATCACTCATTAAAACATCTAAAGCGGAGCAGTAAATGAAGCTTACCCCAGTGTCAGCGGCAGTACTTTTGGTACTTGCTGCCAGTCAAGTGCACGCCGAATCTAAGGTTTTCTCAATGGAAGAGGTGGTGGTAACCGCCAATAAAATCGATCAGCCATTGTCAAAAGTGGCAGGTAGTGTCGCGGTTATCACAAACGAGCAAATCGAAGAAAGAGGCGAGACCGAGCTATATGACGTGCTGCGTAACGAACCTGGTGTAAGCGTGACGGGCGGTGCAGGACGTCCGCAAAACATTACCATCCGTGGTATGACGGGTAACCGCATTATGATCGTTCGTGATGGCATTCGTTCTGCGGATGGCTTCGGTGCGAATGACATTAATGATGCAGTTGGGCGAGATACTTTTGATTTATCCAATTTTGAATCGCTGCAAATCATTAAAGGGGCAAGTTCTTCGGTGCATGGCTCTGGAGCGATCGGCGGTGTGGTGATTTTAGAATCCAGTCAGCCGGGTGATTTCTTAAAAGACAAAGACTTTTACACCGATGTTTCCGGTACTTACACCGATATCAGCAACAAGTACAAAGGCACGAGTAATCTAGCTTTTCGTTCCGGTGATACAGAGAGTTTGTTTAACGTTTCATACTGGCAAGGACAAGAGACACGTAACTTTGATGAAGATTTGTATAACCGCGACCTCGATGGTTACAGCGGTGCTTATACGATCAACCACTTTTTCAATGAAGAGGTGATGTTGAAAGCCAAAGCGGAACTCTACACCCAGAACCAAGAGCGTTTGGAGGGTTCACCGTCCATTCAACCTGATGGAATTTGGCATATTGAAGACTTTGCTGAGGATGAAACCACGGAAGAGTACAGCGCTTATATTGGTGCAGAGGTGACTCCGATTAATCCAACTTGGTTCGAAGAGTTGGATACCAAAGTTTACTGGCGTCACACCGAAGTGGTGGAAGACACCAACCGTTTAATGCGCCAAGTGGATCACAATGGTTTGATCACCAAGCGTCGCGAGCTGGAACACAAAACCTTCATTGACGAAACAATTGGCTTCCGTGGCGATTTCACCAATACGATTTATGCAGCAAATGCTGAGCACCAATTGGCTTACGGTGTTGAGCTTTCTACAGACTATTACGAGCGCACAGATAGCGACTCCAAGATTGATTGGAACGGAGTAACACCTTCGACCAAACAACCTTTCGCTCCTGCTCGTGCTTATAACATTGGCTTGTATGTCCGAGACATGGTGGAACTGGATAAATGGACCATCACAGGTGGCCTACGCTTTGATGCGCACCGTCTCACGCCAGACGGTGCGGGTGAAGTGGGCGGCTTCCCATTAAAAGACATGGATAGCTCAGAGGTATCTCCAAGTCTTTCGGTTTCTCGTGAAATGTTTGCCAACAACATCGCTTATGTATCTTATAACCATGGTTACCGTGCTCCGGAATACGATAAAGCGTATGGCTTCGTAAGCCACGACTTTGTGCCGCTCACGCCGTTTGTCATTGCACCAAACATGGATCTAGAAGCTGAAACTTCCGACTCATTTGAAATCGGTAACAAGTTCGATAACGGTCGTGCGTATGTCTATGCGTCTTTGTTCTACAACAAGTTTGAAAACTTCATCGACGTTGTGACCACGGGCTTTGACTCAAGCAATGGTAATTACATTAAACAATACCAAAACCTCGATGGTGTCGAGACGTATGGTGCAGAGCTTTCTGCAGGTTACGCGATCACTAAGCGATGGAACATCAGCACCAAGTTTGGCTACGTAGATGGCAAAGACGCGGAAGGTGAATACGTTCGAAGCATTACGCCATTCGAAGGTAACGCTCAACTGAAATACGCCGACCAAGACTTCAATGCTTACGTGGCTTGGAACTGGGCCGCGGCCATGGATCGCGTTCCTAAATGCCAGACCACGCTTGGTCTAGCGACAGATTGCGCGCAGACAAGTGCGTGGAATACGTTTGATATCGGCGCAACTTACCACGTTTCCAAAGACCTTCGTGTTAGCGCAAACATCATCAACCTATTCGACAAAGAATACATCCGATACCAAGACGTAGCGGGTATCGTTGAGGAAAGTAAGCGTTACTCAACTGAGCCAGGGCGCTACTTCACGCTGACTGCAAAATACGAATTCTAGGACGAAATCATGAAGCTAAAACCATTAGCGTTTTCACTGCTTATTGCATGTACCCCTGCGGCGCTGGCTGCAGAGTGGGATTATCCCTCAACGGATTCTGTGGTGACCAATGAAGCGCAAGCGAAAACTTATCTAGACAGCCACTACTCAGAAGCGGGCGAGTTTAAGTTCCGTTACAAAACCCAGTCTCAGCTTGGCAAGCATTACAATTTTGATGTTTGGGTTAACGGTGAATATCAAGCACAGCGTGCCCTCGTAGTAACAACCGATAAAAATCATCACGTTGTGCGAGTGTTTAAGAGCCTTGACGATACGATCATTCGCAACGGTAAACCAACGGTTGCAATGGAATTGGAATCGCCTCGCCAACTGCAAGCACAAGAGCCACCTGCTTTGAGCTCTGGAAGTCTGGTTGATGTTGAGGTTTCTTTGTTCAACCCAGATCTTCGCACCATGCAACAGCAAGCGGCACCAGAATCGACGTGGTCAGCACTATCCGATTACCCTCAGCCGATCGAGTACGTCACCAAGTCGATTGAGGTTTTACAGTCCGGCGGTAAGTTCTATTTGTCTAACCCAAGATTGAAGCAAGTGGATGCGACGGGCTTATTTGCAGCCCCAACACCTGGTGAAGCGCCTGTACTTGATACGTTGGATTTTCTCAGCGCAGAAGGAGTTCAAGCGTTTGACAGTGTTGATGAGATGCAAAGCACCGAGTTTGGTGACAATGCGTTCCCACAGTTGATGGCTTTTTATCATCTTGATAGCTCGATCCAATATCTGACAAGCCTGACTTACGACTTGTTTGACGAACCGCTTCGTTTTGACGCTCGCGGTTTATCAAAAGATAACTCTACTTACTATTACGGTCCGAAAGCACTCATGCTGGGTGTCGGTGGTGTTTCTCCGGATGCAGTCGATGCTGATGTCGTGATACACGAGCTTGGGCATGGCATTCATTACCAAATCGTACCGGATTGGGCGTACGGTCACACTGGTGCTATCGCAGAGGGTTTTGCTGATTACTGGGCGGGCAGCGCGAGCTACCGCACTCAATATTTGGATGCTTCGCGTCGTGGTCAAGAGTTCGAGTTAGATACGGTGTTCAACTGGGACGGTGTGTTCGGAACACGCAAAACAACTCGTAGCTTATGGAACCAAAGAGCTCGTTACTTCGAGGGCTCAGAGTATCCAGCGCACGTTAGTGTGGGCGGTGAACTAGGCGACGAGTTATGGTCAACGCCACTGTTCCAAGCACTTAAAGCATCGGTTGAACGATACGGTGATGATACCGATAACGTGTTCCGCGAATTTGACGCCATTGTACTTGAAGGTATGTACGGCATTGGTCGTGGCGTGAAAATGCATAATCTGGCGGAATCGACCGTGTTTGCCGCAAACACCTTGTTCCCAAATAAAGACTACGCCCAATTCCTGACGGACAGCTTCAACAGACACAACTTACTTAAAGCGCCTCTTCGTGTTCGCTATGACGCTCGATACATCACACAAGGTCAAGACGTTGGTTTGAGCCTGAGCCAAACTGGCCGTGAAGCGAGCATCAAAGGGCAATGGCAGCTAAACAACGCATCCGTTTTCGACTTTGATGAAACGCTTGCCGACTCGACTTCAATGAAGGTGGCGTTACCAAGCGGTCTGACGTGTGGCACGCAATTCGATTCCTCTATTTCATTGGATTACCAATTTGCAGAAGGCTTAAAGACTCACCAGTGGAGTGAACAGGTGATGCTGGTTAATGGTACGCCAGAGCTTGATATCCAGCCTCAATCAGTGAATTCCGCTTTGCCAGAGCAGGGCGACAGACTGTTCTCTCAGACGCTATCAGATAAGTCACGCACGATTGATGATTCGTTTGCGGTTTACCTGAACATCGAACATGACTCACTGCAGGATCTGCAAGTGACGCTTGTGTCTCCACAAGGCAAATCGGTCGTGCTACTTAGCCATCAATCAAGCAATACCAAAGGATTTAAAGGTTACTTCACCGCTCAGTATGACGAGGAGTTACAAGCACTTGTCGGTCAACCGAGTTGGGGGACTTGGCGTCTCGAAGTGTCTGACCGCGTGTCAGGGAATTCTGGGGTGTTGAAAGAGTGGGGTGTGAGTCACTTTGCTCAGTATCAGTGTAGTGCTGATACCACTAAAGAAAGCAGTGGTGGTTCAGGTGGCAGTGGCTCGCCTTGGACCTTGTTAGGACTTTTCCTGCTTTCAATGGTGAGAGTGATTCGCTCTCGTTAATTAAAATCAAAAGAAGATAAAATCTATGAAGTTTCAATATTCTTTCGTTGCTATGTCACTAGCCCTAGCTGGCTGTGGCGGAGGTTCTGGTGGTGACACGTCGGCACCGACCTATGATGTAGCTGGCACCATCGTTTCTGCAGGTACACTTCTTGATACGCCAGTGTGCATCGATTTAAACCAAAACTACGTTTGTGATTCCACTGAACCGAGTGCTAAAACGGATAATGCCGGTAAATTTAGCCTGACTTCAAGCGACAAAAACGTACTAACCAGCACCATTCTTGCTCAAGTTGATCAAGGTTCGAACCAAACGTTGCGTCTTGCGGCTCCGGGCCAAAACTTAGCAACGGGTAACACGGTCAATGGTGTAACAACGTTGCTCGCAGGTCTTGTGGTTGACGGTAAAACCGTTGCTCAAGCTGAAGAGATTGTGAAAGCACAACTCACCGATGCCGGTGTTTCTCTGTCTGGAACGGTAATGTCTAACGCAGAAGCCAGCGAGCTAGATAAGCTAGAGCAAAACACGGTTGCACTATTAGCTGCAATGCAGCCACAACAAATGACCCAAGGCGTAGCGCTGCTTGCTCAAAGCCTTAGCTTCCAGGGTAAATCATTGGCCTCTGATCTTCTGTCTGAAGTGGAAGTGAGTGCATTTGCTGAAGAAATTGTAGCGGTTGCTGAACAAACGGTTGGTAGTAACGATACGGGCGCCGTTCTTTATTTTGCTGAAGGAGCAGCAGACGTAGCAGAGGTTCAAGCGTCTTACCCTGGTCAAGATGCGGAGTACGGCTTCGACAAAGAGGACAAGCAAACGTCGACAGGCGCTGGCTTTAAGTTCGTTAAGTTAGATTCACAAGGTGCTGCTTTAGCTGCAGATGCGACTGAGTGGGCTTGTACTATGGACGAGCGTACTGGTCTTGTTTGGGAAAACAAAAGTGCGGATGCGAGCTCAGTTCAATTTAAAGATCGCCTATTTGCGTTTGAGTCTGAAACATTTAAGCCATTTAGCAAAGATGTAGAGCTTGCAGGTTGTAAAGACGCTGGTGATGAAGTTTGTACCACTAGCCAATATGTTCAGTACATAAACAAACAATCGTTATGTGGAATCACTGGTTGGCGCTTGCCTACTTACCGTGAGACTTATGACTTACTAGACTTTGGTGAACAAACGCTGTTTGCTCCGAACGATGAATATGCAAAATACAACGTCTATGGTTTTAATGTTAAATACTTTCCACAGCAAACCATAGGTAGCCCTTATTTAGGATATGGTGCGTTTTGGCATAGCGACTTTAAGTTTACGAATGCATCATCACAACTTATTGATGGCGAGATTTATTTCCCTGCGATTGTCTCCCGGGGCAAAGATAGAGGCACTATTTCATACGTCGAGATTCGATCAAGCAACACAAGTGCGGGTGCCGATGATTCTTACCAATTCCCAATCCGTCTAGTCGCAGTTAAGGGGCAATAAGATGAAGAAATTAATAACTGTACTATCTCTTACTTTGGCTTCTCAAACTGCAATAGCTGCACAAGAGTGTTCTACTGACTTTGCTAAAACGGCACCTAACACGCGTTATACATATTCTGAGAGCGGTACCGTAACTGACCTGAAAACAGGTCTAACATGGATGCGCTGTCCAGTTGGTATGACATGGAATGTAGGAAACCAAGAATGCCAGGGGACGCGATCTACAATGTCATGGCAACTCGCTCTCTCCACAGCCAAACAAATTCGTAATAAGGACGGCAACCATCCTCTTCACAATTTTGCTGACAAAAAAAATTGGCGACTAGCAAATATCAAAGAGCTAGTATCTCTAACTGAGCGAGCTTGCCACAGCCCAGCCATAAATAGTACAGGGTTTGCTAGCGGCTATAGTCTGAAAGATGGAGATGATGTTCTAGGGCGTTATGTCTGGAGCAACACACCTAATGGCGACGGTAAGCATGTTGCAACTTTTGATACGACTAATGGTGAGGTTTTCAATAGAGATCCGTTAAACTCAAGTTTCAAAAGCTCTCTCTTGTTAGTGACAGATGAATAATAATTATTACGTTAATAAGGGTTGATAGCTTTGCCTTTATGATAGGCTCCGCCAGTGCGGAGCTTTTTCTTTTCTAACCTTTGGAACTTATCGTGTTGAGCAGAGTATTTAAACTTGGAACTGCTTAAGTTGATGTTTTTGATTTTCTGCTAAACCAGACAACTCTTGAGCGGCAGCAGCGGATTGCGTAATGCCAGTGACGTTCTGGCTCACTAGTTCATAGATGTTCGTTAAGTTGTTGTTGATATCAGCCGTGACCTGTTTCTGCTCTTCTGATGCGGTTGCAACTTGAGTGTTGATTGAGTTCAGATCGGCGATAGCATTACTGATATTAGCAAGTGATTGGCTAACTTCTTGTGTCAGAGCTTGGTTGTCTGACAACATGGCTAAGCTGGAATGCATACTTTCATTTGCGTGACCAGATTGTTGCTGTAGCTCTTCTATAATGGTTTGGATCTCTTTGGTGGACTCCTGAGTTCGCGCTGCCAGCATACGTACTTCATCGGCCACTACCGCAAAGCCTCGGCCACTTTCGCCCGCTCGTGCAGCTTCAATCGCTGCATTCAGTGCAAGTAGATTCGTTTGCTCAGAAATACCTTCAATCACTTCGATCACGCGACCAATGTGTTCTGATTGATCTTTTAGCGAAGTCACGACGGCAGCGGCTTCGTTAAGTTGTTCCGCCATCTTTTCACTTGCGCGAGTACTTTCCCCAAACATGCTTATACTTTGTGAGGTTAACGTACGTGCTTGATTTGATGCACTATCGGCTTCTTGTGCATTGGTCGATACTTCAGCTGCGCTCGACTCTAGCTGATTGATCGCCGAGGCTACTTGCTCAACTTCTTGCTTTTCTTGATCCGAGTTGACGCTGCTTTGAGTCATAACAGTTGCTAACTCGGTTGATGCTGATGCCACATCTTCACTAATGCGAACCAATGCGCTTACAGTTTCACGTAGTTTTTCTATGGTCTGGTTTACATCTCGAGCCAGCTGAGACACTTCGTTTTTCCCGATGGCTTCGGCCTTAACTAGTAGGTTTCCCTTCGCGACTTCCTGCATCGTTACTTGAAGGTTACGAATCGGCGCAACGATGTAGCTGGCGAGTACCCAACTAATAAGTGAAGCGGCACTCAAGATCACCGCAAGCGAGACGGCGCTGTAAGTTAGCGTGGTTGAATGTTGTTCGCCATTCGTTTCGACTTCATCGGTGACGATTTGATTCAATTGTTTAGATAGTTTGTCGATGGCGTTGATCATCGCTTCGCCAGCTAATCGATACTCAGCCATTGCAGATTCGTACTTTTGATTGAAATCAGAGGTGGTGTAATCAGAAGTGTCATGGTAACGCGAGTGAAATCAACATAGTGATTCATGGCCTTACGCATAGCATTGACTTCATTTTGAACGCCAGGGAGATTGTCGATGGAGTTAAGAAAATCGCGGTTTTTGTTTTGTCGCTCAGAAAGCTCTTGGTTGAGAGACTGAACATCTTCGGCTCTAAATAGACTATAAATGGCTTTGATGCGCATGGCGTAAGTGTTGTCTACGATGCCGCTAAGTTCCTCTTTGTGAATGATTAGCTTATGGGTGGAAGCCGAAACCTTATTGAATGCTTGATCGAGTTTACCGATTCCGACACTCAGTCCAATGATGAGTAATATAACTGTGAATAGAACAGGCAGAAAAACCTGAAGTTTAATAGAAAGCGTACTAAGAAATTGACGCATGAGATTGACCCTCTATCGGTTTGATTATTATCTTTTTTATAAGTAAGCATTTCGATTTTAATTGTTACATTTGCCAAATCAATGAGTTACTCATATCTAATTGTTATGAAATGTACCAAAATCGATGGGGTTATCATCTTGAACATGAGGCAACGTTATAAAAACGTTACGTTCAAATTGAGAGAGGGATAAGTCGCGGAATTAATAGTTAGAAATGACAACGTGTCATAGAGGGTTCAACTAAGTGAAACACAACTGTCATATTCAAATTCTAAAGTGAGCACCGTTCAAGTGAAACACAACGGCAATAAAGCCACTTAAGGAAATTGTGATGAAAAAGACAGTAATCGGTGCAATCGCACTTCTAGGCGCAATGGCAGTGACTCCTGTTTCTGCTAAAGAAACTATCTCTGCAGTGGGTTCTAGCAGCGTAACTCCACTGATGGAAGTTTTCTCTGAAACGTACATGAAGAAGAACCCTAACGTATTTATCGAAGTTCAAGGTCCTGGTTCTTCAGCTGGTGTAAAAGCAGCGAAAAATGGTTCAGCAGACCTTGGTATGTCTTCTCGTAATCTAAAAGACTCTGAAAAAGAATCAACACTAATCGAAGAAGTGGTTGCTCGTGATGGTATTGCAGTGGTTGTTAACCCACAAAACAAACTGCCAGGTCTAACAGCCGAGCAAGTGACTGCAATCTACAAAGGCGAAGTATCAAACTGGAAAGAGGTCGGTGGTGCAGACAAGCCAATCGTAGCCATTACTCGTGACACAGCTTCTGGTACTCGTGGCGCATTTGAAGACATCATGTCTCTAAAAATGAAGATTTCTGGTAAGAAGGTATCAGCTATCTCTCAACGTGCTCAAGTTGCGAACGGTAACGGCGCACTGAAAACAATGGTTGCATCTAACCCATACGCAATCGGTTACATTTCTCTTGGTACTGTAGACAACACTGTTAATGCGCTAGCAATCGACGGCGTTGATGCAACGGTAGCTAACGTTAAAAACGGTTCTTACAAAGTAGCGCGTCCATTCCTTGTTCTTTACAAAGAAGGCAAGCCATCAACAGAAACGCAAAAATTCCTAGACTGGATGCTAACTGACGAAGCGCAAGCGCTAGTTGACCAAAAAGGTTACATCTCAGTTAACTAATCCCATCGGGACTCTAAAGTTTGCTCAGCCCAACGTTTCGGGCTGAGCCTTTTCTATCCATTGTGTTCAACGGCATTGCCCAGAACCGTGAGATTTTTAAATGACCATCGCAACAAATAGTGAAAAGCTTATGAATACTGACGCTAGAGCTATCAGCAAGTCAGGCCTACGCGAGAAGCGTCGTGTAGACTGGAAAGAGCGCATCTTCCACGGCTTGTTCCTAACGAGTGCCGTAATCGGCATTGTTTCATTAGCCGTTATTGCATACTTCATCGTTCGAGAGAGTATTCCGGCATTCCAAGAAGCAGGCGTATCGGGCATTGTCTTAGGACAAAACTGGTTACCACCTGCGCTTTACGGTGTCGCCACCATGATTGTGGCATCTATCGTATCGACGGCTGGTGCTGTCATTGTTGGGGTTCCAATTGGTGTTCTGACCGCCATTTTTATCGCTGAAATCGCACCAAAGCGATTAGCAGACATCATCCGTCCAGCGGTTGAGCTGCTAGCCGGTATTCCTTCAGTGGTCTACGGTTTCTTCGGTCTGGTTATTATCGTTCCATTGATTCAGAAAGTATTTGATGTACCTGCAGGTAACACTATCTTGGCCGGTATTATTGTTCTTGGTGTGATGATTCTACCAACAGTAATTACGGTTTCTGAAACGTCTATCCGCGCTGTCCCTCGTACTTATAAAGAAGGTTCTTTGGCACTGGGCGCATCGAAAATCTACACCATCTTTAAGTTGCTCGTTCCAGCGGCTCGCTCAGGCATCATGACAGGTGTGATACTGGGTATCGGTCGTGCATTGGGTGAGACCATGGCGATTATCATGGTTATGGGTAACGCGCCGGCAATGCCAGAAGGCATCCTTGATTCGGCTCGTACACTAACTGCAAACATCGCTATTGAAATGTCTTACGCAAGTGGTGTTCACGCGAACGCACTTTACGCTACAGGTGTAGTACTTCTGGTCTTCATCATGTCGTTGAACGCTGTACTACTGTACCTAAACCGAGAAAAAGCGAAGTAATCGCTCGTTAAAGGTGACTATTATGGATCGCGCAAAACTAAAAAAAGCACGCCAGTTCAAAGATAATGTCTTTAACGCATTTGTCTGGATCTCGGCAGCACTAACGGTAGGTTTTTTGTTCTGGATTATCTGGTACATCCTATCAAACGGTCTACAACACGTAGATTGGAACTTCATTACTGATAACTATACGCGCACAGGTGAAGAGCACGGTATCTTCCCAATGATTGTGGCGACCATTTACATGGTTATCGCTTCTATCGCAGTGGCAGCGCCACTCGGTATCATGACGGCAATCTACTTGACCGAATACGCGAAAGTGGGCAGTCGTTTGGTGAAAATCATCCGATTCTGTACCGAGTCATTGGCGGGTATCCCGTCGATCATTTTCGGCCTGTTTGGTATGACTTTCTTCGTGGCGATTCTTGGCCTTGGCTTCTCGATTCTGTCGGGTGCATTGACGCTAAGTATCCTAATCCTGCCAGTTATCATCCGTACAACGGAAGAAGCGTTGATGGCAGTACCACAAACGTACCGTGAAGGCTCTTATGGCCTCGGTGCTTCTAAGATTTACACTATCTGGCGTTTGATTCTTCCGAGCGCAATGCCAGGTATCTTAACCTCGGTCATTCTAAGTATTGGTCGTGTCATTGGTGAGTCTGCTCCAGTATTCCTGACAGCAGGTATGGTTGCACGTATTCCTGATTCTTTATTGGATTCAGGTCGTACGCTAACCGTTCACCTATACAAACTGACTACCGAACTGTTTACCGTTGAAGAATGGAATCAGGCTTACGGTACGGCAACAGTGCTTATCGTAGTTGTTCTCTTGATCAACATGGTAACGAAACTGATTGCTAGACGTTTTAACACCGCAACTTACTAACAACACTAATTAAGAACGCACGTTAAAAGACACGAATTCAAGAATTAAGAGATTAAGACAATGAACAAATTTGATATTGAAAACCTAGACCTATTCTACGGTGACAACCAAGCACTGAAATCGATCAACTTACCAATTCCAGTTCGCCAAGTAACTGCACTTATCGGCCCGTCAGGTTGCGGAAAATCAACGCTTCTACGCTGTTTGAACCGAATGAATGATCTAATCGAAGGCGTGAAAATTACAGGTAAATTGGCGATGGACGGCGAAGATATTTACGGCAACATTGATGTTGCTGACCTTCGCATCAAAGTAGGCATGGTATTCCAAAAGCCAAACCCATTCCCGATGAGCATTTACGAGAACGTGGCTTACGGCTTACGTGCTCAAGGTATCAAAGACAAAAAGACAATTGATGAAGTGGTAGAGCGTTCGCTGCGCGGTGCTGCACTTTGGGATGAGGTGAAAGATCGCCTTAAATCACACGCATTCGGTCTTTCTGGTGGTCAGCAGCAACGTTTATGTATTGCACGTACAATCGCGATGGAGCCGGATGTGATTCTGATGGATGAGCCAACGTCGGCACTTGACCCAATTGCGACACACAAAATCGAAGAACTGATGGAAGAGCTAAAGAAGAACTACACCATCGTTATCGTGACTCACTCAATGCAACAGGCGCGTCGTATCTCTGACCGCACTGCGTTTTTCCTAATGGGTGAACTGGTTGAGCACAACGATACGCAAGTGATCTTTAGCAACCCTCAAGACGACCGTACTCAAGGCTACGTAAATGGTGATTTCGGTTAATCCACCGTATTTACAAGCATAACTAAATAACTATAAGCGATGGTAACTTTGCCCCTCTTGATGAGGGGCCTTTTTCTTTTTAAGTCGTAGGCTTAAAACATCTACCAACACAAAAATCTTGTAAATAAGTACAACTTTCCTCCCCAGTTTATAAAGCATGTAACTTATGTGAAACATGGCTTTAAAAGTGCTGAAGAGCTCTCGAATGTAACACTAAGTCTGATAATTTTGCGAATGACTTAACAGCTCAAATTTGAACGTATTGATTGCATATCATGGCCTAAGTAGTTTTTTATCGAGGATAAAAAAGTAGATTAGGTTGGTAGGGTGAGTTTAAGAAGTTTTACAAGAAAAGTGTCTTCAACGAGGGACCATCGGTTGCTAGCGGAGGCAATCTTTGATCATTTAGAGAGTCTGTTCTCCCCTCAAGCCCTCGCTATTTTTGAAGATCCTTCAATTAACCCTCGTCATTCGATGAGCTTCTCTCGCGGAGAGCTTTACCCAACCCAAAACTATCCTGAGACATTCTGGGAGTGGGCAAGTCAGTTTGATACCTCTGAAAGCATCATACCTCTGGCGATCAACACTTGTAACTGGAATCACACCCGAGATTTAGGCGGTGATAGTTACATCATGATGCTCGACAACACGCCTATCAAACGTACCTACCTACTGATTCAATCTGTACATGCTCGCACAGCACATAATATCTATGAAGAAAGTTACGACGCAATGCAACTCGCAGCGGCGCGTTGGCAATGTATTCGTGCTGAAAAAAATGCCTCGAAAGAGATCAGGCACAGAGATATTCGTGAAGCGCAATATGTTGATGAGATTAGCCAACGCGAGCGCTTTATCGAAAATATGAAGTTAGTTCAGCAAGTTGCACTCGAAACCTCTAATCCTGATTCTTTAAAGGACTTGTACTACAAAGCCGTCGAAGCGTTACGTGAACGACTTGGGTTTGATCGCTCTACACTGATGCTTCTCGATATGAAAAAGCGCAGCTTCAGTGGTACATACGGCACGGATGAGTCAGGAATTACGATTGATGAATTTCACACACAATACGATTTACACCAACTTAGCGAGGAGTATATCACCGCGTTATCTAGCCTCGAGAGCAACTTAGTGATTGTAGAAGACGCGCCAATATACACAGCAGGCAAGGTCATTGGGCAGGGCTGGAATGCGATGTTGATTTTACGCGATGGCAATGAACCGTTTGGGTGGTTCGCGCTAGATAACTTTATTCATCGTAAGCCGATAACGGCATATCAAAAACAGATGTTGGACTCGTTTGGTTCACTTTTCTCTCAAATTTACATTCGTAAGCGCCAAGAACAAAACGTACGCATGTTGCATTCAAGCATGGTTGAGTTATCACGTTGCACTTCTGTCAGTGGAGTATGCAAATCGGCCGTCACTTTCGCCATTAAAAATCTTGGTATTGATCGAATGGCGGTGTTTTTAACTGATGAAAATTGCTCTTACATGCAAGGAACGTGGGGTACCGATATTCAAGGTAACGTGGTGGATGAATCTTACTTCTTTGGCGAAACCCAAGATTTCTCTCTTATAAATCTGGCTCGCTCAATGCCAAACGAAGTCGCATTTGAAGAATCAGTGCCTATTTATCATGACTGTAATATTGTTGGCTTTGGTTGGGCTGCGATGACGGTATTGACTTCAAATAGCAGTGGTCCTATCGCCTTTATCGCTGTTGATAATTTGCTGACACGTGCGCCGTTAACTTCTCAGTTACGTGAAGTGATTCGTATGTTCGCGTCCAGCTTAGCTGAAGTATTGCAACGTACTCAAGCTCAAGAGGCGATTCGCGAATTAAACGAAAACTTAGAGCTGGAGGTTCAGAACCGAACAAAAGAGTTGGAGGAAGCCAATCGACAGCTTGAGGTACTTTCTAAGCTCGATCCTTTGACGCGTCTTGGTAATCGCCGCATGTTAGAACATGTGATGCAAAAATATTGTGCCCTAGAGTGTGAAGACGACATGTCGTTTGGCCTGATCCTGATTGATATTGACCATTTTGGCTTATTCAATAATCACTATGGTCATCTCGAAGGCGATATCGCATTGATGCGAATTGGCTATATCTTGGATCATCATACCAAAGGTGAAGATGAAGTTTTTTGCCGTATCGGAGGTGAGGAGTTTGCATTGCTCATGATTGGTTCTGAGCAAGAGGAGGCCCGACTGAGAGCAGAGTGCATTCGTCAGTGCATCGAGGGCGAGGGGATAAAGCATCGACATAACCCAGAAGGGGAGTTACTTACCGTTTCAGTCGGTTACTCCTGTTATAAAGCGAAAGGCAAAGACTTTAATTTCGACCATTTATATCAGTTGTCGGATAAGGCACTCTATCAAGCGAAGAATCATGGGCGAAATTGTGTAAGGCGATACGAATACGAGCCCCAAGTGTTTGTTGAGTGAGTTATGTTCATAAGAGCAACTTGATAGGGAAGGGGCGGCGGTTGGTGCTCTAGATAAAACCGCTAAAGCAAATTTGGCCGGATAAGAGAATGGGCAGCTCATGAGAGCTGCCATTGTTATCTAGTTATTTATAGCTTTTCGAGTTGGTGGTCGGTTTTCGTTACGTTTGCTTTGCCAAGGTTTTGAATTTTCGCTAGCAGCGAATCAGGGCTCCAAGGTTGTTGGTTGGCACTAAAATACGCTTGATTCATGGCATTAAGCTCTTGCTTAATTGCTTGTACGTCACCAGGGTTTAACCTGTCTTGATGAGTGGTTAAATACTCATTTACAGAGCGTTCAATTTTCGCAGCATCGCCCTCTTCGATGACTTTTTTTAGCGCGTCGATGCAAAGTGGTTGTTCAGTATTTGAAACCGTTCCACTCGCTGTTATTGACCGCTTTTTCCATGCCCAAATAGCGATTCCCAATGTCATTATCCAAAGCCCTAAGAAAACAAAGGTTAATGTTCGCCAGAGACTGTTTACATCGCCGCTTGATTCAGGACTAGGGGCTGACACTAAAGGCGCTGAAAGAGGCGATTCCGGCAACGTGATTAGCCCAGTGTCATTTTTCTCTACGTCTAATGTTAGCTCTGGTAACGTTGTTTTCTTCGCTTCATCATTTTGACTGTCCCACCAGTTCAAGTCGTATCCTGGTAAGGTATATTTCCCGGCCTCTGTAGGAATAATGACTTGCTTCACCGTCATGGTAACGGTGCCATCTCTCGCGCTATCTAACTTAGGTTGTTCGGGATACACGCGCAGTGAACTCGGGTAACTAATATTGACTCGTGGCAGATATTCGGCTTGTGTACCGCGAGCCTTAACTTGAATGGTTCGAGTGAGTGAAGAGCCTTGTTTTACTGTGTTGATTGCGTTAGTCGACAATAGATTACCTTGATCGTCTTGCCAGCTCTGTGTCATTTCTAACGCTGAAGCAGGAAGCCATTCACCTTTAAATTCGCTCGGAATCGGTTTGACCGTGATTGGCATGCGTTCCGCTTTGGTGTTGATAGGCATTATTTTGGTTGAGCCCGTCAAGCTGTCGCCATAAATATAAGAACCGGTCAGTTTAGGACCTATCAAGGTATAAGTGCCTGGTTGATTTGCCGTTAAGCGAAACGACTGCTCTATGACCGCTACTTCTAACCCATTTAAGATCTTCTGTCTTTGTTGTAAGCCACCCAGTGCCTCAAGCTTCATGCCTTCAATCTGCGGAGGTACTATTTGCGGGTTATCTAGGCGTCGAGTGTCCGCTTTAATTAGAAGTTGTATACGTAATGTTGCAGATTGCTGAGGGTAGAGCGTACTGTTGTCGACCGTAATATTGAAGCTAAATAGATCATCAAGATTGGGGTCTGTTTGGCTCGCGTTGACACGTAGTTTGATCGGCTCCGTTTTCATGCCATCAGCGGAAAAACTTGGAATAGTCAGAACACCTTCTTTCATTGGTGCAATTGAGATACTCCACTCGGTACGCACTGATTTTCTTCCGTTAATGTTATTGCTAGAGCGGCCATAACGAGGTTGACCCAAGAAGAAGTCTTTCTCTAGAACATTGAAGTCGATTGAGTCTGAGCTGAGCTCAGTATCTGAAATGATTCTGAGGTTAATCACTTCATTCTTGGCTACTTGTGTTTTATTCACACTAGCTTGAAGTGTCTGTGCCATCACCGAGAAACTGGATATTAGGCTGGCCACAAAAATAAAGACCAGTTTTACGCCTTTGTTCATCACAGGCTTACCACTCCTTTTGAGATTGTTGTGGAGGTTGTTTTTGTTGCGCTTGAAGTTGCATTTGCGCACGGATCAAAAAGCTTGGGTCGCGAGCACTTTCTACTGCTTCTAGTCGACGGAACTCAGGATCATCCTGATGCATTTTTTCGGGATGCGCTTTAGCCTGTATTGGTTCACCTTGATCCTTCACTTGCTTGTCATCTCGTTGCGGTTGATGTTGTTCCGTTTTTTGTTTTTCTTTTTTATTTTCAGAATCTTGCTGATTTTGTGACTGTTGTCCTTGCGCTTCTTTCCCTTCGTTTTGAGACTTTTGTTGCTGTTGCTGTTGCTGTTGCTGTTGCTGTTGCTGTTGCTGTTGCTGTTGCTGTTGCTGTTGCTGTTGCTGTTGCTGTTG